>JAFDWD010000762.1 GCA_018268695.1 Actinomycetota bacterium
AGCCGGCGAACGAGTTCGTGATGAGCTTCGTCGGCGAGGTCAACCGGCTCGGCGACGACTTCGTGCGGCCGCACGACATCGAGGTCGTCCGCGACCGCGACGACTCGACCGAGGAGGCGATGGTCCAACGGATCGTCGCGCTCGGCTTCGAGATCCGGGTCGAGTTCGTGCTCGGCGACGGGACCGAGGTTTGGGCGCAGCTCACCCGCGGTGAGCTCCAGCGCCTGGAGCTGCGAGAGGGGCAGATCGCCTACCTCCGCCCCGTGCACGCAAAAAGCTTCAACGGTTCGGCACCGTCCAATCCCCCTGGGGCCTCGACTCCCCAGGGATCCACGGACGGTGGCGATGCGGAGGTAACCGCAGCCGCTTGAAGAGGCGACGGGCGGGGTGCGCTTTGCCGGGTGGCGCCCCGCCCAATTCGCCTATACCGGCCATTGTGGCCGATCCCGGTGTGGCCGTGTTGGATTTTCGGGCGGTGTTCGGGACTTGGGGTGCTCCGGGTGGGGAAGCTGGCGCCCCGGTGAGGGACGCCCGGAAGGGTCGCGAGACGCGCACGGAAGCATCACTTCTTCTCCCTTCCGGGACCCTTCCTCCACGTTCGTGCGTCTTTCACAACGCCGATCCGACGCTCGTGCACTTGGACGCGCCATAGGGCGCTCAAGTGCACGAGCGTCGGGAAGGATGAGGCAGAAGGCGCACGGGAGTGTGGATCCGTGCGCCTTCCGTGTCCTTCTCCACGCTTGCGCGGGGGTTCCTCGTCACCGATCTCGTCGTTCGGTCACTTGACCACACCAGGGTGTGGTCAAGTGACCAGTCGTCGTCGTCCCGTGGGTCCCCCGTCCCCATACCGGCGGCGATAGGAAAGACCGTTCAGCCGCCGACTCCGTCCCTGCTATGTTGATCTAGTCGCTCAAGAAACTACAGAAAGGAGCGCAGAACGATGGGCAAGAAGGTCTCACGGACCACCTTCACCAATCGCGGTCGGATCGCAGGACTGGTCCGCGACGAAGCGCCCGCCGCAACCGGCCTGAACCGGTCCGCTCGCTCCGCCAACCGCGACGAGTCGCAGGGCAACGTCGACGACGCGATCTTCTACCGCGCCCGCCTGGTGCTCGGCGAGAACCTCCCCCAACGCGGCCGCTAACCGGCTCGCGAACTCCCACCCACACATACGGGCCGCGCCCCCATTCCCCGGGGGCGCGGCCCGTTGCGCTGCCTGGCCTACTTGCCTTTCGGCGTCGGCGTCGGCGTCGTTTCTTCTTCTTCCGGTTCTTCGGCCTGCGGGTAGGCCTGGACGGCAAGGTTCCAGGACTTGAGCTGGAAGTTCAGCCCCGAGGCGCCCGCGTATTCGATCTGGACCGTGTGGCCGCCTTTACCCAGCACGGTCGTCTGCACGATCGTGTGGATGTTGGCCGCCGCAGGCTTGCTCGACGTGCCTTCGGCGGTCGCCGGGGCGAAGTTCACCTTTTTGGCGACCGGCTGGCCGTCGACCAGGATCGTGATCGGGCAGGACTGGTCGACGGTCGGCGCTTTCACCGGGTTCGTGCAACTGGCGGTCCCGGAGAAGGTGATCACCGTGGTGTTGACGTTCGCCTTGGTCGCGAAGGACGCGAAGGCGGTCGGGATGTAGCCGGAGGTCGACGAGTTCAGCGAGAACAACGTGTTGCTCGCCGCGATCGCGACGACGGGCGGCAGTGACGAGGTTTTTTTCGCCACGTAGGTGTTGGCGGCCGCCTTCTTG
>JAFDWD010000763.1 GCA_018268695.1 Actinomycetota bacterium
AGGAGACCGGCGGCTTCGGCGCCGACTTCACCTTCGAGGCGACCGGCAACGTCGCGGTGATGCGCCAGGCGGTCGAGTCGGCCCGGATCGGCTGGGGAACCGTCTGCGTCACCGGGGTCGCCGGCCGCGGCGAGACCCTCGACGTCGTGCCCCGCTACCTGATCACCGGCCGCACGATCATGGGCGCATCCTTCGGCGGCGTCAAGGGTCGCGAGCAGGTGCCGCAGCTGGTCGATCGCTATCTCAAGGGCGAGATCGACGTCGACGCTCTGATCTCCTACCGGACCACGCTCGAGGAGATCAACACCGGCTTCGACCTGATGCACGAACAGGACGGCATCCGCACCGTCGTCGAGTACGTCTGAGACTGGGCTCGACGATGAACCTCGAACGGACCGAGAGCGACGGCTGGCTGTCCAACTCCTACCTGATCGACGACGGTGAGGGCACCGGCATCCTGATCGACGGCAACGGCGTCGCCGGCCCGCTGCTCGAGAGCATCTCCGAGCGTGGCCTGGCGGTCCCGGCGTTGCTGCTGACCCACCACCACGTCGACCACGTGGTGCTCGACGGCTACGGCGAGCTCGGCGCCAAGGTGTACGCCCACGAGCTCACCGCGGGCGAGCTGCCCGGCGTCGTCGACGTTCTGCTGAGCGATCGGGAGGTGGTGGAGTTCGGCGGCCTCTCGATCGAATCCCTGCACACGCCGGGGCACGCCCACGGCCACCTCGCCTTCCTCGTCAACGGGACCGACGTCGTCACCGCGGACGTTCTCTTCCGCGGCACCGTCGGCGGCACCCGCGCCCCCGAGGCCACCGGCATCGCCGACCTCCGCGCCTCGCTCGAGCGCCTGCTGGCGCTGCCGGCGGAGACCCGCGTGCACCCCGGCCACCGCGAGCCGACCACGATCGGCGCCGAGGCCGAGGGCAACCCGTTCGTCAAAGCCCTGCTCGGCGACGAGACCCCGGAGGGCGTTCCCTGCAAGGTGGGCGGGCAGCCGGCCGAGCTGCTGCTCTGGGGGCCGGACTACGACGGCACCAACAAGGCCTGGGTCAGGTTCGCCGCGGACGGCGAAGAAGCCATCGTCGGCGGCTCGCAGGTCGAGCGCGAGCGCTAAGTGCTGGTAGCGATCGACCGCCAGGTCCTCAGAAAGCGGAGACGTTTTCGGAGGCGCGACATCTTCCGCGACGGGACACTTCGCCGATGTCTCACCGAAAGTCGGACCGTCCGCGCCGGACGACGGGCTCTCAGATTAGAGAACAGCAGGGCAATAGGGCGTTCCTATCCGGACCCTTTAGCCCTTCATCCAACCCCGACGTGCTGTTCCCCGACGTTCGCCGACGGTCACGTCGCTAGAAGTGGTGTAACCGCCGCGGGAGCTGGCCGGAGCGAAGTTCCGGCCACCGCGGGCCCCAGACTCGTCGGTTGACCTGCAAGTCGACTGACGAAAGGAAGCACCACGATGGCCGTGAGCCAGAGCATGGCGAGCGCCGAGGTCGTAGCCAAGGCGCTGATCGAGGAGCATCCCGACTTCCTGCGCGAGAGCGTCGCGGTGGTCGCCCGGGAGCTGATGGAGGCCGAGATCTCCCGCCAGATCGGCGCCGGGCGGGGCGAGGTCAACGAGGCGAGGAGCACCCACCGCAACGGCTACCGGGCGCGGCCCTGGGCGACCAGGGTCGGCGAGATCGAGCTGGCGATCCCGCGCAAGCGCTCGGGCGAGAGCTACTTCCCGAGCTTCCTCGAGCCGCGCAAACGCTCGGAGAAGGCACTGCTCGGCGTGGTCATGGAGGCCTACGTCAACGGCGTCTCGACCCGCAAGGTCGACCACCTCGTCGCCGAGCTCGGGATCCAGATGTCAAAGGACCAGGTCTCGCGGATCTGCCGCGAGCTCGACGAGCAGGTCGAGGCCTTTCGCACCCGCCCCCTGGAGGTTGATTACCCCTACCTCTGGCTCGACGCCAAGCACCTGAAGGTGAGGGAGGCGGGCCACATCCACTCCAAGGCGCTGATGGTCGCCTTCGCGGTCCATGAATCAGGCCGGCGCGAGGTGATCGGGATCGAGATCGCCGCCTCGGAGACCGAGGCCGGCTGGGCGGCGTTCCTGCGCGAGCTGAGGGCGCGCGGCCTGGGAGGGGTGAAGCTCTGCGTCTCCGACGACCACCTCGGCCTGAAGGCCGCGGTCGCCAAGGTGCTGGCCTGCCCCTGGCAGCGCTGCACCGTGCACTTCATCCGCAACATGCACGGCCACTGCAAGGCGGGCCAGCGCAACATGGTCGCCGCCGCCCTGCGCGAGGTCTTCAACGCCGAGGACCTAGATGACGCCCGCGAGCGCGCAGCGTCGGTGATCGAGCGCCTCGCGAAGACGGTGCCGAAGGTCGCAGCGCTGCTCACCGAGGCCGAGGAGGACCTGCTCGCCTTCTACCGCTTCCCGCCGGCCCACTGGCCGAAGCTGCGCTCGACCAACAACCTCGAGCGCGTCAACAAGGAGATCGCCAGGCGCTCGGACGTCGTCGGCATCTTCCCCAACGACCGCTCGGTGATCCGCCTGGTCGGGGCGCTCCTGATCGAGCAGAACGACGAGTGGCTGCTGACCCGCGGCTATCTCTCCAAGGAGTCGATCGCCCTGGTCCTCAAGGACCAGGGCGATGAGAGCGAAAGCGAGGTGGCTGCGCTGGAGCGATGAGAAGCGCCGGCGAGTCCGTTACACCACAAATCGCGACTTGACTTCGCCGACTCCGCCCAGCTGAGCATTGGCCGGCTTCGCCGGTTTCGTTGCCGCCCGTTCGGTCGACCGGGGAAAAGAAAGAGCGAATCAAAAGTCAACTGTCTGTAAGCTCGCCGTGTGCGGGAGGCTGAATCGCGCCCTACTTCCACGCTGCTGAGCATTCGGCAAGCTGTCGCACGGGGGACCGCGCGC
>JAFDWD010000764.1 GCA_018268695.1 Actinomycetota bacterium
CGGCAGATCGACGAGCACCGCGCCTTCATCGAGGAGCAGGGCACGCTGGCCGAGCGCCGCGCCCGCAACCTGCGCAGCGAGGTGATCGGCATCGCGACCTCGCGGATGCGGCGGCGGCTCGAAGCTTGGGCAGCGGAGGACGCCGGGACGGCGGACTTGCTCGAGGCCGTGGTGCGGCGCGAAGTCGACCCGGCGAGCGCCGCCGGCCAGATCCTGGAGCGGCACACCGATGGCTGAGGCCTTCGGCTCGCGCGTGCCGCTGCCCGACGCGATCTCCTGGGTCGGCGGGCCGTTGGCCGACCTCGAGGGCGGCGCTATCGGCGAGGTCCAGTCCGTCTACATCGACTCGACCGACCACCATCCCTCGTGGCTGGTGGCGAAGCTCGGCGGCAGCGGCCGGCGCGAACGCGGCGCCCGCGTCGTCGCGGTGCCGGTCGACGTCTGCGCCGGCGCCGCCGGAGCGGGCGTCTGGGCCGCGATCGACGAGTCGCGCCTGCGCGGAGCCCCGGTCGTCGACCCGACCCGGCCGCTCCTGCGCGAGCACGAGCTGACGATCTGCGAGCACTTCGGCATCGGCGAGGAGGTCGGCCGCGCCGCCGCCGTCGCTGGACTGGCCGCCGGCGCGATCACCTCGATTCCGCCGCGCAGCTGACTGAGCCAGCCTGCGTCACAGTCTCGTAAGGAAGTCTTGGAAGGCTTCTGAGAAATGGCGCTACTGATCATCTTCGGCTTCGTCGCCGGCGCCGCCACCGCGGTGTCGCCTTGCGTGGTGCCGGTGCTGCCGATCGCGCTCTCGGCGGGGGCGACGGGTGGCCGGCGGAGGCCGCTCGGAGTCGTCGTCGGGCTGGTCTTCTCCTTCACCTTCGCGCTCTTCGCGCTCGTCTACCTGGTCAGCGCGCTCGGGCTGCCAAACGAACTCCTCCGCGACATTGCGATCGTCGTCCTCTTCGGCTTCGGCATCGTCCTCCTGATCCCGCCGCTGGCGGCTCGGGTCGAGGCGTTCGCCTCGCGCCTCACCAGCCGGGTCGGCGTGAAGACCGACGGCGAGAACGA
>JAFDWD010000765.1 GCA_018268695.1 Actinomycetota bacterium
ACCCTCTTCGTGGCCGATCGAGATGTAAGAAAGGACCTTGTCCAGTTGGGGACGGGAGGCGACGGGTGGGAGCTGACTGCCCTCGTCGAGCGGGTCGCCGATCCGGATCTGGCGCGCTCGCTCGACCAGCAGGGCGGCGACCTCGGCGTAGGCGTCCCGCTGGACGAGCACCCGCGATCCCGCCATGCAGGTCTGTCCGCCGGCGGCGAAGATCCCCGCCATGATCCCGTTGACGGCGTTCGAGAGGTCGGCATCGGCGAAGACCACGTTGGGCGACTTGCCCCCGAGCTCGAGGGTGACCCGGGCGAGACGCTCGGCCGCTTCGCGGCCGATGACCTTGCCGGTCGCGGTCGACCCCGTGAAGGCGACCTTGGCGACGCCCGGATGCCTGACGAGCGCCGAACCGGCCGGGTCGCCGAAGCCGGTCACGACGTTGACGACCCCGGGCGGCAGACCGGCGTCCTGCAGCAGCTCGCCGAGCAGAAGCGTCGAAGTCGGAGTCACCTCCGAGGGCTTGATCACCATCGTGTTCCCGGCGGCCAATGCCGGCAGAAGCTTCCAGGCGAGGAGGCCGATCGGGGTGTTCCACGGCGTGATCGCACCGACGACACCAAGCGGCTCGCGCCGGGTGTAGCAGACGACGTTCTCGAGCGGTGGGGTAGGAGCGAGCCCGTGCAACGCCTCGGCGAGGCCGGCGAAGAAGTACGCATCCGAGGCGGTCAGCTGGATCGACATGCGCATTTCGCCGATGAGCTTGCCGTTCTCGTGGACCTGGGCGCGGGCGAGCGTCTCGGCCTCCTCCTCCAGTCGAGCCGCGATCCTCCGCAGGAGAGCGGCCCGTTTGGGCGGTGTCAGTTCCGCCCACTCACCTTCCGCGAAGGCCCGGGCCGCCGCGCGCACCGCCCGGTCGACATCCTCTGCGCCGCCGGCCGGGACACTCCCCCACTCCACTCCGTCGTAGGGATCGACGCAGGTGAACGTCTCACCGCTCGCGGCAGACACCCACTCCCCGTCGATCAACATCTTGAACTCACGCGAATTCTCGGCGGAGGAGAAGCGTTCCGCCACCTTCGTTGATATCTCGCTCATCTCACTCTTCCTTCCTGAATGAAAATGGACCGTCAGACCGCCTCGGGCAGACCTTCACCGATCTGCGGGCGGTCAAATTCCTGACGCAGCTCCCCGACGCGGGTCCGATAATCCGCGACGTTCTGGAGCTTCAGATGCTCATAGCCGCGGATCATGTCCGGGCTCTCGGCGATCTCGACCGCCACCGCGTGGTTGTCCGGCCCCAAGGATCCGAGCAGGCTCTCGATCTGCCCCTCGTACTCCTCGACCAAGCGGCGCTCGACCTGGCGTACCTCGGCACGTCCGAAGGGATCGAGAGCGGTCCCACGCAGCCGACGCATCCCCCGCAGCAGGCGGAAGGCGGGCGCAAACCAAGGTCCGAGTGAGATCTTCTTCTTCATCCCCAGGGAACGCAGCAAGGGGGGATGCAGCATCCAGGTCATACGGGCTCCGGGACCGAACTCCGCCTCCACCTGCGCCCGCAACTCCGGATCGAGGTGGAGTCTCGCCACCTCGTACTCGTCCTTGTAGGCCATCAGCTTGTAGGCGTTACGAGCCACCGCCTGCGCGAACGCGCCCGGCTCGGCCGCAAGGCCTGCCCGCTCGGCCTCGGCGGCGCGCCTGACCAGGTCGACGTACCGGCGCGCGTAGTCGACGTTCTGGTAGGCGATCAGGTCGGGGACCCGGATCGCGAGGAGTCGTTCCAGCTCGCCGCCGGCGGGACCGCCGACGCTCTCGATCAAGCTCCTGGCCGCGGGCGGTATGGAAGCGGGGGCAGGCGATGGTGCAGCCGCCTCCCGCCGGGCCCGCTCGACCGCGTCGGGATCGACGACCGCGACCCTGCCCCACCTGATCGCCTCGAGGTTCTGGTCGACCGCCACCCCATTCAGCTCGATCGCCCGCCGCAGGGCGTCGAGCCCGATCGGCAGAGCCCCCGCCTGGACCGCCGCACCGACCAGGACGAGGTTCGCCGACTGGTCGCTCCCGAACAGATCGAGCGCCAACCCGCGCGCGTCGAGGCTGACGCTGTCCTTGCGCGCCCGACCCAGGACGCGACGCTCGAGCAGCCGCCCGGGGGTGGGCGCAGCCCGGAAGTTCACCACCTGATCGGCCGTCGGCGCGCTTGCCGTGGAGAGCACTGCCACAGTTCGGGCGGCATCGATGACGTCGAGATACTTCCGTTCGGCGCCGGTGACCAGGTCACAGGCGAGGTAGAGGTCGCATTCATGGTGGCCGAGCTTGTTGCTCCCCTGCAACGGTTCGTCGCCGATGCGGATGTCGGAGACGACCGCGCCGCCCTTCTGGGCGAGGCCGAGCTGATCCAACCCGGCGACATGTCGGCCTTCCAGATGGGCGGCCATCGCCAGCACCTGGGCCACGGTGACGATGCCCGTGCCCCCGACCCCGGTGATTCGCACCGAGAAAATGTCCGAGGGGACAGTCGGGATCGGGTTCGGCAACTCCCCTCCGGGCGCGACCGCGGATTCCGGCTGCGGCTCCCGGCGCGGGCCCGCGGCCTTTGCGGGCGTGACCAACAGAAACGAAGGACAGTCCCCTTTCAGACAGGAGAAGTCCTTGTTGCAGCTGGCCTGGTGAATCTGGGTCTTACGCCCGAACTCGGTGTCCTGGGGCTGCACCGAAAGGCAGTTCGACTTGACGCCGCAATCTCCGCAGCCCTCGCACACGCGCTCGTTGATGAAGACTCTGGAAGGGGGATCGATCGCCTTCCCACGTTTGCGCTTGCGCCGAAGCTCGGTCGCACACTCCTGGTCGTGCACGATGGCGGTTACCCCGGGGACCCGCGCGAGGGTCTCCTGGGCCTCGATCAGTCGATCCCGATGCCAGACCTCAGCCCCCCCGGCCAAGGTGACACCCGAGTAGCGGCCGGGATCCTCGGTGGTCACGATCACCCGCTTCACGCCCTCGCCGTGAAGTAACTCGGTGAGGTCGGGAATCGGACGACCGCCGACGATGTCCTGCCCTCCGGTCATCGCCACATGTGAGTTGGCGAGGATCTTGAAGGTGATGTTCGAGTCTGCCGCCACCGCGGCACGGAGGCTGAGCGACCCCGAGTGGTGGAAGGTGCCGTCGCCGACGTTCTGGATGAAATGCTCGCCGGCCACAAACGGCTCCATGCCGATCCACTGCGAACCCTCGCCACCCATCTGGGTCACGCCGATCACATCTCCCACCTGGTCCTCGTTCATCACCAGGGTCAGGCCGTGACACCCGATACCTCCGCCGACGATGCTCCCCTCGGGCACCTTGGTCGAGCTGTTGTGGGGGCAGCCGGAGCAGAAGTACGGCGTTCGGACCGGGGCCCCGGGGATCACGTCGAGCCGGAGCTGCTGCGAGAGGATCTCCAGGCGCGAGCGTACGGAGTCGATCTCGTGGCGCTTCAGCAGCTGCGTCGCGATCCCCTTGGAGATCAGGTCGACGTCCAACTCGCCCGCGGCGGGAAGCAGGGCGGCGCCTTGCTCGTCCTCCTTGCCGACCACGCGGGGAGGATCAGGGGTTCCATAGAGAGCGTCGCGGACCAACGTCTCGATCAAGGCGCGCTTTTCCTCGATCACGATCACCTCGTCGAGTCCCGCACCGAACGTGCGCACGATCTCGGCGTCGAACGGGTAAGGCATGCCGATCTTGAGAAGGCGGATTCCGTAACGTCGCATCTGCTGCTCGCCGATCCCGAGCCCGTCCAGCGCCTGACGCAGATCGCGGTATGCCTTGCCCGACGCAACCAGGCCGATCTTGTCGGCCGGTCCCGAAGCAACGACCCGGTTGAGTCCGTTGGCGACACCGAAGCGCCTTGCGATCTCGAGTCGCGGCCCGACCAGCGACCGCTCGAGATCGAGGAGGTTCTCACCGATCAGTCGAGCGCTCACGGAGTGGGAAAAGGCCACACCGTCGATCGTCGTGTCGACCCCCGCGAGCGGCGCCGGCACACGATCCAGCGTCACCGTCGAGGTGCCGTCCGCGATATTGGTCGCCAACTTCATCGCGGCCCAGCAACCGGAGGTGCGCGACAGCTCGAAGCCCAGCAGACCGAACTCGAGGACCTCCTGGACGTCGGCCGGGATGAGCGTCGGCATCATCAGGTCCATCAGCGCCAGCTCAGATCCCGACGGCACGGTCGATGACTTCGCGGTGGCGTCGTCACCGACGCAGGCCAAGACGCCGCCCTTGCGCTCGACGCCGATCAGGTTGGCGTGGCGCAAAGCGTCGCTGGCACGGTCCAACCCCGGCGCCTTGCCGTACCAGAGGCCGGCCACCCCGCCGTGGAGGGCGTCGGGTTGAAGATGGGCGAGCTGGGAGCCGAGGACCGCGGTGGCCCCGAGCTCCTCGTTCACCGCCGGCCGATGAAGGATCCCGTGCTCGCTCAGAAGCTCGTGGTTCCTCTGCAACTCGAGATCGAACCCCGCCAGCGGGGAGCCCTCGTAGCCGGATACGAACAGGGCGGTGTCGAGCCCTTGGCGAGCGTCGCGACGCCGCTGGTCCAGGGTGACGCGGACCAAGGCCTGCACCCCACTCATCAGTGCTTTGCCCTCGAGCAGGCGGTAACGGTCCGCAAGCTCAACCGTCTTGTTCTTCTCCACTCCCAACCCTCTCTCCACTTCCCACGGTCGTCCCACGACCGCTTCGTCTACAGACTGTATACGATCATTCCGCTTTTCGGGGGTCCTTTCATCCGATGACCGGAGACCTTTGGAACCAGTTCCAAAGGTCTCCGGGATTCCCGTCACCGATCTCGAGAACCCAGATTAGGTTTGCCGGCGTGTCGGATCGACGTTCGATCGTGGTCTTCGCGGGAGACGGGGTGGGGCCGGAAATCATGGCCCCGGCCTTGCGGATCCTCCGCTACATCGGTGATTTCGACATCGACGAGAGGTTGATCGGTGCCGCGTCGATCAGGGAGCACGGCACCGCGTTGACCGATGACTGCTTCGAGGCGGCCCAGCGGTCGGACGGGATTCTTCTTGCCGCGGTCGGTGATCCGGAGTTCTCAGGCACCGAGCATGAGCGCGAAGGGCTCGGCCTCCTGCGCCTGCGCAAGGACCTCGATCTGTATGCGAACCTCCGCCCGGTCCATCCGATCGGCGCGTTGTCGGACGCCTCGGTCCTGCGACCCGAGGTGCTCGAGGGAAGCCGCGTGCTCGTCGTGCGCGAGCTCACCGGAGGCGCCTACTTCGGCGCCCGTGGACGCTCGATGGACGGCTCGGCATTCGACACGACCAACTACGCCCCGGCCGAGATCGAACGGGTCGCGCGAACCGCCTTCGGACTGGCGCGGAGACGCGTGACCAGCGTCGACAAGGCGAACGTGCTCGAGACTTCCAGGCTCTGGCGGGAAACGGTCGAGCGACTCCATTCAGCTGAGTTCTCCCATATCCCTCTCGACCATCTCTACGTCGACAACGCGGCCCTCCAGCTGATCGCTTCGCCCGGCAGGTTCGACGTGGTCCTGGCCGAGAACATGTTCGGCGACATCCTCAGCGACCTCACCGGGGTCCTGGCCGGGTCAATTGGTTTGTTGCCCAGTGCCTCGGTGGGCGCCGCCGGCTCGCCGGGCCTTTTTGAACCTGTCCATGGCTCCGCGCCTGACATCGCCGGCGTGGACATCGCCAACCCGGCGGGGATGATCCTGACGACGGCCATGATGCTGCGGATCGGCCTCGATCTCCCCGAGGAGGCGCTGACCATCGAAGAGGCGGTCGAAGCCACCTTCGAGGCGGGCGTCCGGACGCCGGATCTGGGCGGCTCGGTCGGCACGGCCGCCTTCGGGGACGAGGTTCTGCGCCGCCTCCGAATCTGACGAACATGAGGAGTTCCAGATGAGCACTCAATTCCCGTCCGATCTCTATGAGATCCCGCAGGAGATGATCGATTTCCGGGAAACGATCCGCCAGATCGCAACCGAGAAGATCGCGCCGCGGGCCGGCGACATCGACCGCAACGCCGAATACCCGCACGACATCCGCAAGATCCTCGGCGAGCAGGACATCCTCGGTCTGCCCTTCGACGAGGAGTACGGCGGGACCGGGACCGGCACGCTGATGCTGCAGATCGGGGTCGAGGAGATCGCCAAGGCGTGCGCGTCGAGCGCGCTGATCCTGGCGATCCAGGAGCTCGGCACGCTGCCGATCCAGCTGTTCGGATCGGGCGAGCAGAAACGGCGCTTCCTGCCCAAGTGCGCGTCGGGGGAGTGGTCCCCGGCCTTCGCGCTCTCTGAGCCCGAGGCCGGCTCCGACCCGGCGGCGATGCGCACCACCGCGGTGAAGGACGGCGACGAGTGGGTGATCAACGGGGAGAAGTGCTGGATCACGAATGCCGGGATCGCCGACTTCTACGTCGTCTTCGCGACCACCGACCGGGAGAACCGACGCACCTCCGCCTTCGTGGTGGAGAAAGACCGCGAGGGGTTCGACCCGGGGGCGCTCGAGCACAAGCTCGGGATCAAGGGCTCGCCGACCGGCTCGCCTTCGTTCACCGACGTGCGCGTGCCGGAGGAGAACCTGATCGGCGATGCGGGCAAGGGGTTGAACGTCGCCCTCGCCACGCTGGAGCGCACCCGGCTCGGCGCCGCCGCCCAGGCGGTCGGCATCGCCCAGGGGGCGACCGACTTCGCCAACTCCTACGCGAAAGAGCGGATCGCCTTCGGCAAGCCGATCAACGCCCTGCAGGGGATCCAGTTCAAGCTCGCCGACATGGAGGCCGGGACGGCCGCCGCGCGGGAGCTCCTCTACAAGGCCTG
>JAFDWD010000766.1 GCA_018268695.1 Actinomycetota bacterium
ACGTTGATCGTCCCCTGCCCGGCGACGGCGCCGCCGAGCAGCATCACGGTCTCCCCGGGGGCGACGAGGCCGATGAAGGCGCCGGTCTCGGCGAAGGCGAAGAAGCCGACGAGCGCGTAGGTCCAGGGGCCGAGCGCCTTCGCGACCGACTCCAGGATCGCCTCGAGGTCGAGGACCTGGGTGAAGAGGTAGTAGCCGGCGCCGAGCGCGGCGACGATCGCGAGGCGCTGCGCCCACTTGCGCTGGGTCGGGGTGCCGGGGAGCTTCACGCGAGGCACACGATCGTGTCGTCGCGGTCAAGTTCAGCCGCCGCCGCCTCGGCCTCCCCGAGCGACGGGAAGAGCCCCACGGCGGTCGGGCCGGAACCGCTGAGGAAGACGGCCGGAGCGCCGACCCGGCGCAGGGCGTCCAGCGCTTCGCCGATGTCGGGACGGAGGGAGATCGCGGCGGGCTCGAGGTCGTTGACGAGCAGGTCGACGTAGGTGAGCGGCGACGCGCCGGCGCCCGCGGCCGCGCGGAGCCGGGCGGCGATCTCGTCGAGCTCGGGCTCCGGGCGCCCGAGACCCAGGCGGTCGGCCTCATTGAAGACATCCTTGGTCGAGAGCCCGCCGCCGCCCGGGAGCAGGAGGACGGCGTGCTCGGTCGGCGCCGGCAGCGGCTCGACCTTCTCCCCCGCGCCCCGGACCAGAGCGAGCGCCGGCCGCAGCTGCGAGGGCACGTCCGCGCCGAGTTCCGCCGCGATCGCCGGCAGGTCCGCCAAAACACCGGTCACGGGAGTGCCGGCTGAAGCTTTTTGGTCGTCACGGGACCAAAAGGCTTCACGCGGCAGTCTTAGGACGGCGGCGGCGTCGGCCGAGCCGCCGCCGAGGCCGGCGGCGACCGGGGTGCGCTTCTCGATCTCGATCCGCAGCGGCGGCGCGTCCCAGCCGCGCTCGCGCAGGGCCGCCAGGGCGCGGGCCGCGAGGTTCTCCCCCTCGACCCCGGGACAGACGACCTCGTCGCGCTCGGCCTCCTCGATCCGCAGCAGGTCCGCGAGCGCCAGCGGCTCGAAGAGCGAGCACAGCTCGTGCAGGCCGTCGGGACGGACGCGGCCGAGATAGAGGCCGAGATTCAGCTTGGCGGGGGCGTGGACGAGCATCGGGCCGGCAGGGGGAGGTTTCGCGGTCTGGGTCAGGTCGCCTCCCGATGCAGGATCGCGGACAGCGCGGCGAATTGCTCCGGCGCCAGGCGCTCCGCCCGCGCGTCCTCGGGCAGCCCGAGCTCCGCGAGGCCCGCGCGGGCCGCCGCCCGCGGCTTCGGGACGCCGCGCAGGCCGGCGATCTCCAGCGAGCGCGCCAGGGTTTTGCGGCGGTGGGCGAAGGCGGCGCGGACCAGGTCCCGGGTCGCCGCGTCGGCCCCCGGCCCGGTGCGCCTGAGCCGCAGGATCGCCGAGTCCACGCGGGGCCGCGGCTTGAAGACCGCCGGGTCGACCTTGCGCACCAGCTCCACCTCGCAGGCGAGCTGGGCGATCGCGGTCGGCGCCCCGTAGGTCTTGTTGCCCGACTTCGCGCGCAGGCGCTCAGCGATCTCCAGCTGCACCATCACGGTCCAGGTGCGCAGGGACGGCAGCTCCTCGATCGTCTTCAGGATCACCGGCGTCGCCACCGAGTAGGGCAGGTTGGCGACCATCGCGTCCGGGGCCGGGTCGAACGAGGCGAAGTCGACGCGCACCGCGTCGCCCCAGTGGAGGGTCACGTTCGGGAGCGCGGCGATCGGCGCGAGCGCCGGCTCCAGCCCCCGGTCGATCTCGACCGTGTGAAGGTGGGCGACCCGCGCCGCGAGCCGCTCGCTC
>JAFDWD010000767.1 GCA_018268695.1 Actinomycetota bacterium
CGGGTAGCTTGGGACGGGTGCCCGAGGACGCCACCAAGCCGATGTCGCGCAAGCTGATCGCGCTGCTCGCGATCGGCACCGGCGCCACCGTCGCCAACCTCTACTACGCACAGCCGCTGCTCGACGTGATCGCGTCGAACTTCGGCGTCTCCGACGGCACCGCGGGGCTGTTGGTGACGACGTCGCAGGTCTTCTACGGCCTGGGGCTCGTCTTCCTCGCCCCGTTGAGCGACCTGCTCGACCGGCGCAAGCTCGTCTTCACCCTGCTGGCGATCAGCTGCCTGGCGCTGATCGGCGCCGCGGCGGCGCCGCAGTTCCTCGTGCTCGCGCTGGCGATCGGGGTCGCCTCGGCCACCGCGGTGGTGGCCCAGATCCTCATCCCCTTCGCCAGCACGCTCGCCCCGGAGGGCGAACGCGGCCACGTCGTCGGCCTCGTGATGGGTGGTCTGGTGACGGGGATCCTCCTCGCCCGCACCTTCGCCGGCCTGCTCGCCGCGGCGACGAGCTGGCGGGTCGTCTTCGCCGTTGCCGCGCTGGCGATGGCGGTCCTCGCCGTGGCGCTGTGGCAGGCGATGCCGGAGCGGCGCCCGTCGACCTCGCTGCGCTACCGCGAGCTGCTCGTCAGCGTCGGCTCGCTGATCCGCCGCGAGCCGGTGCTGCGCCGGCGGATGGTCTACGGCGCCTGCGGCTTCGCCGGCTTCAGCCTGGTCTGGACGACGCTCTCCTTCCTCCTCTCCGACCCGCCGTTCAACTTCGGCGAGGCCGAGATCGGCCTCTTCGGCCTGGCCGGCATGGCCGGCGCGGTGGCCGCGATGCGGATGGGACGCCTCCACGACCGCGGCCACGGGCGCCTCGCTACCGGCGCGGTCCTCGCCGCGGTGCTCCTCAGCTGGCCGATCTTCATCCTCGGCGAACACAGCGTCGTCGCGATCCTGGTCGGCCTCGCCGTCCTCGACTTCGGCGTGCAGGGACAGAACGTCCTCAGTCAGGGCGCGATCTACGCGCTCGGCCGGGAGACGACGGGCCGGGTCACCACCGCCTACGTCACCTCCAACTTCACCGGCGGCGCGATCGGCTCCGCCGCCGGCTCCTTCGCCTGGAGCGTGGGAGGGTGGGGGGCCGTCTGCGGCGTCGGCGTCACCTTCGCCGGCATCGCGATGGCGCTCTGGCTCACCGAGCCCGGGCACCGCGCCAAGCGAACCGACAGAGGGCGACGGCATGCCGCCACCGCCCTCCGCCGGTCGACCACCTAGACGATCGATCCCCGATTCCCGCGCGTCCGGATGACGCGCCTGGCGCTTCGCATCTCTGCGTCCTCGGGCTTGCCTTTGCCACCAGCAAAGGCTGCGCCCTGCGTCCTTGACCTGCTCGGCCAGGCGCGCCCCCGGCCACACGCGAATCAGGAATCAAACGTCTAGTGACCTGAGAGAGTCGTGAACAGGTCGGTGTGGTCGTTGGTGCCGAGCACCGCGAGCCCGCCCGGGCCGGCCGCCCAGACAGGGACGGCGGCGCCGGTGTGCTGCTGGCTCGGCGGCGTCCCGGCGGGCGCTTTACCCGCTTCGTAGCCGGCGGTGCCGTAGGTCAGGCTCAGCGTCTGACCGTCCTTCGTCGTCAGGTTGGTCGAGTAGCCGGTCGGGATGCCGGTGCCGCCCGAGTCCTCGCCGACGATCTGACTGGTGTGCGAGTGATCGGCGGTCACCACGACAAGCGTGTCGGGGTGGTCTTCCTGGTAGTCGAGCGCGACCCCGATCGCCCGGTCGAAGGCGATCGTCTCGCCGATCTGACCGCAGGCGTTGGTGGCGTGGTCCTGCTTGTCGATCGAGGCACCCTCGACCTGGAGGAAGAACCCCTTGCGGTTGCCGCGCTGATCGAGCAGGTCGATCGCCCGCCGCGTCATCGCCGCCAGGCTCGGCTCGTTCGCCGGGCGCTGGCCTTCGGTGCACGGCGCCGGCGCGTTGCCCTTGCCGAGCGAGGCCGCCGGGCCGCTCCACTCCAGCGACATGTTCGAGTCGCTGAAGAGGCCGAGCACCGGTTTGTTCGCGGCGACCGTGGAGAGGCCGTCGGCATCGGTGACGTAACGGTAGCCCTGTTCGACCGCCTCTTCGACCACCGTCTTGCCGTCGTAGGGACCGCCGGCGACTTTGGCGTTGAAGCGGTTGCGGCCGCCGCCGAGGAGCACGTCGACCTTGTGGTCCACCATCTGCTCGGCGATCGAGCCGAGACCGCCCGCGGCCTTCGTCTCGGTCGGGCAGGCGCCCATGTTCGCGGGGCCCTGGCAACCGCGTTGGGAGATGTGGGACGCGAGCACCGCCGGGGTCGCGTCGGTGATCTCGGCGGTCGAGACGTCACCGACCTTCTTCCCTTCTTCCTGGGCGACCTCGAGGATCGTCTTGAGGTTCGGGCCGGGCACGGTGAGTTCGGTGCTGGGGCCCTGGGAGATCCGCTCGTCGATCGTTTTCTGACCGGTCGCCCAGGCGCTCCCGGTGGAGGCCGAGTCGGGGTCGTAGTCGGGCAGGTACGGCGACGCCGCGCCCGGCTTCACCGACCAGGTGGTGTCGAAGCCGGTGAACGGCATCCGGTCGACGTTCAGCGGGTTCATGACCCCTTGGTAATAACGGGCGGCGGTGATCTCCTGGGTGCCCATGCCGTCGCCGAGCAGGAAGATCACGTTCTTCGGCTGCTTGTGCCTCAACGCCGACGCGACCGCCTTTTCGGTGGCGTCCTTGTGGGACCAGAACGAGCCGCCGGCTGCCGCGGTGGCAGCGACGACCGCCGAGATCGCGAGCATCACCACGCCCGCGACCGTAAGGCGCTTGCCTTTCATTTTCCCTCTTTCAGTTGTTGGACGAGACTGACGAGACTGCGCCGTCAACCCTCGCCGCGACCCCCGCACGAGATGTGGAAAATCCGTGTCGGTGACGTGAAGATTCGGTGACGGGCGCGGGGAGGTGTCGCCCGCGGGCGCCGGCTTCCTGTCCTACGCCACCCGCTCCGGCTGATCCTTCGCCCCATCCACGTCCCCGCCTCCGCGCTCCACCGACACCGGGTCCGCCCCGGGGACGACCGAGCCGGCCTGGCGGCGCTGGCGGCCCATGTCGGCGAGGCCGAGCGCGCCGAGGAGGAAGGGGACGCCGGCGTGGAAGACGCGGTAGAGGAGGATGCCGCCGACGGCGAGGCTGAGCGAGGAGCCGTAGAGGGTGAAGGCGCCGACGAGGCCGCCCTCAGCGCTGCCGGGCAGGGGGATGATCGCGCCCGCGTGGCCGATCGTGTAGGCGAGGACGAAGAGGCCGAGCGCCGGGCCGCCGCCGCCGAGCGCCTCGAAGGCGGCACCCATCGAGGCGACGTCGAAGGCGTAGTAGCCGATCGAGCCCGCGATCAGGAGGACTTCGCGGCGGCCGAGCACCATCTCGATGCTGGTGTCGACGGCGCCGACCAGCCAGGCCTGGGCGAGCGCGATCGCGCGGCGGAGCTTGCCGCCCTTGTTCGCGTCGAGCTGGGGGATCGCCCGCGGGAGGACGATGATCGCGCCGACGATCAGCACCCCGGCGATCCCCGGGATCAGGGTCGCGGTGAGGTTGGCATCGCCGGGGAGGAGGTTGGCCGCCTCGAGCAGCCCGAAGACGATCAGCGCGCCGCCGCTGACGGCGCTGGTGACCAGGAAGAGGACGGCCGAGCGGCTGGCGGCGAACGCGGTGGGGATGCCGGAGCGGATCAGGATCACGGCGCCGAGCGCGAGCCCGCCGCTGCCGCCGCTGGGGAGGAAGACGTTGGCGCTCTCCTCGACCACGCCGACGTCGAAGGACTCGCGCCAGCCGAGCCGCCGCTCGAAGGCGCCGCGCAGGGCGACGACGAAGCTCAGCACCGAGAGCAGCTGCAGGACGAAGGCGGCGATGACCCAGCCGGGCTCGGTGTTGGCGAAGCGATCGCGGATCGGCTCCAGGAAGGGGACCCAGATGACCGCCGCGGCGGCGAGCAAGGCGAGGCCGGCTGCGAGCGCGCCGTTGACGAAGATCGTGCGGCTTTCCGGCGCCTTCTGGCGCGCCGCTTCGACCTCCTCGGTGCAGTCGAGGCCGCGCTGCCGGAGCTCGGCGCAGGGGTCGTTCTGGTCAGGGGAGGGTTCTACGAACTGCAGCACGCGTAGATCCTTTCTTCCCCAATCATTTATGAAACACCAACCTTATCGTGCTCTCATGCCGGCGAATGACGGTTGAAACGCCGACCGAACCCACCACTGATCTACCCGCTTCGGTCCTGATCGCTCGCGTGGCCCGCCTCGTGCGCTCGCGTCTCGACGCGGCGCTCGGCCCGAGCGAGCTCCGCCAGCGCCAGCTCGTCGCCCTCTCCTACCTGCGCGACCACGGCCCGGCCCGCCAGCAGGCGCTGGCCCAGAGCCTCTGCATGGACGCCTCCAGCCTGGTCTGCCTTCTGAACGATCTCGAGGACCGAGACCTGATCGCCCGCCGCCGCGATCGCGAGGACCGCCGCCGCGGCATCCTCGAGCTGACCGACGGCGGACGCGCGGCGCTGGCCGAGAGCGACGCGCTCCTGGCCGCGATCGACGCCGAGATCCTCGCCGACCTCGACGACTCCGAGCGCGCCGACCTCCGCGCCCTCCTCGGCCGCCTCCGCGGCGTCGGCCTGCCCACCTAGCCGCCGGTTTGACTCCATGGTCTCGCGGGGCCCCCTGCACGCTTGTCTCGCATAGCGAGACAAGCGTGCAGGGGGCTGGCTGTGGCCGTGGCCGAGACGGCCGGGTCCTCGGGAGGGGATGAAGGATCGTCGCGTCCGGGTCACGCGAGGCGCACGCAAGAGACGCGGATCCGTGACGAGACTCGCAAGTCGTGCGGAAGAGCGTCAGAAGTCCTGAGTCCGGCACGTGTGGCAGATCAC
Organism: Actinomycetota bacterium; assembly: GCA_018268695.1. Next base: position 4,891 of record JAFDWD010000767.1, read on the forward strand.
GCACGGACCCCTGTCTAGGACTGCCGCCTTCGGCGGCACGACGCCCCGCCGAATCAACCGCCCAGCCGCGCCACTAACTTGGGCGGGTGTCCGTCCTCCTCGGCCTGCTCGCCGCCGCCACCTACGGCAGCTCCGATTTCCTCGCCGGCCTGGTCAGCCGCCGGCTGCCGCCGATCGTCGTCACCGCTGGGGCGCAGGCGATCTGCCTCGGAGTCGGGGTGATCGCGGTCGCCTTCTATCCCGGCGACGGGATGAGCGGCAAGGTCCTGGTCTGGGGCATGGCGAGCGGCCTCAGTTCGGCGGGCGGCACCTTCGCGCTCTACCGCGGCCTCGGCAGCGGCGAGATGAGCGTCGTCGCCACCCTTTCGGGGCTCCTCACCGCGGTGATCCCGGTGATCGTGGGGCTGGCGACGGGCGACACGCTGACCGCCCTCGCCGCCTTCGGGATCATCGCCGCGATCCCGGCGATCGGCCTCGTCTCCTGGTCGGGCTCGATCGGGAGCGCGGCGCGCTCGGGGGCGGTCTGGGGGATCCTCGCCGGCGTCGGCTTCGGCCTCCTCTTCGTCGGCTACGACCGCGCCGGCTCGGGCGCCGGCGCCTGGCCGCTGCTGGTCGCCGAGGGCACGGCGACGCTCCTCACCATCGGCCCGGCGCTGCTCGCGCTCCGCGGCATCGACCTCGGCGAGCGGCGCCGTAGCGTCGGAATGCTGTTCGCCGCGGGCCTGCTCGCCGGCGCCGCGAACCTCTCCTTCATCCTCGCCAACCACCACGGCGAGCTTGCCGTGGTGGCCGTCCTCACCGCGCTCTACCCGGGCTTCACCGTGATCCTCGCCCGCGTCGTCCTCGGCGAGCGCTGGTCGGCCGCCCAGAAGGTCGGGCTGGTGACGGCGCTGGTCGCGACCCTCCTGGTCAGCCTGGGCTCGACCTAAGCCGTCGGCAGCAGCTTCTGCTTGGCGCGGTCGTACTCGTCCTGGGTGAGGGCGCCTTTTTCGACGAGTTCGTGGAGTTTGTGGAGTTCGTCGGCGGGTGAGGTCTGGGCGGCGGCGCGGATGTATTGCTCCGCTTCGTGGCGCGCTTCGGCCTGCGCGCGCAGCTGCCGTTCGCGCATGTCGGAGCCGTAGACGATCAGGTAGACGAGGGCGGTCAGGTACGGGATGAAGATGAGGAGGACGATCCAGGCCGCCTTCAGCCACCCCGACATGTCGTGGTTGCGGAAGAGGTCGGTGAGGATGGTCCAGAGGATCCAGATCCAGACGACGAAGAGGAAGACCTCGAACACCATCAGGAGGACTTCCCCGAAGGAGACGTCGGCGAGCGGCAGCACGGTGATTCCTTTCTCTCTCAGCCCCCGCGGAGCTCGTCGAGCGATTTGACCTCGAGGTCGAACGGCTCGTCGGCGGCGCGGCGGCGACGGTAGGGCGAGACGGTGACGCGGTGGACCTCACCGCAGGAGCAGGGCACTTCGATCGGGCTGGTGTCGGCGGCCGGGTCGGTGTCGACTTTCAGCCGTTTGAGTTCACCGGTCTCTTTGCAGCCGAAGGAGATCACCCACCCGTGGTCGGGGCGCTCTTCGCGGCGCGATTTCGAAGGACTCATGCGCGCATCCTCCCACGAAGGCCCCGGGCCGCGCGCCTCATCGGCCGAAGTCGACGATCTGGAGGTTCAGTGGCAGCTCGGCCCGCCTGGGCCCGTGCGGCGCGGCGGTGGCCTTCGCCTTCGCGCCGAGGACGAAGAACCGCGGGAAGTTCGTCAGCGTCCCTTCCGCGGTGAACGAGGAGAAGCGGTACGGGATCCCTTCGGAGCCGAGCGGCGACGGCCCATCCATCAGCTGGAAGTGGAGGTGCGGCGCGTTCGAGTTGCCGGAGTTGCCGAGCAGC
>JAFDWD010000768.1 GCA_018268695.1 Actinomycetota bacterium
CCGCGCTTGCGGTCGAGGAACTCGATCAGGTTGAAGTGGGCGCCGACGCTGACGATCAGGTCCGCGCCCTTCTCGAAGGCCATCAGCATCGCCACGTCCTCGCTGGTCCCGGCGGCCGGGACCACCTTGTGCTCGAGCCCCATCTCGACCAGGCGCTGACGGCCGGGGGCGCGCCCGTCGGGATAGGCGTGGACGATCAGCTCGGCGCCGCAGGAGAGCGCCGCGTCGGAGGCGGAGTCCATGTCGCCGAGGATCACGTCGGGCTTCTGTCCCGCCTCCAGGAGGCCGTCGGCGCCACCGTCGACCGCGACGATGATCGGCCGCACGTCGCGGATGTAGGAGCGCAGCGCTTTGAGGTCGCGCCGGTGGCGCTCGCCACGGACGACGATCAGGACGTGCCGGTCGCGGAAGGAGACGCGGGTCGGCGGGAAGTCGATCGAGCCGGTGAGGATGTCGGTCTCCTGGCGGACGTGCTCGACCGTGTTTTCGGCGAACTCGGCGAGCACCTCGTCGATCCGTTCGCGTTGCGCGGCGAGTTCGCGTTCCAGCTCGGGGACCGTCAGCACCGTCCCCCGCAACACCTCCGCCCCGCCGACACTCACCGTCCCGTCGCCCGCGACGCTGACCGGCTGGCCATCGCGGAGGAGGTCGAAGACCGGCACCTCGGGCGCGTCGACCAGGCGGATGCCGGCGCGGGCCAGCATCAGCGGGCCGGCGTTCGGGTACTTGCCGTCCGAGGACGGCGAGGCGTTCACCACCGCCGAGACCCCGGAGGCGATCAGCTCCTCGGCCGCGATCCGGTCGACGTTCACGTGGTCGATCACCGCGATATCGCCGGGATGCAGGCGTTTCACCAGGTGCTTCGTGCGGCCGCCGAGACGCGCCGTGCCCTCGATCGGGACGGGACTGGACCGGGTTCCGCCGCGACGCCCGAGCAGACCGGGCAGGCGACGACGACTAGTGGTTGCCACGCGCTGAGGTTATGCGACGGAGTTAAGGCAGGCCAAATCGAGTCCAAGTACCCGGACGTTCAACCGACCGAACGCGTCAGCTGTTCCTTATGGACGTGTGGCGTCCAAAAGGAACAGTTAGGCGGCGGCGAGGAGCTCCCTGGCGTGCTGGGTGGCGGCCTCGTCGGTGGACTCGCCGCCGAGCATGCGGCGGATCTCGTCGACCACGCCCTCGCCCGCGAGGCGCTCGACGCTCGCGACCGCCTGGTCGGCGTCGGTGTCCTTTTCGAGGCGGAAGTGGACATCGGCGAGGGAGGCGACCTGGGGCAGGTGGGTGATGCAGAGGACCTGGTGCTCGGCGCCGAGTGCCCTGAGGCGCTCGCCCACCACGCGGGCGGTGTTGCCGCCGATCCCGGCGTCGATCTCGTCGAAGACGAGCGTCGCGGCGCCCGCCGCCGGGCC
>JAFDWD010000769.1 GCA_018268695.1 Actinomycetota bacterium
CGCGCGTCGTCTGCACGCTCGGCAACTTCGCCACCAAGCTCCTGACCGGCAACCCGACCGGGATCACCCGCGTCCGCGGCACCGCGCAGACGCACCAGCTCGGCGGCCGCACCGTCCATCTCTTGCCCTTGTTCCACCCGGCGGCGGCGCTCCGGACGCCCGCGGTGAAGGAACAACTACGTGCCGATTTCGCGACGATCCCGGCTTTGATCGAGCGGGCCCTGCCGGCGCCGCTGCCGAGCGCGGCGGAGATCGCGGCCGAGACGGAGCCCGGGGACGAGGACGCGCCGCCGCCCGTCGACCAGCTCGGCTTCTTCGGCGGCCCCGACGCCGCATGAACGCCGAGCGCACCGAGACGCGCTCGGCGGCGGAGACGGAAGCGCTGGGCGCCCGCCTCGCCGATCGGCTCGGCGCCGGCGACGTGGTCGTCGTCTCCGGTGACCTCGGCGCGGGAAAGACGACCCTGATCCGCGGCGCCGCCCGGGCTCTCGGCGTCACCGAACCGGTCACCTCACCGACCTTCACGATCGGCCGCCGCTACACCGGAGGGCGCCTGCCGATCTCCCATCTCGACCTTTATCGCCTCGAAGACATGGAGGCCGAGGACCCGGCCCTGCTCGACGATTACCTCGGCGACGGCGTCGCCTTCGTCGAGTGGCCCGCGGTCGGCGCCGAGCGCCTCGGCCGCCCGGCGCTCGAGGTCCGGATCGAGCACGCCGGCGAGGAGCGACGGACGGTCGAGATCGTCGGCTGAGGCGCTCAGGCGCGTTCGTTACCCTCCGGCGCACCGCATCCGCGGGCCTCGGAAGGGGTTAGGTATGCGACGCTGAAGTTCTTAAGCACGCACAGTCGAGACAGGAGGGGTTCGAGGATGAAGAAGGGAATGCTGTCGGTGTTGGCGCTGGTGGCCATGGCCACCGGGATGCTGATCGGCGTCGCCTCGTCCTCGGCACAGGCTCCGACCCCGGCGAAGGCCCCCAGCTCGGGCCCCGCGTTCAAGCA
>JAFDWD010000076.1 GCA_018268695.1 Actinomycetota bacterium
CGTTGGGGATGCCGGGGGGGTAGGCGGCGAGGCCCTCGGCGGCGATGCGGCCGGCGGCCTCGTCGAAGGGGACCACCTCCTGGGGGCCGAGGTAGGCCTCGCGCGGCGTCATCACCAGTTCGCCCCAGGGCGGGGGCGGCGCGAGTTTCTCCTGCGGCTCGCCCGGTTCGGCTTCCAGTTCGCCGACCGCGGTGCGGAGGGCGGCGACCAGGCGTTCGCCGGTCGTCGCGGCAGGCTCGCCGAGGCCGAAGAGGCCGACGACGACGTTCTCCGAGTAGAGCTCGAGGTCGATGCCGTGCGAGTAGAAGAGCTTTTTCGAGAGCCGGTAGCCGGTCGAGCCGGTGCCGCGGACGTCGATCGAGAGCCGCATCGGATCCCAGCCGGCGACTCCCGGGCGGCCGACCATCGACTCGTCGAGCACGGCCAGCCCCGGGATCCCGACGATCTGCTCGCGGGTGCGGTAGATCGCCTCCAGCGTCTCGCCGAGCAGCTCTTCGCCGTGGATCGCCGCCTGCCGGCGCGCCGCGTCGAGGGAGCCGGTCAGAAGGCCGCTGGGGCTGGTCGTTTCGACCAGGCTGACGCAGCGGTCGACGATCGCCGGGTCGATCAGGTCGCCGTGGCCGAGGTGCAGCATTGCCGCCTGGGTGAGGCTGCCGACGATCTTGTGGGTGGAGGAGGTCACCAGGTCGGCGCCCACCGACAGCGCGTCCGGCGGCAGGCTCGGATGGAAGTGGAGGTGGGCGCCCCAGGCCTCGTCGGCGATCAGCGGCTTGCCGCGCGAGTGGGCCACCTCGACCAGCGCCGCCACGTCGGCGCAGGCGCCGAAGTAGGTGGGGGAGACGATCATCGCGGCGACCGCGCCGGGGGTCGCGTCGAGCGCCGCCGCGAGCGACTCCGGGGTGAGCCCGTGGGCGATGCCGAGCTCGGGATCGAGCTCCGGCGCGACGAAGGTCGGCCGCAGCCCGTTCAGCACCAGGCCGTCGATCACCGAGGAGTGGACGTTGCGCTGCACGACCACCTCCTCGCCCATGTGGCCGAGCGCCATCGAGGTCGCGTGGTTGCCCTGCGAGGCGCCGTTGATCAGGAACCAGCTGCGCTTCGCCCCCCACGCCTCGGCGGCGAGCAGCTGCGCCTGCTGGAACGGCGTAGGTTCGGGACCGATGTCGACTCCCTCCGTCACCGAGGGGACGTCGTTGATCAGTCCCGTCATCCCGACCAGCTCGACCATCGACGGGTCGGCGGCCAGCCCCCCCTTGTGGCCGGGGACCTGGAAGCGTCCGGTCTGGCGGGCGGAGTACTCGAGTACGGCGTCTACGTAAGGCGTCTTAGCCTGTTTGGAGTCAGCCATGGGCCGAGTCTAAACACGGCGACATGCCGCCTTGGGCAGACTTCCGCCAGATGGAACACGACAGACTCGGTTACTGGATAAAGGAGGCGGGAGACGTCACATCTCGCCCGCCGCTGGGCGAGGATCGCGACGCCGACCTCCTGATCGTCGGCGGCGGCTACACCGGCATGTGGACCGCCTGGCACGCCCGCCGGCTCGCCCCCGACGCGCGCATCGTCCTGCTCGAGTCCGAACCGGTCTGCGGCCGCGGCCCGAGCGGTCGCAACGGCGGCTTCGTCGAGGGCCTGTGGACGACGCTCGCCTCGATGCGGGTGCGCTGGGGCGACGCGCCGGCGCTCGCCGTCGCCCACGCCGCCGAGGAAGCGGTCGAGCGGATCGCCTCTTTCTGTACCGAGGGTGGCGCCGAACCAGGCGCCGCCGCCTGGTTCCGCCCCGGCGGTTACCTCGAGGTCTCGACGACCCCCGCCCACGACGGCACCGGCCGTGCCGCCCTCGAGGCGTGCCGCGAGCTCGGTGTCCCCGACAAGCTGCGCGAGCTGGACGCCGCCGAGGTCCGCTCCCGCTGCGCCTCGCCCGAGTTCCGCGCCGGGGTGATGGAACCGGGGGCCGCGACCGTGCAGCCGGCTCGCCTGGCCCTCGCGATCCGCAAGAGCCTCATCGACGACGGCGTCGAGATCTACGAGTCCTCGCCGGTCCGCCGCTTCCGCGAGGCCCGCGACGGGGTGGAGGCGACCACCGCGACCGGCGCCCGCGTCCGCGCCCCCCGTGGCGTGCTCGCGATCGGCGGCGCGGCGAAATCCGGCCCGCTCCGCGGCCGCCTCACCGTCGCCTCCTCGCACATCGTCATCACCGAGCCGGTCCCCGACGTGATCGAGAAGCTCGGCTGGACCGGCGGCGAGGCGATCACCGACGGCCGCTCCCTCGTCCACTACTTCCGCACCACCCCCGACGGCCGGATCGCCTTCGGCTGGGGCGGCGGCCGGATCGCGATGGGCACCCGCCTCCACGGCCGCAGCGAGGTCGACCC
>JAFDWD010000770.1 GCA_018268695.1 Actinomycetota bacterium
CCAAGCCCTCATCTGCCCCAAGTGCGGCAGCGAGATGCGGAGCTATGAGCGCAACCAGGTAGTGGTCGACCAGTGCACGGGCTGCAAGGGAATCTTCTTGGATCGAGGCGAGCTCGAGCGCCTTATCCACGCCGAGGGCAACCACTATGAGAAGGACTACTCGGGGCGCCAGGAAGAACAGGAAGAAGACAAGGGCGGGCGCCGCCGCAAGTCTAAGAAGCGGAGCTTCTTAGAAGGACTCCTCGAGGGGGGCGGCGAGTAGCGCCGATAGCCGTCGCCGCCCAGGAATCACGAGCGGAGCGGCGTGCGGAGGGGGTTGCCCGGGGCGCCGGGCTGTTCGGGTCCCTGGCGCTCTGCCTTCTGATCCTCGCGTCACCGGCCCGAGCTCGACCGGAGCCACCCACCGTCACCCTCGCGCTGTTGCCCGCGGGCACCTCGGTTGGGCAGCTGGTCCGGGCAGGCGGTCTTTCGCCCGGTCTCCTCAGTGCCGGCATGGGTGAGGTGCCGGCCTCCCAGACCTATCTCGATATTGGCCAAGGCAGCCGTGGCTTCGACCGCATCTATGACCCGACCGCCCTGCCGCCGTTCCATGTCCGCCGAACCCGTGTGGCGGGTTGGAGCCGGGTGGTTGCTCGCGCCAGCTCGGCTCCGGCGGAAGTCGTCCCCGGGCTGTTAGCTTCGGCCTTGCGCAGAGCCGGCCTTGCGGCGGCTGCTGCCCCCGGCCTCGGACTTCCCTCGCTCATCGCTGCGGGCCTCGATGGGCGCCTGCGGCGCACTGCGAATCCCGCAAGGGGGCTCGACGTCCGACGCTCATCCCTGCGCGAGCTCCGCCGGTTGGTCGCGGGCCTGCGTGGCGCCGACCTCCTGATCGCGATCGAGCGCCCACCGCCATCTCCGCAGGGGGCGCTTACGATCGGCATCGCCGGGCGCGGGTTCGGCGGCGATCTCACCTCCGACAGCACGCGGATGGATGGCTACGTGCTCACGACCGACATCGCGCCGACGATCCTGGTGCGCCTCGGGCTCGGTGTTCCGGCCCAGATGTCGGGACAGCCGATCCACTCGCAGGGTCCCCTCGACCCGAGCGCCGTGGCCTCGCTCGGAAAGCGGCTGGCCGCGATCTCCTCGCGACGCGGGCCGGTGCTGGGAGCGGGAGTGGCCATATGGCTCGCCGCCCTCCTGCTGGTGATCGCCGCCACGCGAGGGCGGGCCGCCCGATCCGGTGTGCGTCTCGCCGGGCTCGCCGTTGTCTACCTGCCACTCGTGCTGCTCGCCGGCGCTGCCCTGCGGCCAAGCCAAGGAGCCGAAGGGCTACTGGTGATCCTCGGCGCGCCACTGCTTGGAGTCCTGACCCTGGCCGGCCTCGGAGGCGGCTATCGTGCGCTGGCGTTTGCCTCGGCGTTGACGGTTTCCGCCTACGTGGTCGACGTGATCGCGGGCTCCCCGCTGACGCCGCTCTCGCTCTTGGGCCCGAACCCCGGCCTGGGCGTGCGCTTCTATGGGATCGGCAATGAGCTTGAGGCGCTGCTTGCGGTGCTGATCATCGCCGGCACGGGAGCGGCATTCGCCGGCTTCTGGCCGGGGATCCCCGGGCGCCGGGCAGCCTTGGTCTTTCTTGCTATCGGCGCTCTCCTTGCCTTCGTCTTCTCCGCCGGTGCCTTCGGCGCCGACATCGGCGCGGCGATCACGCTGCCGGTCGGGGCCGCGGGCGCAGCGGTCGCGATCACCTCGCCTCGCCGGCGTCGCGCCGGCGCTGTACTGCTAGTCCTCATCTGCCCATTCGTTGCATTGGGGCTTGTGGCGCTGGTCGACCTGGTCTCCGGCTCCAACTCCCACTTCGCTCGCTCCGTGCTCGACACCAACAGTCTCGAGCAGCTCGCCCGGGTTGCCCGCCGCCGGCTGCAGGCGGCGGCGGGAAGCTTCGTGAGGCCGCTTCTGCTCGCCTTCATGCCGCTGGTGCTCGCAGTCTGCGCTATCGCCATCTTGCATCGCAACCGGCTGGCGGACTGGCTGCACGGCCTCCCCGCGATGCGTGCCGGTCTGCTCGGTGCGCTCGCCGCGACCGTAGTCGGGAGCGTGGCCAACGACTCCGGCCTCTTGTTCGCCGAGGTAGGCGCCGCCTACCTCCTGGTCTTCACCGGCTACGTCTGGGCGGAGGCAGGCCACTCCGCGGTTCCGGCGGCGCGGTCCTCGGAGCCGTGACCGCTGCTGCCGTGGTCATCGCCGAGGCATCATCAAAAGCAGGCGAAGACGCGATCATCGCCCAGCGGGCGGTTTACTCGCCGCTGCCAGCGGAGGTGTTCATCAAGGTGCGGGATGGGCTGATGTGGGCAACATCGGTCTCCGGCGACACCTGCAGCCGCGATGGCCCGCGCGAGACCAACCGGTATCCTGGGAGCTAGTCTTGGTTCCCGGTCACCGACCAACAGACTGAAGTTCTCCGGCTATCCCAACTGGCCGGGCTTCATGACCTGCCAGAACGGCTCGTGGTGCATCGGCACCAAGGGCGGGAACGAAGCCTGTTGCCGGGGGGCGGCCAGCCGTGCGCGGCTTGGCCGAAGAGCAAGGCTGGGGTCGAATTCAAGGTCAAGGGGGAGGCCGACACCTGGCTGGTCGACGTGGTCTGCAACAACGGCCAAGGCATCGAATGGGGCGTCATCGACGGCCGTCCCTACTGCTACAGGCGCCGCTACCACCTCAACCGGGACAAGATCGTCATCGGCACCACCCACCACCCCGATCTTCGTCC
>JAFDWD010000771.1 GCA_018268695.1 Actinomycetota bacterium
CGACCACGGCCGCGAGGCGCTTCGCGGGCTGCGCGATTCCGGCGTGCGGGCGCTCTTCGGCCTCGCCTACACGCCGGTGCTGGACCACGGCTTCGCCGCCGCGCCGAGCTTCGAGGTGGAGAACCCCGACCTCCCCGACCACGACTCGCGGATCGCCTTCGCCAAGCAGCTGGCGAGCGACGAGTTCAGCTCCAAGGACGGTCTGGTGACCCTGGCGATCGTCCCGCAGGAGATCGAAATCGCGCCGAGCTGGGAGCAGGTCGTCGAAGAGTTCAATTCGGCGCGGGAGCTCGACGCGCAGATCTCCCTGCACGCGAACCAGGCGCTGATCGGAGCGCGCTGGGAAGACGTCCGCAAGCTCCACGGCGCCGACCTGCTCGGGCCGGACATCCTCTTTGTCCATTGCTCGTTCTCGACCGACGACGAACTGAGGATGATCGCCGACGCGGGCGCGTCCGTCTCGGTCCAGGCCGAGACCGAGATGCAGATGGGCATGGGCTTCCCGATCACCGGCAAGCTGCTCGAGCTGGGGGTCGCGCCGAGCCTCGGTGTCGACATCACCTCCAACGGCAGCGGCGACATGTTCGCCCAGATGCGACTGGCGCTCCAGGTCGGGCGAATGCTCGGGGACCAGCAGTATTACGAACGGGACACGATGCCCGAGGACGTTTCGCTGACGACCCGCCAGGCGCTCGAATGGGCGACGATCAACGGCGCCAAGGGGGCGGGGCTCGGCGACGTCACGGGCACGCTCACCCCCGGCAAGCAGGCCGACGTGGTCCTGATCGACTGTAACCACTTCAACCTGATCGGCTGGGACAGGTCCGACCCCGTCGGCACGGTGGTGATGCAGGCGAACGCCGGCAACGTCGGCACCGTGATCGTCGGCGGCAATGTGGTGAAACGCGACGGCGCCATGGTCGGCATCGACCCGGCGGACGTCCGCGGCCAGGTCGAGGGCTCGGCCGGCTACGTGCGCGGCTGGGCCGATGAGCACGGCGGCATCCTGCCGCAGCCGCGGCTCGAGCTCGGCTTCTAGCCCGTGGCCGGGAGCGCCGCGGGCAAGCGCGTCGCCGTCCTCGGGGCCGGGGCGAACGGGGCCGGGGTCGGTGCCGAGCTGGCGGCGGCGGGCATCGACGTAACGCTGATCGAGCAGTGGCCGGCGCACGTCGAGAAGATGCGTGCCGACGGCCTGCGGATCGTGATGCCCGACCGCGTGCTGGAGCAGCCGGTCACCGCGCTCCACCTCTGCGAGGTGGCCGAGGTGAAGCAGCCCTTCGACGTCGTCCTGATGCTGATGAAGGCCTACGACACGAGGTGGGCGGCGGAGCTGATCAAGCCCGTGTTGGCCGCCGACGGCCTCCTGGCCGGGGTGCAGAACGGCTTCACCGCCGACGTCATCGGCGAGGTGGTCGGGCCCGAGCGGGCGATCGGCTGTGTGATCGAGTGCTCGGCGATGATGGAGGAGCCGGGGGTGGTGGAGAGGCACACGCCACCGGAGTCCTCCTGGTTCGCGGTCGGCTCGTTGAGCGAGGCGACCGCCGGCCGCGAGTCCGAGGTCGCCGACCTCCTCGACCACGCCGGCCGCACCGAGATCGTCGCCGACATCCGCTCGGCGAAGTGGATGAAGCTCGTCTCCAACGCGACCACCCTGGTCACCACCGCGATCCTCGGCGAACCGATGCTGGCTTCCCTCAAACACGAGGCGATGCGCGACCTGATGATCGCCTCCGGCAAGGAGGCCCTCGCCGCCGGCCTCGCCCAGGGCTACGAGATCCAACCGATCTTCGGCCTCACCGCCGAGGACCTCACCGATCAGGACTCCGTCGTCGAGAAGCTCCTCGACACCCTCTACGCCGGCTTCGTCCTCCCGACCACGACCACGACGATCCTCCACGACTGGTCGAAGGGCCGCCGCAGCGAGGTCGACGACATCAACGGCGCCGTCGTCGCACAGCTGGGCGACGACGCCCCCGTGAACCGCGCGGTGGTCGAGATGGCCCACCGCATCGAACGCGGTGAGCTGGAGCCGGGGATCGAGAACTACGCGGAGCTGGCGAGATTGGCGGGACTGGCGTAGTTCCGGCCGTTGCGGCACACCCCCGGCACGGTTCCGTCGGACCGGGAGGCAGCCGTTCGCTGTTTGCCCCTCATATGGGGGACAAGTAACGAACGGCTACCGCCGAGGGCGCCAGTGGGGCGCCGGATTGTGGAGGAGGGGGCACGGAAGCGTGGACTTCGTGGAAGAACCCACGCGGAAGCGTGGCCCTCTGGCCGACCCGCCTCGCGTCCCTTGGCTCCGGGCGCAGGCTTGCCGCGTCTACAGTCATCCCATGACCGACGGGACCTTCCGGGAGAAGGACGGGGCTACGTGGCGCATCGGCACTGACGCCGAGGTCGCGTGGGTCCGAGCGGGCACCGACTATGGCGTGCGGATCGACTGCGCGGTGCCGACGGTGTTTGAGGCGTACGCGACGCTTGAGTTGCCGGGGACGGGGGATCACGAGCCGGGAGCCGACTGGCCGAAGGAGGAGGGTCGGCACGACGCGGCGGTGATGTCGATTCTCGGCGAGCACACGGCGCCGCAGGCCTGGTGGCTCGGTTTCCTCGAAACCGGCTCGGCGGACATCGTCTTCCCCGATGCACCGAAGGTCACCCTGTACGCCCAATGGGACTACGTGCTGGTCGAGGCCGGTCCCGTACAGGCCGCCACCTGGCGCGACGATGACATCTGGGGCGAAAACCTGCCGGATCTGATGTTCCCCGCCGACCGGTCCTGGCTCTTCACGACTCTCTGGGACGACGACTGGTCATGCCTCGGCGGCTCCCGCGCGTTGGTCGACGGCTTCCTCGATCATCCCGACCTGGCCGGGCGCATCCGCGAGGTCACGGCCGCCGACGAGGACATCACCCCGCCGGGGCACGTCGCTATCTGATCAGCTGACCCGCGGGTCGCCGTCGCGGCCGACGACGGTCCAGATGGCTTTCATCGGGCGTTTGTCGTCGAGGTTCCAGATGCGGTGGGGGGTGCGGGAGTCGAAGGCGATCGAGTCGCCGGCGTCGAGCTCGTAGTAGTCGTCGCCGACGGTGGCGCCGCAGCGTCCCTCGAGGATCAGGCCGTACTCGGATCCTTCGTGGGTCATCAGGTTGTCGGCCGAGGCGGACTCCCCACCGACCGGATAGGTGCAGTAGAGGAACTCGACGCCGGGATCGTGGGAGGCGGTGAGGCGTTCCCAGCGGACACCGGTGGCGAGGGTGAGGCTGAGGCGGTTGCCGGCGCGCAGCACCGGGCCCTCGCTCGGCGCCCGCCAGTGGCTGGACGGCGTACGTTCGTTGCCGGTGTCGGCGTGGCGGGTCGGCTCCGGCTCGGGCGGCGCCGCGGCCCCGCGGGGGTTGTCGAAGAAGAGCTCGTCGAGCGAGATGCCGAGCTCGGAGACGATCGCGTACAGCGTCGCCACCGAGGGCGTCGCCTTGCCGTGCTCGATCTGCGAGATCAGGCTGGGGGA
>JAFDWD010000772.1 GCA_018268695.1 Actinomycetota bacterium
AGATCGTCCCTTCGTACTCGATCGGGGCCGCCTCGGCGGAGAACTTCGCGGCGGTGGCGTTCTGCCCGATCTTGGTCATCCATTCGCCTTTGAGTTCCTTGACGTTTTCGGTGTTGATTTCGTCCAACGTCGAGAAGCGGTCGTTGGTCGTGCCACCGTTCGAGGTGATCCAGTTGTCACCAGGGTGTTCGAAGAGTTCTTCGCTGGTGAACGCAGGCGCCATGACGATGCCGCCTTTTTCATTCGTTTCGGCCGATTCCGATTCGGCGCTTTCGCCACTGTTCGCGGTCGAGCTCGTGGTGGTCGTGCCACCACTTCCACCGCATGCTGCGAGGACGACCGCGGCCGCCAACGCCAATAAGAGGGCCACGAACCACGTGCGCCTCCCCGAACTACCGAGACCTCTCAACATCCATCCCACCCTTTCCTGTCGGGCTGGGACGTCGCGAACGGCTCCCGGCCCGCTCTTTAAAGCATCTTCAAGAAGCGGGACGCTACCACAGTCAACACCTGTCGCTTCAGCGAAAACGCAGGGGTGGAGAGGCGTCGCGATGGCGTCGCAGGTGCACCCCACGGCGACGCTTCATCGACCCTCTCTCGAGCACCTTCGGCACATACTTCTCAGGTACCTCATTGCGACCTCTGGTGCGTGCGGAGGATCGTCCGCCCCGTTCCAACGCCCGGTGGAAGACCGCGATGCCGAGCGCCGCCACGCCGAGGCCGATGGCGGCGACGATCAACGCCGGCACACCCACGATCCCCATTGCGACCAGCCCGATCAAGAAGGCCAAGACTACGGTGGCGTAAAGACGGTCTTCGCTTCGCGGGTGCTCCATCGTGCTCCATCCGAAAGTACCCCTGACCGGTGAGGGCCAGGGGTACCCGGGGGCACTTTGCAACGAAACTGGCGCTCAGCGAGCTAAGCGCTTATATGAGGACCAGGCCGGCTTCGGCACGAAGCCTTGCTTGAAGAGGCCGGAGCCGTCGCAGAAGTTGCAGCTGCCGGGCTCGTCGGTGAAGGAGAACCAGTAGACGCGCTTGATGTGCCAGGCGGCCGCTTTCGCGGTCAGCAGCTTGAAGGCGCCGGTCAGTTCGCGGGCCTGCCCCTGTACGCCCTTCTCGAATTGGTTGTGGCCGTTGGCAGCGCTGGGAAGGCCACTGCTCCACCCGAGCTCGGTCAGCCAGAGGGCACGTCCCGGGTCGTGGGACTTCTTCAGCGCCCCGCGCA
>JAFDWD010000773.1 GCA_018268695.1 Actinomycetota bacterium
CTGCGCGAGCTGCTGAACCACACCAGCGGGGTGCACGACTACACGCAGTCGGAAGCCTTCTTCAAGCATGCGAGCACGAAGCCGCGCGCCTACGTGGCGCCGATGGAAATCATCGGTTGGGTCGAAAAGGAACCGCTCGTCTTCAAGCCCGGCAGCAAGTCCGAGTACTCGAACACCGACAACATCGTCGTCGGGTTGATGGTCGAAGCGGTGACCAAAGGGAGCTACGCGAACGCGCTGCGGAGCATCATCCTCGGGCCGGCGAAGCTGACCCAGACGACGATGCCGACGACGGTCAAGATGCCGACGCCATTCATCCACGGCTACGAAGTCCCGCTGGAAAAGGAAGAGGTGGACGTGTCCGAAACGCTGAACCCCTCCGGCGCGTGGGCCTCCGGCGCGATCGTCTCCACCCCGCAGAACCTGAACGCCTTCATCCGCGCCGACCTCGGGCTCAAGTTCTTCGACAAGGCCGAGCAGGAACAGCAGATGCGCTGGTGGCCGGGAGGCGAATCGAGCCCGCCCGGCCCCGGTAAGAACTCCGCCGGCCTCGCCCTCTTCCGCTACCAGACGAAATGCGGCACGGTCTACGGCCACACCGGCAACTTCCCCGGCTACACGCAGTTCGCCGCCGCGACCGCCGACGGGTCGCGCGCGGTGACGACCTCGCTGAACATCCCGGCGCCGACCGGGAAGCTGCTCGCCCAGCTGCGCCAGGTGCAGACCGAAGCGGTCTGCGACCTGTTCGGGAAGTAGGTCCTCAGGAGGTCCCGGCGCCGAGGTCCGGCGTCGGGGTGCCGCCGCGCAGGCGCTCGCCGGTGGCGACGACGTCGAAGAAGCGGTCGTTGCGGCCGCGGCGGGCGGCGCGCGGCATCAGGTGGTGGGCGCTCCGGTGGGTCGCGGCGAGCGCCCGGAAGGCGGCCTCCTCGCGCGGGCCCCAGGGGATGTCGAAGATCTCGCGGACACGCGGCGGCAGGGTCCCTTTGATGACCACGTTCTGCGCGGCGAGGTTGAGGCGGGCGCCGCGCGGGACCGGGTGGTCGAAGGCGACGACCGGCGCGAAGGCGAGGGCGTGCGGGGTCGCGTGGAGGTCGGGCGAGGCGAGCTTGCACGCGAACCACGCCTCGAACTCGGGGTACGTCGCGGGCGCGACGTCGCGCGGCATCCCGAAGAGCTCGCCGAAGCGCAGGTAGTCCTGCCAGAGCGCCTCCCGCTCGGCCGGCGACAGCGGCCGCACCATCGCCTCGTACATCGCCCGGCCGGAGTCGGCGATCACCGCCAGGGTCCAGAGCATCAGCTCCGGGTCGAATGCCGAGTACTCGGCGCCCGCCGGGTGCGCCCCCGCCGCCTCCGGCAAGGACCCCTGGACCCGCAGGTGCTGGTTGTGCACCCGCGCCAGGATCCGGTCGGCCTCCTCCTTCGTGCCGAGGAAGATCGCCTCCTGCGCCTTCGCCGTCCGCACCAGCCGCTTGAACGGCCACTCCCCCGCCTTCGTGCTCAGCATCGTCCCCGTGTACGTCAACGGCTCGAGCGCCCCGATCAAGAGCGCCCGCTGCCCGTAGAGCAGCCCCACCGACCGCTCCCCGTGCACGCGCCGCGCCATCGACTCCCCCGCCGGAAAGTAGCTCACGCGTCCATGATGCCGGCCACCTGGCCGGCCGGCCAGGAGCGACCGAATATGGTGCGCACATGAGCGCGTTGCCGAGCGAGCTGCGGGAGCTGATCGAGGGCGGGCCGCTGGCGCACCTGAGCACGATCAACGAGGACGGCTCACCGCAGGTGACGGTGATCTGGATCGGGCTCGACGGCGACGAGATCGTCAGCGGACACATGAGCCACCACCGGAAGCTGCGCAACATCGAACGCGATCCGCGCGTGGTGCTCTCGTTCCTGGGGCCGCGCGAACACAGCGCGGTGCTCAGTCCCTACGCGGTGCTGCGGGCGCGGGCGCGGGTCGAACCGAGCGACGGGGCGTGGGACCTGCTCAATCGGTACACCAAGCTCTACATGTCTCCCGAGGACGAGTTCCCGGCACCGAAGGGCCCCGGCTACATCGTCCGCTACGCGGTCGAGCGGATCAGCGGCGTCGGGCCCTGGGTCCCGAAGTCGACCGACCGGACGCCCGGCACGCCTACCTGAGGACGGTGCGTCACCCCCCAGCTGTTCTTTATGGCGCTGTGGGGTCCATAAAGAACAGCTGGCGGGACCGGGCGGAAGCGTCTCGGGCACGGCGGACCGATACCCGCCGGGGAGCTACGCGGTGCGGGCGCCGATCAGGCCGGCGAGTTCACGCGGGCAGCGCCACCGCAGGTCGTCGGCCTCGTGCAGGTCATTGGCGTCGACCAACCGCCCCTCATGCGCGATCGAGAGCACCAGCGGCGGCCCGCAGACGCGGTGGGCGACGAGCGCGCGCCGCTCCGAGGCGACGACCGAGACGTCCCAGCCGACGCCCTGTCCCACGGCGGCCACCAGGGCGGCGACGACCAGCTCGTCACCGTGGCGCTCCAGCAGCACCCGGCCGACATCGAGGTGCGCCGGGTCGGGAGGATCGCCCGCGTCGGGGACCGTGAAGGAGGCCGCGACGCGATCGCCGAGCTCCCGCAGCTGCTCCAGCGGCTCCTCGACGCCGTGAGGCAGGAGGCCCGCCAGCGTCCGCAGATCATGCCGCGCCCGGGCGAGGTTGACCGGGCCGAGGGCGAGCAGCGTCGACTCCAACAGGACCCCCTCGCCGATCGGCCGTGAGCAGGGCATCAACGGCGGGCGTAGCGCTCGATGACGAGTTGCTCGGTGACCGGCATCGCGATCTCGTCGCGCCGTGGTGCGCGCAGGACGCGGCCGCCCAGCGCTTCGTGGTCGGCCAGAAGCCAGGCCGCGACGCGGGCGCGGTCGGCCGCGGCCTCGCGCGCGGCGGGCGCCACCGGGGAGTCGGGACGGAGGGAGATCGTGGCGCCGTCGGCGACGCGCGCCGAGGGGATGTCGAGCCGGGCGCCGTCGACCAGGATGTGGCCGTGGACGACGAATTGGCGCGCCTGCCGGCGGGTCGCGGCGAGGCCGAGGCGAAAAACGACGTTGTCGAGGCGACGCTCGAGCGACTCCAGCAGCGCCTCGCCGGCCGTGGTCTCGTGGCTGCGGCGCGCCCTGTCGACCAGGCGCCGCATCTGGCGCTCGCGCACGCCGTAGGCGATTTTCAGCTTCTGGGACTCGCGCAGCTGGCGGCCGTAGACGCTCTCCTGGCGTCGGCGGCGGGCGCCGTGCTGGCCCGGCGGCACCGGTCCGCGCCGCTCCAGCGCGGTCTTGCCGGCGAGCGCGCGCCTGCCCTTGAGGTCGAGCGAGACTCCCTCGCGCCGCTCCAACTTCTCCACTGGTCCGATGTAGCGTCCCATGAGTTAGGGCACCCTAACACGAACCCCGAGGACCGGGTGCTCTGCCACGATGGGCCGATGGCGAGCGCATTCATCTGTGTCACCTGTGGGGCCCAGTACCCGCCGTCGACCGAGCCGCCGGCGGGGTGCGCGATCTGCCTCGACGAGCGCCAGTACGTCGGCTGGGGCGGGCAGGAGTGGACGACGCTGGAGGAGCTGCGGGAGACGCACCGCGCCGACATCCGCGCCGAGGAGCCGGGGCTGACCGGGATCGGCTCGACGCCGTCCTTCGCGATCGGCCAGCGGGCCTTGCTCGTCGAGACCCCCGAGGGCAACGTGCTGTGGGACTGCCTGGCGCCCTTCGACGTCGAGGTCGCCGCGGCGGTGGAGGAGCGCGGCGGGATCGACGCGATCGCGATCTCCCACCCGCACTACTACACGACGATGGCCGAGTGGGCCCGCGCCTTCGACGCCGCGGTCCACCTCCCCGCCGCCGACCGCGAGTGGGTCACCCGTCCCGACGCCGCGATCGAGTTCTTCGACGGCGACCGCCTCGACCTCCCCGGCGGCCTCGCCCTCCTACGCCTCGGCGGCCACTTCGCGGGCGGCGCCGTCCTCCACTGGCCGGCCGGCGCCGAGGGCCGCGGAGCCCTCCTCTCCGGGGACATCCTGCAAGTCGTCGCCGACCGCCGCTGGGTCAGCTTCATGCGCTCCTATCCGAACCTGATCCCCCTTCCCGCCGCCAAGGTCGAGGCGATGACCGCGGCGCTCGAGCCCTTCGAGTTCGACCGCATCTACGGCGCCTGGTTCGGCAAAGTCATCGACTCCGGCGCCCACGACGCGGTGCGCCGCTCCGCCGCGCGCTACGTCCGCGCGGTCACCGAGGGATTCGGGGACGACTAAGGCAGGAGGATTGGACTCCGTCATCCCGATGTGCCACAGTTCCGCCCTTGCCTAGTCCTCGGTCCACTGAGATCGGGGAGCGGGGGAACCACCGGCCATCCGGCCTGGGGCGAATCGTCTTCACGACGTAGCGCACGTTGAGCGCGAGCCCGTCAGCTCACCTCGCAGGCACGTCAACGAATGGAAC
>JAFDWD010000774.1 GCA_018268695.1 Actinomycetota bacterium
CCTCTGGCGGATCGGCGGGGGCGCGTACGACCCGGCCGCCGCCGCGGCCGCGGCGCGGCGACAGGCCGGCGAGTTCCTCGGCGCGATCGCGGGGCGCCTGCGCGACTACTCCGCCGAACGGGGACGGCGGGGCCTCGTGACCTTCGCGATCGACACCGAGCTGCTCGGGCATTGGTGGTCGGAGGGCCCGCTCTGGCTCGCGGCGGTGCTGGAGGGCGCAGGGGCGGCGGGCGTCCGCCTGCTGACCGTCCCGCAGGCGCTCGAAGACCACGAGCCGGAGCGTCGCCCACTGCGCCGCGCCCGCTGGGGCGAGGACAAGGACCTCTCGACCTGGGACTCGCCGCCGGTCGCCGACCTCGCCTGGGCGGCGCGACGGCTGGAGCTGCGGCTGCTTCGCGCCGTCCGCGGCGGGGTGCGCGGGGACCGGGGGGAGCGCGCCGCGCGTGAGCTGCTCGGCGCCCAGGCGAGCGACTGGGCCTTCCTCGACCGGCGCGGCCAGGCGGGCGACTACGCCTGGCGGCGGGCGGTCGATCACTCCGAGGCTCTCTACGAGGCCATAGGATGCGACCGTGTCACCGATCCGCGCATGCGTTCGCTGGCCCCGGATATGACGCTCGCGCCCCTCCTGGAGCCCTGAAGGTCGACCGCCGGTCGTGTCTGCCCGCGTCCTGATCCTCTCCTGGGAGTACCCGCCGCTGATCGAGGGCGGCCTCGCCCGCCACGTCCGCAAGCTCTCGGAGGCCCTGGTGGAGCTCGGGGTCGAGGTCCACGTGCTGACCCGCGGCGGCGAGGACTCGCCCGCCGAGGAGACGGTCGCCGGGGTGGAGGTGCACCGCATCCGCGAGCCCTCGCATCCGCGCGACCTCGACGAGTTCGTCAACTGGGTCGGGCAGATGAACGCCGACATGCTGGACGCCGGGGTCGAGCTCGGCGAGATCTTCGACTTCGACCTCGTCCATGGCCACGACTGGCTGGTGGCGGGCGCCTGCGAGCAGTTGGCGCGTCGCTTCGACGCGCCGCTGGTGACGACGATCCACGCCACCGAGTACGGCCGCCACCAGGGCTGGGTGAACGAGTACCCGCAGACCTACATCCACGGGGTCGAGCGCTGGATCGCCAACCGCTCGCAGCGGACCATCGCCTGCTCGGCCTTCATGCGCGATCAGATCGCCGACATCTTCGACGTCCCGCTCGCTCGGATCACCGTGATCCCCAACGGCATCGACCCCGGCGATCTGCCGCGTCCCGATCCGGCCGAGCTGGCCCGCCTGCGCGCCGAGTTCGCCGCGCCGCAGGAGCGCCTCGTCCTGCTGATCGGGCGCCTGGTCTACGAGAAGGGCTTCCAGCTGGCGCTGGAGGCGATGCCCGCGGTGATCGCCGCGGTCCCGGGCACGCGCTTCCTGGTCGCCGGGTCCGGCACCCACGAGGCCGAGCTGAAGGCCCAGGCCGAGCAGCTCGGGCTGATGGAGCACGGGACCTTCCTCGGCTGGATCGGCGACGACGTGCTGCACACCCTCTACGGGATCGCCGATCTCACCGTGGTGCCCTCGATCTACGAGCCGTTCGGCCTCGTCGCCCTCGAGGCGATGGCTTCCGGCTGCCCCTGCATCGTCGCCGACACCGGCGGCCTGCGCGAGGTGGTCCCGCACGAGAGCGCCGGCCTCCGCTTCGCCGCCCGCGATCCCGAGGCCCTCGCCGAGGTCGCGATCCGCGTCCTCTCCGACCCCGACCTCGAGGCCCGCTTGATCGCCGAGGCGAAGGAGCACGTCCTGCGCTTCGACTGGGCTGACGTCGCCGCCCGTACCGCCGAGGTCTACGCCGACCTCGTCGGCGCCAAGCTCGGCCCGGCGTAGCCCCGGCTACTCGTCCGGCATCCGCGGCGGGGTGCCGAAGGTGAAGGTGCCGAATTTGGTCGGGGCGGGCGTCCAGTGGATCCCGTCGACCAGCTCTTCGGGGCGCAGCGCCATCGCCCCCGCGAGCCGCAGCATGGTGTCGACGCGAGGGAGGCGCTCGCCTTTCTCCAGCTTCCCCACCTCGGTCCGGTGCAGCCCCGCCCGTTCCCCCAGCTCCTCCTGCGAAAGGCCCGCCCGCCGGCGGCAGCGCCTCAGGTTCTGACCGAACCGCAGCGCCACCGCCTCCGAGAGGTCCCGTCGATCGTCTTCCCGCGCCATGGGGAAAGACAACGTCAGGAGAGGTTTTGTCAGGAGAGTTATTGTCTGCATGGTGCTAGCGTTCTTGCAGATGGAGCGGACGCTCGAAACGCCCGAAGAGAGACGGCTCAACGAATTTGCGGCCCGCAGGATGGGGGTTACACCTTTATGGCAAAATTCCACCATGGCCTTGAACATCAAGGACAAGGAGACGGAGGCGCTCGTGGCTCAGTTGGCAGCACGGACGGGGGAGACGAAAACCGGCGCGGTGCGGACGGCGGCGCGCGAACGCCTGTAGAAGCTGGACCGGCGCGCGGCACGGCGGCGACGGAGCCCGGAGGAGATCCAGCGCTGGCTGGAGACCGAGATCTGGTCCCAGATCCCGGACGAGCTGCTGGATCGCCCGCCGATGACCAAGGCAGAACGCGAAGAGATCCTCGGGTACGGGCCCGACGGAGTGTGATCCTCGACACCTCGGCGGTGGTCGCGGTACTGAAACGGGAGTTGCCGCAAGCCGAAATAGCGACCAAGCTGGTGCAGGCGGACGTGATCGGGATCGGCGCGCCGACCCTGTTCGAGACCGATGTGGTGATGGTCCGTGCCCTCGGCGAGCCGGGTCGTGGCTTCATCTCCCAATTCCTCGAAGGCTTCGAAGTCGAGGTGATCCAGTTCGGGAGCTCCCACCGGCAGATCGCGGCCGAAGCCCTGCTTCGCTTCGGCAAGGGCCGGCACTCGGCGCGCCTGAACTACGGGGACTGCATGTCCTACGCGACCGCACGGATGGCCGACGAGCCGTTGCTCTACATCGGCGACGACTTCGCGCAGACGGACATTGAGAGTGCTTAATTCGTTAACGAATATCGATGACGCGGGCCGCTAACCTGCGCGCGTGCCCTTCTCCAAGCGCAAGACGCGCCGCAGCCCGCTGCAAAGACTGAGCGATCAACGACGGAGCCTGGCCCTGGCCGGGTTGGCGGCCGGTGCCGTCTTCAGTGCCGCGATCGTCCGCCGCAAGCGGCGGGGGGAGGATGTCCCTCCCGAGCCGACCGTGCAGTTCGAAGAGAACGTGCCCGCCGTCGAGGTCCCGCCGGTCGTGACCGAGCCGGAGCCGGCGCCGGAGCCCGACGAGGAGTCGCGGCCGATCAACGCGGCGCCGCCGGTCGAGCCCGCCACCGGCGAACTGAGCGCCGGGGAGGCCTCGATCCTCGCGGTGCTGGCCCAGTCCGGACGCGCCGACGAAGACCGCACCGCGATCGCCGTCGCCACCTCGCTCGAACGCGATGCCGGCGAGGTTGCGGGCGTGCTGCGCAAACTCGGCGCCGAAGGCGTCGTCTCCGGTGAGCTTCAGACCTCTGCCGGCGAGGAGATCTGGGCGGTCACCGAGCGCGGCGTCCGCCGGCTCGGCGCCCAGCACTGACCACCTATCTAGACCGCCCGCTGGTAGGTCCGGAACGCCCGCGTCGCGAACCAGGCGCAGAGGCCGAGGAACGCGACCAGCAGTCCGGTCTTGCCTGCGATCGCGCCCCAGTCGGGCCCGGCGGTGACCGCGTCGCGCCCCGCTTCGACCGCCCAGTTCAGCGGGTTGAAGTCGGAGACGGTCTGCATCCAGCCCGGCATCAGGTCCTTCTGCATGAAGGTCACCGACATGAAGGAGAGCGGCAGGACGAGGAACTGGACGGCGGCGATCAGCGTCTCCTCTTTGCGGATCAGGAGAGCCAGCCCGATCGAGAGGCAGCCGAAGGCGGCACCGACGAGGACCGCCTCGATGCACAGGACCGCCACCCCGAGGACGCTGTTGGAGAAGGTGGCGCCGACGATCAGCGCCAGGACGACGATGATCAGCGACTGGATCGTCGTCGTCAGCGCCCAGGAGGCGAGCCGGCCGGAGATCAGCGAGCCGCGCTTCACCGGCGAGACGAGGAAGCGGTCGATGACGCCGCGGTCGATGTCCTCGATCACCGGCATTCCGGCCCAGCCGGCGCCGAAGAACGCCGTCATCACGACCACGCCGGGGGCGAGGAACTGGATGTAGTTGGTCGAGCCGAAGCCGGGGATGTCGGTGACCGACTTGAAGAGCGCGCCGAAGAGGAGCAGCCAGATCACCGGCTGGATCAGGGAGAC
>JAFDWD010000775.1 GCA_018268695.1 Actinomycetota bacterium
GTCGACGGTCATCCCGGTGCCGCCGGAGGTAAGGACCAGCTCCACCCCGAGCTCGTCGCAGAAGAAGGTGAGGCGCGCTTCGATCGTCGCCTGCTCGTCCGGCACGACCTCCCGCGCCACGACCTCCAGCCCCAGCTCGGCGACGAACTCGGCCAGCCGCGCGCCGCTCTCGTCCTCTCCCTCCCCCCGCGCCTTGGAGGTGGAGACGGTGAGGAGCGCCGCGCGCATCAGTCGGTGGGGAAGTCGGGCTTCGCGTCCTCGAGCCGCCACTCGCCGGAGCGCCCGCCGCTCTTGGAGACGAGGACGACCGACTCGATCGCGACCCCGCGCTCCAGGCCCTTGACCATGTCGTAGACGGTCAGCGCGGCGACCGAGGCGGCGGTCATCGCCTCCATCTCGACCCCGGTCTGGCCGACCGTGCGCGCCTCGGCGAGCAGCTCAACCAGGCCGGCCTCGACGTCCACCTCGGCGGCGACATCGACGAAGGACAGTGGCAGCGGGTGGCAGAGCGGGATCAGGGTGGACGTCTGCTTGGCCGCCTGCACCCCGGCGATCCGCGCCACCCCGAGGACCTCGCCCTTGGGACCGTCCCCGCGCTCCACCGCCCGAGCCGTATCGGGAGCCATCCGCAGCCGCGCCCGCGCCACCGCCCGCCGCTCGCTCGTCGGCTTCGCCCCGACATCCACCATCCGCGCCCGCCCATCGTCCCCGAGATGCGTCAGCTCACTCATAGAGCCTCCATGTTGACGGGCCGAAAACCGGACATATCGACGGGTTTTCGGCCCATCAACGTGTCGGCTCCGCTTCGGGGGCCGGGGCGCCGTCGACCCACTCGCCGGCGCCGGCGGCGTCCAGCTCGCGCTTCCAGATCGGGGCCTCGGCCTTGATCCGGTCGATCGCCTCGCGGGCCCCGGCGAAGGCTTCCTCGCGGTGCCCGGCGGAGACCGCGACCACGACGCCCGGCTCGCCGCGCGGGACACGGCCGACGCGGTGCTCGGCGGCGGCCGCGAGCAGCTCGTAGCGCTCGGCGCACTCGCCGAGGATCGCGGCGATCCGCTCCTCGGCCATCTCCCGATAGGCCTCGTAGTCGAGGCTCGCGACCTCGCGCGTCACCCCCTGGAAGGTGACGATGCCGCCGGCCGCGGGGTCCCCGACCCAGGCCGAGAGCTCGGCCGCGTCGAGCGACTCCTCGGTCACCCGCGCGCGGGTCCGCGCCGCCGCGCCGCCGCTGATCGGCGGGATCAGCGCCAGCTCGTCGCCGGCGGCGATCCGCGTGCCCTCCCCCGCGTACTCGCGGTTGACGGCCATCCGCACCGGCAGGTGCTCGACCAGCTCGCAGAGCCCCGGCGCGTCGGCCAGGCGCGCGAACGCGTCGCCCACCGTGGCGCCCTCGGGCAGCTCGATCTCGACCGAGTCGCGCCCGGCGCGCTCGCGCAGGATCGCGAAGAGACGGACCGTGACGGTCATCGGCCCATGGTAGAGCGGTCGAGAAGCTCGACCTCGACCGGGTCCCCGGCGACGAGCCCGGCGCTCTCGGCCGGCACCAGCGCCAGGGCGTCCGCCGCCAGCATCGAGGTGAGGACATGGGACCCCTGGCGCGGCAGCGGCCAGGCGATCCAGCCGCGCTCGCCCAGCTCCAGCCGGCAGCGGACCGCGTGGGCGCGGTCGGTCGGCTTCTCGTAGGCGGCGCCGAGCCGCGCGGTCACCCGCCGCGTCGCCGGGTCCCCGCCGGCCATCGCGATCAGCGCCGGGCGCACGAAGGTGAGGAACGTGACCATCACCGACACCGGGTTCCCCGGCAGGCCGAAGACGAGCGTCCCGCCCCGGGTCCCGAACCAGGTCGGCCCGCCCGGTTTGAGCGCCACCCGCCAGAAGACCTCCTCCGCGCCGAGGTCCGCCAGCACCGCCTTGACGTGGTCGTGCTCGCCGACCGAGACGCCACCGCAGACGATCGCCACATCGGCCTCGAGCGCCCGCCCTAGCGCCCCACGCGTCGCCTCCGGCTCGTCCGGCGTCCAGTCGACCGAGACGACCTCGGCCCCGGCGAGCCGTGCCAACCCCGGCACCGTGCGCGAGTTGGAGTCCCGGATCGCGCCCGGCCCGAGCGGCTCGCCCGGCGCCCTCAGCTCGTCCCCGCTCGTCACCACAGCGACCCGCGGGCGGCGGTGGACGGGCGCCGGATCGAGTCCGATCGTCGCCAGCGCCCCGAGCTCCGCCGGCCCCAGCTCGTCCCCGGCGCGCAGCACCGTCTCCCCCGCCGCGATGTCCTCGCCGGCGCGGCGCACGTTGGCGCCTGCGGGTACCCCGACGCGGACCAGGACGCGGTCGCGGCCCGAAGCGGCCTCGTCGTCGCGCCCGCGGAGCGGATCTGCGGCCCGCCCGGACGCTTCGGTCTCCCGCTCGGTGTCCTCCACGCGCACCACCGCGTCGGCGCCCTCCGGAAGTACCGCGCCGGTCGAGATCGCGATCGCCTCGCCGGCCGCGAGCGTCCGCCCCGCCGGGTGCCCGGCGCGCGACTCGTCGACCACGCTCAGCGCGACCGGCGCCCCGTCACCCGCCGCGGCAACATCCTCCGCCCGCACCGCGAAACCATCCATCGCCGAGTTGTCGAAGGGCTGGAACGGGCCATCGGCGACCGCGTCGACCGCCAGCCGTCGTCCCAACGCGGCGTCCAGCCCGACCTCCTCGGCCGGGGTCGGCCGCACCCGCGCGAGCACCTCGCGGAGCGCCGCATCGATGGCGATCGGGGAGGCCATTCAGGGAGAGGACGGTATCCGAGGCGGGTCGAGGCTCTCGACGAACGCCTTGACCAGCGGTTGCGGCAGGTCGGTCACCCTCGTCACCAGCCCGACCGAGTGCGACATCTCCGGCGCCACGAGCGGCACCGCCGACATCCCATCGGGGACCCCGTAGAGCGCGACCCAGGCGTCCGGGACGATGCTCGGCCAGCCCGCCCGCACGTAGGAGATCAGCGCCGAGATCGAGTTCGTCTCGACCACGGCGGTGACGTCGGCGCCGCTCCGCCGCAGGGCGTCCTCGACGATCCGCCGGTTCTGCATGTCCGGGGTGAGGAGGCAGAGCCGGCCGCCGTCAAGGTCCCCCCAGCGCACGTTCTCGCCCGGCAGATCCTCGGCGGTCAGATAGAGGTAGCGCTCCTCGTAGACCGGGATCGGCGTGACCGCGCCGAGCGGCTCGTTGTCGAGGTAGGTGAGCCCGACGTCGATCCGGAACGACGCCAGCTCGTCGACGATCTCGTCCGAGGTCAACGAGCGGATCTCGAGGCGGATGTCAGGGTGGGCCGACAACAGGCCCTTGGTGATCCCGGCGACCGCCGGGAGTGCCGTCGGGATGACCCCGAGCCGCAGCCGCCCGGTGAGGACGCCGGCGAAGCGATCCGCTTCCTCGGTCAGCCCGCGGACCGCGGCGAGCGCCTCGCGGGCCCAGCGGACGAGCGCCTCACCGGGCGCGGTGAGCACGGCTTCCCGACGGTGCCGGTGGACCAACTCGAGGCCGAGCTCCCCCTCGAGCTTCGCGATCGCGATCGAGACGGCGGGCTGGGAGGCGTTGCACGCCTCCGCGGCGCGCCGGAAGCTCCGCTCGCGCGCGAGCGCATCGAGGTATTCGAGTTGCCTGACGTTCACCTACCTGGACGATAAACGTTGTTTATCGATCGGAAGGCCCTCCCAATTGGACGCCGGGCGGCCCCTGGCCTAGCCTCAAGGCCGTGTCAAGGAACCTCGTCGAGCTGATCAGGCGCCACCACGCGGTCGAAGCTCCCACCGCGCTCGAGGTGCTGAAGGACGCGATGGACGACCACGGCGAGCTGACCGACGACGACCGCCGGCGCGCCGCCGAGATCTCGGGCCTGCCGGAGGCCGCCGTCTACGGCGTCTCCACCTTCTACGACGACCTGCTGGCGCCGCGGGGCGAGCGCCACGTGCGCGTCTGCACCGGGACCGCCTGCTTCGTCGCCGCCGGCGAGCGCCCGGTCGAGGACCTGGAGGCCGGCCTCGGGCTGGCCCCGGGCGAGCGCAGCGCCGACGGCTCCGTCTCCCTCGCCGAGACCGTCTGCCTCGGCTTCTGCCACTCCTCGCCCGCGGTCCGGGTCGGCGACGAGGTCGACGCCGGGGACGGGGCGATCGAGCGCGCGCTCGCCGGCGAGAGCCGCCCCGCGGCCGAGCCCGACTGGGTCAGCCTCCTTCCCGAGCCGGTCCTCACCCGCGCGCTCGAGCCGCGCCTCGATGACCCCGGCGCCTGGGCGGGCCTGCGCCGCGCGCTCGACGGGCTCGGCCGCGAGCGCCTGCTCGCCGAGGTCGAAGCCGCCGAGGTGCGGGGACGCGGCGGCGCGGGCTTCCCGGCCGGCGCCAAGTGGGCCTTCGCCGCGAAAGCCGCCGGCGAGGAGAAGTTCGTCGTCGCCAACGGCGACGAGGGCGACCCCGGCTCCTACATCGACAAGTACCTGATGGAGCGCAGCCCGGAGCTTCTGCTGGAGGGCATGGCGCTGGCGGGCTACGCCGTGGGCGCAGCCCACGGCTTCGTCCTCTGCCGCTCCGAGTACCCGGCCTCGAAGCCCGCCCTGGAGGCGGCCGCGGCCCGCGCCCGCGAGGCGGGACTGCTTGGCGAGGACATCCTCGGCTCCGACTTCAGCTTCGACGTGACGATCATCGAGGGCGCCGGCTCCTACGTCGTCGGCGAGGAGACCGCGCTCCTGGCGTGCGTCCAGGGCCTCCGCGGGACGGTCTCGGCGCGCCCGCCCTTCCCCGCCGAGCGCGGCGTCTACGGGATGCCGACCGTCGTCAACAACGTCGAGACGCTCTCCAACATCCCCTTCGTCGCCGCCCGCGGCGCCGA
>JAFDWD010000776.1 GCA_018268695.1 Actinomycetota bacterium
AGCCTCAGCCGCAGCGTCTCCAGGCGATCCACCGTGCGGTCGGCGAACGCCGCGTCGTTCGAATCGTGCCGCGCAGTGAACGAGAGGGACTCCGTCTCGACCCAGGGCATGGGGTCGAGATTAGTACTTAGGAGGGTCCGACAAACCGGCGCTGGTCAGACCAGCGCCGGTTCGGCGGCGCCGCAGACTTCCTTGATCTCCTGGCGAGCGCGGTCGAACTCTTCGTCCGCCATCACCGGAGTGCCCTCGAAGGGCAGTTCGCGGTCGATCTCGACCCACGAGCGACAGCCGTGGTACTCGTCGCGGACCCGCACCGTGACCGGGCGGGGGATGCGATGAACCCGCAGCAGCATGATGTGCAGGGGGTGACGTCGCTTCCACGCGAGGCGCTTTTCGGCGTAATCCGGAGTCCAGATGTAGTACGGCGAGAGGCAGTCGAGGGTGCGGCGGTCTTCGATCGTGACGTGATCGGTGACTTCCGCCCAGGCACGCAGCCGCACGCGGTCGGGCTGGGGGATGCCGCCATCCTGGATCAGGGCCTTCGGCGGCGGCTCCTCGTCGGGCCAGACGCCCTCCTCGAGGGCACGGCGCAGCTCGGGGTGGTGCGATTCCCGGACGAGGTCGTTCCGCTGATGGTCGAAGGTGGGGTAGAGGAAGAAGCGCTCGTGCTCGAGCTCGAAGTGCTTGTTCTCCTCGCGAATTCCACCCTTGCGAAGCGTGAGCAGTTGCTCACCCTCGGCGAGGGCGCGGACCGTTACGGCCCATTCCTTGAGAGCGATTGGCATTTGAAATCAGTACCTGGGGAGGTCGTGTTCGATTTATAGGGGGCGGGGCGCAAATTCAGGCCGTGTGAGGCCGTTTGCCCACCCGAGAGTGCGCATTCTAGGGAACGCGGCGCGAAACACCAAATTATTGGCGCCGGAATTTAGGCAGAGCGGTGCCCGCCGCCACCCGGCGTTTCGATTCTCAATCGGCTCCCTGGAGCCAGATCTCCCTCGGTCTTGGACGGCAACCCATGGCCGTCAAGCAGGTTTCTACCAGGCATGCCACTGTGACCGCCGTCACGTCCCTCGGGGGCGTGGCGGCGGCGCTCGGTGAGGAGGGTGAAGCGCATCGGGGCGAGCGCTTCGATCTCCCGCACCAATCCCTCGCCGCCGCGGTGGGCGCCCTCGCCGCCGGAGCCGCGCCGCAGGGCAAGTTCCCGCACGCGAAGCGGAAACTCGGTCTCGAGCGCCTCGATCGGGGTGTTCAGCGTGTTCGACATCGCCACGTGGATCGCGCTCGGGCCGTCGGCGTCGGGGCAGGCGCCCTGGCCGCCGCCGAGCGTCTCGTAGTAGGTGAAGCCCTCCCCGGCCGGCGTGGGCTCGCCCGAGAGGGTGAGGTTGTTCATCGTGCCCTGGCCCTGGGCGGGGACGGGACGGGCGCCGGCGAGGGCCGCGATCACCAGGTCGGCGACCCGGCTCGAGGTCTCGACGTTGCCCGCGACGACCGCCGCGGGGGATTCGGCGTTCAGCAGGCAGCCGCGGGGAGCGCTCACCTCGATCGGGCGGTGGGCGCCCGCGCAGGGTGGCGCGTCGGGATCGGTGAGCACGCGGACGGCGAAGAACGCGGCGGATTTCGTCACCGAGAGGGGGCAGTTCAGGTTGCCGCCGGTCTGCGGGTCGGTGCCGGTGAAGTCGAGGCGGAGGGACTCGCCGTCGACGGTCGCCGCAACCCGCAGCGCGAGGTCGCGCTCGCTGCCGTCGGCGGAGTCGTCCTCAAGGAAGTCCTCCGCGGTATAGGTGCCGTCGGGGAGCGCGGCGAGGGCGGCGCGGGTGCGGCGCTCGGAGTAGGCGAGGATCTCGTCCATTCCCTCGCGCAGGACGTCGGCGCCGTGGCGCGCGGCGAGCTCGGCGAGCCGCAGGCGTCCGACCCGATTGGCGGACTGCTGCGCGCGGAGGTCGGCGAGGCGCTGGCGCGGATTGCGCATCTGGTCGACGAGATCGTCGAGGGTCTCCGGCGTGGCGCGGGTCGGCGCGATCACCACGCCCTCCTCGTCGAGGCGCCGGGAGAAGGCCGGCATCGAGCCGGGGGGCGGCCCGCCGACGTCGGCGTGGTGGGCGCGCGAGGCGGCGAAGCCGAAGAGCTCGTCGGCGACGAAGACGGGGGAGATCAGGGTGATGTCGGGCAGGTGGGTGCCGCCCCGGTAGGGGTCGTTGAGGATCCATTCGGCCTCGGGGCGGTGCTCCTCGTCGATCACCGCGGCGACTGCGTCCGGCATCGAGCCAAGGTGGACGGGGATGTGCTCGGCCTGCATCACCAGCTCGCCGGACGCGTCGAAGAGCGCGGTCGAGCAGTCGTGGCGCTCCTTGATGTTCGCCGAGTAGGCCGAGCGGATGAGCGTGGCGCCCATCTCGTCGCAGGCGGCGCGGAGGCCGCCGATCATCACCTGGAGGGTGATCGGGTCGATCATTTGTGCTCCGAGGGGGCGTGCTCCGAGGGGGGAGATTCGGGGGACCCTTCCCTCACGGAAGGGGAGGTTCGTCCAGGGTCCCCCGAATCTCCCGTGCGGGCGGCAGCGATGGTTCCGTGCTGGTCGACACTCGCCTTCCAGCCGGGAGGGAGGACCAGGGTCGCCTCGGGAAGCTCGAAGATCACAGGGCTGGTGGCGGTGCGACCGGCTTCGGGGTCGCCGCGCAGGACAGGGGTGTCGATCCATTCGTTGGCGAAACGGACCTGGCGGGTCGATTCTTCGATGGCTCCTTTGCTCGCTGCGGCGGGGCAGGGGTCCGGGCCGTCGATGACGAGGGCCAGGCGGATGTCGACGAGGACTACTTCCCCGTCGGGGTCGCGGTGGCCGTAGCGCTCCTCGTGGGCCTC
>JAFDWD010000777.1 GCA_018268695.1 Actinomycetota bacterium
ACTCGAGCACGCCGAGCAGCTGGGTGACGCGGCAGACCAGCAGGCGCTCCTCGTCGACCTCGACCCAGACCCCGGCGGCCGCCGGGAAGACCACGTGGTCGCCGACCTCGACCGGCATCTCGACTCCGGCTCCGGCCCACCAGTCGAGCCCCGGCCCGACCGCGAGCACGATCCCTTGTTCGGGCGGTGGCTCGTGCGTCCCTGGAGGCACGACCAGCCCCGAGCGCCGCACCCGGTCGGAATCGAGCTCCTTGATCACGATCTGGTCGAACAGCGGCCGCAATTGGTGTCGCACCGACTCGATCGGATCTGGAATACGCGCCACCCCCCAAGTCTCGCAGGCTCCGCGAAGTTCCGACCCACCGGGGGGCCAAACCTCGCTGGCGGAAGCCTTGGGGTCCCATGGCGACCAAAAAGCTTCAGCCGTGGTCCCAGAGGGCGTGGGATCTGACGCGGCAGCAGCACGGGGTCGTTACGCGGCGGCAGTTGCTTGCGCTCGGGATGCCGGCGACGACGATCCGGGCGCGGTTGGGGGCCGGGCGTCTTCATCGCCTCGAGCGGGGCGTCTACGCCGTGGGGCGGCCCGACGTCGGCCGGCTCGGTCATCTGATGGCGGCTGTCCTCGCGTGTGGGCCCGGGGCGCGGCTGAGCCACCGCAGTGCGGGTGAGCTCTGGCGAATCTCCCCGAAGGCGCAGGGCTGGATCGACGTCTCGGTCCCAAACGACTCCCTCCGCCGTCGACACGGCATTCGCCTCCACCGTCGGGTCGACTTCGGGACGACGCGGATCGTCAAAGGCGTACCCGTCGCCGACCCGATCTCGGTCCTGATCGATCTGGCCGCCGAGCTGCCGAGGGACGAGGTCGAAGACGCGGTCAACGAGGCGGATCGACTCGATCTCGTCCGCACCCACCGCCTCCGCCTGGCGCTCGATGCCGAGATCGGTCGCCCCGGCGTCGGTCGGTTGAAGCGGATCCTCGACGCGCAGACCTTCAGCAAGGCGGCGAACGCGCTCGAGCGGCGTTTCCTCGCCATCGTGCGGGAGGCCGGCTTGCCTGCGCCGACGACGCAGAAGCAACTCGGCCGCTATCGGGTCGACTTCTTCTGGCCCGAGCTCGGTCTGGTCGTCGAGGCCGACAGCCTCCGCCACCACCGGACCGCTGCCGAGCAGACGGTCGACCTGAGCCGCGACCAGACCCACGCTCGCCGTGGCCTCCGCACGCTGCGCTTCAGCCACTCGCAGGTCTTCTATCGCCCCGACCAAGTGCGCGCCGTCCTCGTCGACACGGTCGCCCATCGCTAGGTTTCGCCCGATGGCGACCTCCGCACGCCGGCGCGACGCGCGCCGCCAGCTCGGCATGGCGACTCTGGCGCTCGGCGCGCTCGGCGTCGTCTTCGGCGATATCGGCACCAGCCCGCTCTACTCGCTGCAGACCCTCTTCTCCGCCGACCACGGGGCCGTCAAGCCGACCGAACAAGACGTCTTCGGCGTCATCTCACTCGTCTTCTGGGCGATCACCCTGATCGTCTCGATCGAGTTCGTCCTCTTCATCATGCGCGCCGACAACGAAGGCGAGGGCGGCATCCTGGCCCTGATCGCGAAGATCGAAACGACGAAGCTCGACAGCGCCAAGTTGAAGTTCGCGCTGATCGCGGTCGGCATGTTCGGCGTCGCGCTCTTCTACGGCGACGGGATGATCACGCCCGCGATCTCGGTGCTCTCGGCGGTCGAAGGGGTGAAGGTGGTCGAGCCGTCGATCCACCAGATGGTGGTGCCGGCGACGATCGCGATCCTCGTCTGCGTCTTCGCGATCCAACGCTTCGGCACCCACCGGATCGGCCGCGTCTTCGGCCCCCTGATGGTCTTCTGGTTCGTCGTCATCGCGGCCGCCGGGCTCGGTCGCGTCGTCGCCCACCCGGAGATCGTCAAGGCGCTCCTGCCGACCTACGGGATCGAGTTCTTCGGCCGCCACTTCGGTGTCGCCTTCATCTCGCTCGGCGCCGTCGTGCTGACGATCACCGGCGCCGAGGCGCTCTATGCCGACATGGGCCACTTCGGCCGCCCGCCGATCAAACGCGCCTGGTTCTTCGTCGTCTTCCCGGCGCTGACCCTCAACTACCTCGGCCAGGGTTCGCTGATCGTCAGCGACCCGACCGCGATCTCCAACCCCTTCTTCCTGCTGATCCCGCACTGGGGCCGGGTGCCGATGGTGGTGCTGGCGACGGTGGCGACGGTGATCGCCTCGCAGGCGGTGATCTCGGGCGCCTTCTCGGTGACC
>JAFDWD010000778.1 GCA_018268695.1 Actinomycetota bacterium
CACCAGCTTGGCGATCTGGGCGAGCGCGGTATCGGCGCCGACGCGGGTGGCGCGGACGACGAGGCGGCCGCCGGCGTTGACGGTCGCCCCGGCCACCTCGGACCCGGGGCCGACCTCGACCGGCACCGACTCGCCGGTCAGCATGCTCATGTCGAGCGCCGACGTCCCCTCCTCGATCACCCCGTCGGTGGCGACCTTCTCCCCGGGGCGGACGACGAAGCGACTGCCGACGGCGAGCTCGGCGACCGGCACACGGCGCTCGGTCCCGTCGTCGTCGAGGACGGCGACGTCCTTGGCGCCGAGCGCGAGCAGGGACCGGAGGGCGGCGCCGGCGCGGCGCTTGGCGCGCGCCTCGAAGTAACGGCCCGCGAGGAGGAAGGTGGTGACGACCGAGGCGGTCTCGAGGTAGATCTCGTCGGTGCCGCCGCCGCTCGTCGGGACGAGCGAGAAGGTCATCTTCATCCCGGTCATCCCGGCGTCGCCGATGAAGAGCGCG
Source organism: Actinomycetota bacterium (assembly GCA_018268695.1). The sequence goes on from JAFDWD010000778.1 coordinate 497, forward strand.
TAGAGCGACCAGAGCCAGGCGGCGAGGACGCCGAGGCTGATCAGCGTGTCCATCGTCGCGGCGCCGTGGCGCAGGTTCGCCCAGGCCGCGCGGTGGAACGGCCAGGCGCCCCAGATCACGACCGGGGTGGCCAGCTGCAGCGCCAGCCACTGCCAGTTGTCGAACTGCAGCGGGGGCACCATCGAGAGGACCAGCACCGGTGCCGAGAGCAGCGCCGAGATGATCAGGCGCGTGCGCAGCGAGGCGTCGGGGTCCGCTTCCGGAGCGTCCTCGGGCGCGGGCTCCTCGGCGGTCGGGAGCGCCGCCTCGTAGCCGGCTGCGGCGACGGCCTCGACCAGCCGCTCAGGCTCGACCGTACCCGGGTCGTAGGAGACGCTCGCCCGCTCGGTCGCGAAGTTGACGGTGGCGGTGACGCCGTCGAGCTCGTTCAGGCGGCGCTCGACCCGATTGGCGCAGGAGGCGCAGGTCATCCCCTCGATCGGCAGCTCGAGGCGCTCGTTGGTGGCGGTGCTCATCGGGAAACCTCCTGGGTGAAGGCGACGGTATGGAGACGGCCCTCGGCCCGGAACTGGAGGAAGAGGCGGTAGGTACCGGGGCTCGGGAAGGTGGCCATGAAGCTGAGGCGGTCCGCGTCGGGATGGACGTGGAGGAAGGCGAGATCGCCGCGGCGCAGCGCGACCAGGTGGCCCTTCGCGCCGAGATAGTCGGCGAGCGCGACCGGGCGGCCGTCGCGGGTGACGGTGAAGTCGAGCGCGGTCTCCTTCCCGGCGTGGGCGGCGCCCTCGGTGAGCGCGACCCGCAGCCCGTCGACCTCCGCGACCGGAGCGGGCGGCGGCACCGGCAGCGAGTGGACCGCCCCGTCGACCTGGAGATCGCCGGCGAGGGTCCGCGGCACGCCGTCGTGGGAGAAGTCGGCGAAGACGCGGTAGGTGCCCGGCTCGGCGAGCCGCAGCGGCACCGACCACTCGCCGTCGGAGCGGAGGGTCGGGTGGAGGTGCTGGAAGCCGGTGAGGTCGCGCCGGACGACGATCACGTGCATGCGCTTGGTGTGCTCGAGGTCGAAGTCGCGTACTGCCGCGCCGTCGTCCCCGAGGATCCGGAAGCGCAGCGGCTGCGTGCGGCCGGCCGGGGCGGTCGTCGTCGCCAGGCGGATCGAGAGCCCGCCTTCGGAGACCCCCAGGCCGCGGACCGCGGCGGCGGCGTCGTCGCCGGCCTCGCCATGCGCGCCGCCCATCTCCCCCATCGCGTCGCCGTGCGCGGGCGCCGCGTCGGCAGCGGAGTCGCCGTCCCGCAGCGGGCCGAACGCGCCCCCGACCAGGAGCGCGGCGACGAAGATCAGTGCCAACGCCGCGGCGAAGCCCGCCAGCTTTGAAGTCGTCCCTCTCATGGCGCGCACTATACCCATACCCCCCTAGGGTATGTCAAGTGGTACCTTTCCCCTATGGCAACGAAGCCCGGATACAGCGCCTCGAAGGACCAGCTGCTGAAACGGCTCTCGCGCGTCGAAGGCCAGGTGCGCGGGGTGACGCGGATGGTCGAGGAAGAGCGCTACTGCATCGATGTGCTCACCCAGATCCAGGCCGCCGAAGCGGCCCTGCAGGGCGTCGCCCTCGGCCTTCTCGACGACCACGTCCACCACTGCATGACCGGCAGCAAGGCCGACCGCGACGAGAAAGCGACGGAGCTGATGAGCGCCGTCGGCCGCTTCGCCCGCCGCTAGCGCTGGCGCCGGCGCGGCCTGACCGCTGCGACCCGGTCGCGGCCTTGGAATGAATCCGGTTTGAGCGCGCCCAGGCGCCTTGACAGGCGCTCCGGCGGTGGTCTACTCGGGGATGAGCAGGGGTTCCGATCCAACCTCATACCGCCCGGAGGCGATGACGATGGCCGCAACCGAGATCGATCCCCAGAAGCTCGAAGCATTCATGGGCCAGGCAGTTACCGACATGGGGGCGGTGATCAGCGCGCCACTCTTCGTGATCGGCGAGCGCATGGGCCTCTACAAGGCGATGGCGGGCCACGGCCCGATGACCTCCCAGGAAGTGGCCGAGGCGGCCGGCGTCGCCGAGCGCTCCGTGCGCGAGTGGCTCCGCAACCAGGCCGCGGGCGGTTACGTCACCTACGACGCGGAGGCAGACAGATATGAACTGCCGCCGGAGCAGGCGATGGCGCTCGCCGACGAGGAGAGCCCCTTCTACCTGCTCGGCGCCTACGAGCTGATCGCCTCCCTCTACGCCGACGAGGACAAGATCATGTCCGCGTTCAAATCG
>JAFDWD010000779.1 GCA_018268695.1 Actinomycetota bacterium
GGACACGCTCGGCGAGGTCGTCTTCTTCGAGCCGCCCGAGGTGGGTACGACGGTGACCAAAGACCAGCCCTACGCGGCGTTCGAGTCGGTGAAGGCCGTCTCCGACGTGATCGCGCCGATGTCCGGTGAGGTGACCGAGGTCAACGACGCCCTCTCCGACAGCCCCGAGCAGATCAACGAGGATCCGTACGGCGAGGGCTGGCTGATCAAAGTGAAGCTCGCGAGCCCCGACGAGCACGAGGCGCTTCTCACTGCGGCCGAGTACCAGAAGTTGCTGGACCGCTAGCCCGGCCTCCCCCTTCCCTAGCCTGTAACGGAATGAGTCGCTACACCTCAGCCACTCCTGACGACCGCGCGGAGATGCTGGCCGCGATCGGCGTCGAGTCGGTCGACGAGCTGTTCGAGCAGATCCCCGCGCCGCTGCGCCTCGGGCGCCCGCTCGACCTGCCCGCCGGGATGAGCGAGGCCGAGGTCTACGAGCGCCTCACCGCGCTGGCGGCGCGGAACGCCGACGCCGAAGAGCAGGTGAGCTTCCTCGGGGCGGGGATGTACGACCACTACGTGCCCGCGATCGTCGACGCGATCACCTCGCGTTCGGAGTTCCTGACGCCCTACACGCCCTACCAGCCGGAGATCTCCCAGGGCGGGCTGCAGGTGATGTTCGAGTTCCAGACCGCGATGTCGGAGCTGACCGGGTTGCCGGTGTCGAACGCCGGGCTCTACGAGGGGCCGAGCTCGGTCGCCTCGGCGGGCTACCTGGCGATGGGAGCCACCAAGCGCCGCAAGTTCGTCGTCTCGCGCGGCGTCCATCCGCACAGCCGCGAGACGCTTGCGACCTACTCGGTCGGCTACGACGCCGAGATCGTCGAGGTCGGGCTCGAGGGCGGTGTGACCGATGCCGCGGCGCTGGCAGCGGCGGTCGACGACGAGACCGCGGCGGTGATCCTGCAGAGCCCCAACTTCCTCGGCGCGGTCGAGGACGTCGAGGCGCTCGGTGCGGCGGCGAAGGAGCACGGCGCGCTGCTGGTCGTCGCCTGCGACCCGATGACGCTCGGGATCCTCAAGCCGCCGGGAGAGTGCGGCGCCGACATCGCCCTCGGCGAGGGCCAGCCGCTCGGCAACCGCTTGGACTTCGGCGGCCCTTCGTTCGGCTTCTTCTGCGCGACCGAGGCCCAGATCCGCCGCATGCCGGGACGGATCGCCGGCGAAACCGAGGATGTCGACGGGCGCCGCGGGTTCGTGCTGGCGCTGCAGACGCGTGAGCAGCACATCCGTCGCGAGAAAGCGACCAACAACATCTGCACCGCGCAGGCGCTGAACGCGCTCGGCGCGATGGTCCACCTGGCCTGGCTCGGGCGCGAGGGCTTCCGCGAGCTGGGCGAGCTGCTGGTCCGGCGCACCGCCTACGCGCGGGAGCGGCTCGCCGCGGTCGAGGGGGTCGAGCTGCTGCACGACGCACCGGTCGTCCGCGAGTTCGCCGTGCGCCTCGACGCGCCGGTCGACAAGGTGCTCGACCGGGTGGCGGAGCGTGGGATCGCCGCCGGCTACGCGCTGGGACGCGATTACGAGGAGTTCGAGGACGGGCTGCTCGTCGCGATCACCGAGCGCCGTACACCGGAGCAGATCGACGCGCTCGCCGAGGCCATCGGCGCCGCGGTCGCGGCCGAGCGTCGCACGCTTGTCTCGGATAGCGAGACAAGCGTGCAACGGGAGGCAATCGCATGAGCCCGCTCGCCGAGGCGCCGATGCAGCGCGAACGGGCGACGACGATCTACGAGAAGTCGAAGACCGGGCGGCGCGCCGCCGTCCTGCCCGACGCGGGCGTGCCGGAGACGCCGATCGAGGATCTGATCCCGGCGAGCCTGCTGCGCTCCGAGCCGCCGAACCTCCCCGAGGTCGCCGAGCCGGAGATCGTCCGCCACTACAACCGCCTCAGCCGGCGTAACTTCGACCTCGACTCGGGCTTCTACCCGCTCGGCTCCTGCACGATGAAGCACAACCCGCGCCTGAACGAGCGGGTCGCGGCGCTGCCCGGCCACGCCCGGCTGCACCCGGCGCAGGACCCGCGCCGCGCCCAGGGCGCCCGGGAGCGGATGTACCTGCTGCAGGAGAGCCTCTCGGAGATCTGCGGCCTGCCGGGTGTCAGCCTCCAGCCCTCGGCCGGGTCCCACGGCGAGCTCGCAGGCCTCCTGCTGACGCGTGCCTACCACGCCGACCGTGGCGAAACGCGGACCAAGGTGCTGGCGCCGGACACCTCGCACGGGACGAACCCGGCGTCGGTGACGATGGCCGGATACGAGGTCGTCAAAGTCGCGACGAATGAGCGCGGTGGCGTCGATATGGACGATCTGCGGGCGAAGATCGCCGAGGAGGGCCCTGACCAGATCGCCTGCCTGATGCTGACCAACCCGAACACGCTCGGCCTCTTCGACGAGAACATCGAGGAGATCGCGGCGCTGATCCACGAGGCGGGCGGGACGCTCTACTACGACGGCGCCAACCTGAACGCGATCATGGGGCGGACGCGGCCCGGCGACATGGGCTTCGACATCGTCCACCTGAACCTGCACAAGTCCTTCA
>JAFDWD010000077.1 GCA_018268695.1 Actinomycetota bacterium
GGCGGCGAGGTCGGCGCCCGCCAGCACCTGGCCTTCGCGGCCTGCGATGAAGCCCGCCGCCGCCATCGGCACCAGCACCGCGATCAGGGCCAGCAGGGGCACGGTCCAGGAGGAGGTGAGGCCGTGGAGGGCGCCGAGCACGAAGGGGCCGCTCGCCGCGATCAGGTAGCCGACGCCCTGCGCCATCGTCGAGAGGTGGGCGACGTGGTGGTCGTCGTGGGCGCGGGCGACGATGTAACCGAGGGCGAGCGCGAGCAGGACACCCCCACCGAGCCCGATCGAGGTGATCCAAACGTACGGGTGCCTGGCGCCGAAGATGGCGAGCCCGGCATAGCCGATGCCGAGCAGCGCGGCGGCCAGCCCGACCTCGATCTCACTGCGCGGCAGGCGCGCCTGCATCGACGGGGTGATCAGCGAGGCGGCCATGCTCGGGATCGTCATATAGGAGAGCATCCAACCGGCTTTGCCGCTGCTCATCCCGTGGCTCTCGAGGATCGTCGGCAGCCAGCTGAGCATCGCGTAGAAGCAGAGGGACTGGAGGCCCATGAAGAGCGTCACCGCCCAGGCGATGCGGTCGCGGCGCAGGTCACGGGCCGGGGACGGGCGCGGGGCGGCTTCGATCGGCGGCGCGTCGCGGCGCGCCCGCGGCAGCCAGAGCACCAGCGCGACGACGGCAAAGACGCCCCATACCGCGATCGCCGGGCGCCAGCCGATCCCGGTCAGTTCCTCGATCGGGATCGTCAGGCCCGCCGGGATCATCGCGCTGAGGGAGAGGGCCAGCGCGTAGACGGCGATCATCGGTCCGGCGAGGTCCCTGAAGTCCCGTTTGATCAGGCCCGGCAGGAGGACGTTGGCGATGGCGATCCCCGCGCCGACGATCGCCGTGCCGAGGAAGAGCGCGGCGAGGCTAGGAGCCAGCCGGACCGCGCAACCCGCCGCGACCACCGCCATCGTCAACCCGACCACCGTCCCCATTCCGAGGCGCCGCACCAGCGCCGGGGCGGCGGCGGCCACGGCGCCGAAGCAGAAGACCGGCAGCGCAGTGAGCAGCCCGCTGCCCGCCGAGCCGAGCCCGGTGTCGCGCTGGATCTGGGTCAACACCGGCGGCACGGCCGCGATGGCCATCCGTAGGTTGAGAGCAACGAAGATCAGCGTCGCCGCGGTAGCGAGTCGCCGACGGTTCACGAGGGCCAGGCTATTAGGCTCCCCCGGCGGGCTGGTCGGCAATCGGAGGAGGGGGAGCTTGAAGCTGGTGATCGGGATCGTGCGCCCGGAGAAGGCGAACGACGTGCTGGAGTCGCTGTACCGGGCGGAGGTGCGGGGGGTGTCGATGAGCCGCGTGCAGGGGCACGGCGGCGAGCTGGAGCGGGTCGAGACCTACCGCGGGACGACGGTGAAGATGGGCCTGGCGGAGAAGGTGCGGCTGGAGATCGCGGTCTCCGACGAGTTCGTCGAGGCGACGATCGACGCGCTCTGCGAGGGCGCCCGGACCGGCGAGGTCGGCGACGGCAAGATCTTCGTCGTGCCGCTCGAGCAGGCGGTCCGGATCCGTACCGGCGACCGCGACACCGGGGCGGTCACCCCGGTCGATCAGTGAGCTTCGCAGTGCCGGCGGCGCTCGCCGGGATCAAGACCGGGGACACCGCCTGGATGCTGGTTGCGAC
>JAFDWD010000780.1 GCA_018268695.1 Actinomycetota bacterium
AGGCGCCCTGGAGCCGCAAGTACTGCGGCGGTGGGGACAAGAAGAAGTGCAAGGCGATCCTCGAATCGAGCCTGAAGGAAGCGCTGAAGATCAAGCCGTCGACGATGTACGGCGGCGGTGACGGCGCCTGCGCCTCGAACCCGCAGCCGTCCTGCTTCGACGCCAACCGGCCGACCGAAACGGCCGGCATCGAACTGGGCCCGTTCCCGTTCCAGAACCGGCCGACGTTCCAGCAGGTCGTGACGTTGACTCAGCGGTTGCCTAGGTAGGCGGGAGACCGGGAAAAGCCCGGGCGGGGAGGGGCGTCGTGTGCCCCTCCCGAAAGACCGTTGCGCAGCTGGTTTGGCCGAAAGGGTCCAGGCCGTGGTCCCGAAGCCTTTCGGGAGGGGCACACGACGCCCCTTCACACGATTCGCGTGACCCTCGCCCTGATCAGTCGAAATTACCGGCGCCCCCGATCGGTCGGGAGGTAGCTTTGGCGCATGTACTACGGCTTGCTTGCGCGGTTCTCCGGCATCGTCGAAGCTCTTTCCGGCAGACTGCTGCGCCGTGAAATCGTCGTCCCGGCGGTCGTGCTCTCCGTCGTCGCTCTGCTGCTCGTAGGAGTTCTCTGGTGGATCAGCGCCATCGGCTCCATCGCCCTCTTCTTTCTGTTGGTGCTGTGGCTGTCCAGGAACCACCTTCGGAGAACCAACGGCCCCGGCGCTGGGCAACCTTGAACCCAGCGGGCGAGGGTGTCCCCGCTCGCCCCCTCGCCAAGTCCTCGAAGCTACTTGTTGACGAACGCCAAGACGAACCCGTCGTAACCCTTCGACCCCACCGTCTGGATCGTCGTCGCCGTCACGCGATCCTCTTCCGCCAGGTACTCGTGGAATTCGCGCTGCACCGCGCTCGCCTCGTCGCCGTCCAGGTCGACGATCGAGCCGTTGCGGATCACGTTGTCGGCGAAGATCAGGCCGCCGGGGCGGGTGTGGTCGAGGGCCCAGGCGAAGTAGGCGGGGGTGTTGATCTTGTCGGCGTCGATGAAGACGAAGTCGAAGTTGCCGGCGCCTTCGGAGGCGAGGAGGGGGAGGGTCTCGAGGGCGGCGCCGATGCGCAGGTCGACCATGTCGGCGAGGCCGGCGGCCTCGATGTTGGCCCAGGCGACCTCGGCGCGGTCGGGGTCGAACTCGAGGGTGGTCAGGAGGCCGTCGGGCGGCAGGGTGCGGGCCATCGCGATCGTCGAGTACGCCGCCAGGGTGCCGAACTCGAGGATCCGGCGGGCGTCGACCGTGCGGCAGAGGATCTCCAGCAGGCGTCCCTGCGCCGCCGAGACCTGGATCTCCGGCATGCCCGCGGCGGTGGTGGCGGCGAGGGCGCCCTCGAGGGCCTCGTCGGCCTGGGCGAAGAGGGTCGCCTCGACGAAGGCATCGACCGCGCCGTAGGTATCCTGTGCTGGTCGCTTCGGCACGGGCCACATCCTGCCACGGCGGCCTCGACGGGGTGGTCGCGCCTGACTTTCCGTCCCTGCTATCTTTCTACGTCGGCCCAGTGGGCCGCGTCGTACCCTGCCGTCCGACTCATGGGACGCGTGGGGATCCTGTATTCGAGAGGAAACCGGAGCAATGAAGGTTCGAGCGTCCGTCAAGCCGATGTGCGAGAAGTGCAAGGTCATCCGCAGAAATGGTGCGGTCCTCGTCATCTGCTCAAACCCGC
>JAFDWD010000781.1 GCA_018268695.1 Actinomycetota bacterium
GGATGGTCGTGGTGATCGCCTGGGGGACCTTCTTCCCGCTGATCTCCGAACTCTTCACCGGCACCAAGAGCTCGCTCGCGGCGCCCTGGTTCGACAAGTACACGACGCCGCTGGCGATCCTGCTCGTACTCTTCACCGGGATCGGCCCGCTGCTGGCCTGGCGGCGCGTCACCTGGGCCTCGGCGAAACGGGTCTTCCGCGTGCCGCTGGCGGTCGCCCTGGTGACCTTGATCGTCCTCGTCGTCTTCACCGACGCGGGGAACAAGTTCTGGCCGCTGGCGCTCTTCACCTTCGCCTCGTTCGCGATCGCCGGCGTCCTGCAAGAGTTCTACAACGGCGCCCGGGCGCGGCAGAAGACCTCCGGCGGCTCCTTCCTCGGCGCGCTGGTCGGGGTCACCACCCGCAACCGGCGCCGCTACGGCGGCTACATCGCCCATATCGGCATCGCCGTCCTGCTGATCGGCATCGCGGCCTCCTCCAGCTTCCAGACCAACGAGAACGTCTCGATGAAACCGGGCGAAACGCGGGTCGTCGACGGGCGCGAATTCACCTACAAGCGCCCCTACGTGAAGGTCGACAGCGAGAAGTACACGATCGGGGCGATCGTCGAAGTCAAAGAGGACGGCAAGTACCTGACGACGCTCGAAACCAGCCGTCGCTTCTTCCGCCCGACCGGCGCCGCGGCGACCGGTGGACTGGCCGACTACTTCAGCGGCGAGGCGACCTCCGAGGTCGGCTTGAAGACCGGGCTGGCGCGCGACATCTGGGTCGTCGTCGCGCCCAACGTGCAGGAAATCCAGCACCAGCTCACGGTCGCCGAAAAAGGCCTGAAAACCTGCATCGAAGCCGGGCCGGGGACGCCGGAACAGTGCAAACAGCTGCAGGATCTGATGCGCGCCGCGGCGGCCGAACCGCGACTGCAGCCGCAGGCGCTCAAGCAGATCGAAAACCTGCAGCTGCTCTCGGCCGAACGGATCGCCCGCGGCTACCTCAAAGAGGCGGGCGCCGCCACCTTCAAGGTCATCATCAACCCGCTGGTGCTGTGGATGTGGATCGGCGGCATCATCGGCCTGATCGGCGCGCTGATCGCGGTCTGGCCATCCCGCAGCCGTCGCAAGGGCGCGATGGTCAGGACCGAGGCCGACGCGCTCAAGGAAGCGAAGTACCGCGAAATCCGCGACGCCGAACTGGATCACGCCTCCGGCAAGCTCTCCGACGAGGACTACGCGATCCTCGACGCCGAGCTGCGCAAGGAAGCGGTGGAGATCCTCGACGCCGTCGGGGTGGGGGCCGGGACCGGCGAGACGCTGCGACCAGGACGGGCAGGGCTGCCGAGCGACTACGTCGGCAACGGAAACGGCAACGGCAACGGCCATGCGAACGGCAATGGCAATGGGTCCTCGTCGGGGCCCTAACCGCTCAGAACCTCTACACTTTCGCCCGTGTACACGATTCTCGGCGTCCTTCAGGTCATCATCGCGGCCGTCCTGGTCTTCCTCATCCTGCTCCACTCGGGGAAAGACGCGGGGCTCTCCGGTGCCTTCGGCATCGGTGGCGGTGGCAGCCAGATCGGCGGCGGCTCGATGGTCGAGCGCAACCTCGACCGCGCCACCGTCTTCTTCGCCATCCTCTTCGTCGTGAACACGATCATCCTGTTGAAGATCTAGGCACGCTCCCGTGCCATTCACGCTCCTCAACCTCCGGGACGACCCCGAGGACGTGGGGGCGAATTTCGACGGCCCGCCCGACCTGGAGTTCCGCATGGCGACGAAGCTGCTCGGGCTCGAGCACTCCGGCCTGACCCTCCAGCGCATCCCGTCCGACTACCGGTTCCCGTACGGCCATACCCACGCGACCCAGGAGGAGGTTTACGTCGTCGTCGGCGGGGGAGGGAGGATGGCGGTCGACGACGAGGTCGTCGACCTGCGTCAGTGGGACGCGGTCCGCGTCCCACCCGGCTCCTGGCGCGGCTACGAGGCCGGCCCCGAGGGCCTCGAACTCCTCGTCATCGGCGCCCCGAGCCTCGGCGACGACCCGCGCGGCGACGTCGAAGGCGCCCGCGACTGGTGGCCTGAGTAGGCGAGGGACGCCGGCTGTCGCCTCGGGGTCAGGCGAGGGGAAAGCTGGCGCCTCGGGCTGCTGATCGGCGACCCCCGGCCGGCTAAGGTCGCCGATCAGCAGCCAGGGTCGGAGGGATTTCGGGAGACGCGGATTTCGGGCGGGTGCTCCGGCACGAAGGCGTGACGTCCGACGCGAGGTCTTGAGCAAGTGCGCGTGATCGGTGCGCCTCTCGTGCGTCCCTAGCGTCCGCGGAAGGTGCCGTTCGCTGTTACCCCCTCATATGGAGGGGAAGCAGCGAACGGCTGCCGAGGGGACCACCGCTTCCGGGGGGAAGGCGCGCGGGAGGCGCACGGAAGCGTCGCTTCTCTCCCCTTCCGTCACGCTTCCTCCGCTCTCGTGCGGCTTCCTCGTCGCCGGATCCGTCGCTCGCTGAGTTGAGCCGCCTGTGACCGGCTCAACTCAGCGAGCGATGGGCGGGCGGGGAGGAGGTATGCCGGCCCACCCTCCCCGGCTCTCGCTCTGCCCTGAGCCCTGGAGCGTCAATTTCACGACTCCTGTAACCGTGCTTGACAAACGCGCTACATTTGTCAAGCACGCAGACTTCAGTGTCGCGAATGACAAGGAGGAGATTTCACGTGGAGGCGCATGTAGGACACGCGCATGACCATCACCACGACGATGTCGAGCTGAATCCGGCTGCCTGGAGCGACGGGAAGCGGTATGCCTGGCTGCTCGGCGTATTGGTGCCGCTGGCGCCGTTCATCGCCTGGGGGCTCGTCGAAGCGACCGGCTTCGGTGGGTTCTGGTTTGCCGGCCCGGTGCTCGTCTTCGTCGGATTCCCGATCCTCGACCTGGCGATCGGGTTGGACGCCTCGAACCCCCCGGACTCGGTCCTCAAGTGGCTCGAGCAGGACCACTACTACCGCTGGTGCACCTACCTCTTCATCCCGATCCAGTACGCCGGGCTGATCTTCGCCGCCTGGAAATGGGGCGAGGGCGGCCTCTCGGTCGTCGAATCGATCGGCCTCGCCTGCACGATGGGCGTCGTCGGCGGGATCGGCATCAACACCGCCCACGAGCTCGGCCACAAGCGCGACGACCTGGAGAAGTGGCTCAGCCGCGTCGCCCTCGCGCAGACCGGCTACGGGCACTTCTTCATCGAGCACAACCGCGGCCACCACGTCCGGGTCGCGACCCCGGAGGACCCGGCGAGCTCACGGCTGGGGGAGAGCTTCTGGGAATTCCTGCCGCGCACCGTGTCCGGCAGCCTCACTTCCGCCTGGCACCTCGAGGCCGCTCGCCTCGATCGGCTCGGCAAGTCGCACTGGACCCTTCGCAACGACATCCTCGGCGCGTGGGCGATGACCGTCGTCCTCTTCGCCGCCCTCGCCGTCGCCTTCGGCCCGGTCGTGCTGCCCTATCTGGTGCTGCAGGCGATCATCGGCTTCTCGCTGCTGGAGGTCGTCAACTACCTCGAGCACTACGGGCTCCTGCGCGAGAAGAAGGAGGACGGCCGCTATCAGCGCTGCCTGCCCCGGCACAGCTGGAACTCCAACAACGTCGCCTCCAACGTGCTGCTCTACCACCTGCAGCGCCACTCCGACCACCACGCCAACCCGACCCGCCGCTATCAGGCGCTCCGCCACGTCGACGAGGCGCCGCAGCTGCCGACGGGCTACGCCGGGATGATCGTGCTGGCCTGGTTCCCGCCCCTCTGGCGGCGGGTGATGGACCCACGCCTGCTCGACCACTTCGAAGGCGACGTGACGATGGCGAACATCCAGCCGCGCAAGCGGGAGAAGATCCTGCGCCGCTATGGCGGCGGCGAGGGCAAGCCGACCAGCGGCGTGGCGGTGGCCTCGTGAGCGCCTTCCGCTGTCCCGGCTGCGGCTACGTCTACGACGAGGCGCAAGGGCACCCCCGCGAGGGCTTCCCGCCCGGAACGCCGTGGAGCGCGGTGCCCGACGACTGGGCCTGCCCCGACTGCGGCGTCCGCGACAAGGTCGACTTCGAGCCGGTGGAGGAAGCCGCCTGACCGCCTCCGCTGCGACGATAGGGGGTATGGCCAGCCGAACGCCATA
>JAFDWD010000782.1 GCA_018268695.1 Actinomycetota bacterium
CGTCGGCCAACCGACTGGGGCTCCTACCTGCGGCCCGATGCCCTCGAGGGCAAGACGATCGGCTACTACGACCTCGAGTTCACCAGTCCCTGGGGCGACGAAGGCACCATGAACGCGATGAAGGAAGAGTTCAGGTACTTCGAAGCGGCGGGTGCCACGATGAAGAAAATCAGCACCGCCCCCGAACTCAGCCGGTCCGGGTTCGCGATCACCGGCGACACCGGCTACGAGGGTTGGCTCAAATGGATCCAGGACCATCCCAACAGCCCCTACAAATCGCCGCCTGAAATCACCCTCAACCAGTTGCGCATCCCGCAGCTTCGCTCCGCCTCCACCACCTATACCGGGGCGGGTGCGATGAGTGAAAAATCGATCGAAGAATTCGTCAACTTCCGGCAGGCCTACCAGCGGCTGCTGGGCGAATGGATGCACAGCGAAGGCGTCGACGCGGTGGTGTTCGCGGGCGAGCAGTCGACGATCCACCTGAACGATTCGAACGAATCGAGCTTCGCTCGCGAAACCAGCACCGGGCTGCGGCTGGATCCGCAGTCCTCGAACGCCGGCGTCCCGACGGCGATCTTCCCGGCGGGTGTCAACCCGGTCGGGCAGCCGAACAATCTCCAGTTGGAGGGGCCGTCCTTCTCGGATCCCGAACTGCTGGGGATGGCGTACGCGTTTGAGCTGCAGGCGCACGGTGCGCAACAGACGAAGTTCGCCCCGGCGCTGAAGTACGTCGAAGACAGCGTGGTGACGCCCCCGACCGGGCTCACCCCGGCGCCGCCCTCGACCGCCACGGCGCCGCCCGCGAAGTCCGAGGCGACCACGCCCGCCGTGACGAAGCCCACCGCGCACCTGGTCGGTGGAGTGAAGTTCACCGGCGGCAAGCTGGTGGCGACGCTCGCCTGCACGGGCACCTCCGGCACCTGCCACGCGATCCTCGAGATCGACGACGGCAAGGTCGGCATCAAGGTCCCGGTGGCCCTCGCCGCCGGGAAGAAGAAGACGATCAAGGTGAAGCCGGGGAAGGCCCTGGCCAAGGCGATCGCCGAACACCCGAAGGCGCTCCGGGCCCGCGTCGTCGTCGCCGAGGGCAAGGCGAGGAAGGTGAAGGTCGGGTGATCTGACCCGACACCGGACGAGGTGCGAGGGGCCCCCGCCGCGGGGCCCCTCGCCCGTCCCGGTCGTTGAGCGGAGGGGGTGGGATTCGAACCCACGAGACGCCGTAAGACGCCCAACGGCTTTCAAGGCCGCCGCATTCAACCGCTCTGCCACCCCTCCACGAGGTTGATTGGATGGTGGCATGCGCCGTCTCCTCGTGCTCGCCTCGGCGATCGTCTTCCTCGACCTCACCTTCTTCACGGCGATCGCGCCACTGCTGCCGGAATACGTCGACGACCTCCATATGTCGACCGCGCAGGCGGGGATCCTGTCGGCGGCCTACGCGGCGGGGACGCTGGCCGCATCGCTGCCGGGCGGGTACGCGGCGAGTCGCTTCGGGCCGCGGCGGACGGTCATCGTCGGGCTCTGCGGGCTCGGCTTCGCCAGCTTCCTCTTCGGCATCCTCGACTCACCGTGGCCGCTGGACGCGGCGCGCTTCATCCAGGGCGTCGCCGGCGCGCTGATCTGGTCCGGCGCCCTCACCTGGATCATCAACAGCTACCCCGACGACCAGCGCGGGCAGGTGATCGGCACGGCGCTCGGGACCGCGGTGGCGGGGTCGCTGCTCGGTCCGGCGCTCGGCGCGCTGGCGGGGGCGGTGGGCACCGAGCCGGTCTTCAGCGCCGTCCTGGTGGTCGCCCTCGTGCTCGCCTTCATCGCCTCGCGCTTCCCCGACACCGTGGTGCGGGAGAACCAGCCGCTGCGCGAGGTCTTCAGCTGCCTCGTCGACCGCCCGCTGGTCGAGGCGGCGATCTTCGTCTCCTCGCCGTCGCTGATGTTCGGTGCGATCGACGTGTTGCTGCCGTTGCGGGTCGATGCGCTCGGCGGCGGTCACGCGCTGATCGCCGGCGGTTTCATCGGCGGCGCGGCGGTCGAGTCGGTCCTGGCGCCGCTCGCCGGCCGGATGTCGGACAAGATCGGACGGCGGGCGCCCTACGTCATCGGCATGGCGATCTGCGCGGTGTCGATGGTCGTCTACGCGCTCGCCGGCTCGCTGGCGATGGTGATCGTCGCCCTGCTCCTCACCTCGCTCGGCTCCGGCCTCTGCTTCGCGCCGGCGATGACGCTGATCTCCGACGCCGCCGACGCGAGTGGGCTGCACCAGGGCTACGCCGTCGCGGTCACCAACATGGCCTGGGCGGCGGCTCAGGTGGCAGGCGGCGTGGTCGGGGCGGCGGTCGCCGGGGTGACCGCGGAAGCGGTCCCGATCATCGCGGTCGCCATCGTCCTCGTGGTGACGATCCTCTACGCCTTCCGCGCGCTCGGGCCGGAGCCGACGCCGATCGAGACCTAGCCCGGCTCCCGGAGGAGATAATCAGGCAATGGCGGGACTGACCAAGGCCGGCGACTGGGCGAACTGGGCTGGCGACCAACGGTGTCGACCGGCGCGGGTGCTCGCGCCGCGCTCGCGCGAGGAGCTGGCCGAGGCGGTCGGTGCGGCCGCGGCGGCCGGGGAGAAGGTCAAGGTGACGGGGTCGGGGCATTCCTTCACCGAAGCGGCGATGACCGCGGCGACGATGGTGCGTCTCGACGGCCTGCGCGGGGTGCTCCAGTCCGACCGCGAGAGCGGGCTCGTCAAGGTCGGCGCGGGCACCGTGCTGCGGGACCTCAATCAAGAACTGGCGGCGCTCGGGCTCGGCCTCGAGAACATGGGGGACATCGACGCGCAGACGGTGGCCGGGGCGATCTCGACCGGCACCCACGGGACCGGCGCGGGGTTCGGCAACATCTCGGCGCGGGTGGAGGCGGTGGAGATGGTGCTCGCCGACGGCAGCGTGCGCGAGCTGACCGCGGCCGGGGACCCGGAGTTGCTCCGCGCGGCGCGGGTCGGGGTCGGCGCGCTGGGGGCGATCAGCGCGGTGACCATCCGCTGCGTTCCGTCCTTCACGCTACGGCGCGAGGACTCCGCCCACCAGCTCGCCGAGGTCCTCGACCGCTTCGACGAGTACGCCGAGCGCAACGACCACTTCGAGCTCTTCACCTTCCCCTACTCCGACCGGGCGCTGGTGCTGGAGCGCAACCGGACCGCGGAGGCGCCGAAGCCGAAGAGCCGCGTCGTCGCCCTGCTGAACGACGTGCTGCTGGAGAACTGGGCGCTCGAGGCGATGGCGGCGACCGGCAAGCGCTGGCCGCGGACGATCCCGCCGCTGGCGAAGTTCGCCGGGCTGGTCGCGACCGGGACGAACAACCAGGACCGCAGCGACCGGATCTTCGTCAACCAGCGCAACGTCCGCTTCACCGAGATGGAGTACGCGGTGCCGCGCGCCGACGGGCCGACGGCGGTGCGCCGCGTGGTCGAGTGGGTGCGCTCGAACGACTACCCGGTCTTCTTCCCGATCGAGGTCCGCGTTGCGGCCGGCGACGACGCGTCCATCAGCGCCGCCCACGAACGCGACACCGCCTACATCGCCGTCCACCAGTACCGCGGCATGGAGTGGCGCCCGTACTTCGAGGCGGTCGAGACGATCATGGACGACTACGGCGGCCGCCCCCACTGGGGCAAGCGCCACTTCCAGACGGCGGCGACGCTCGCGCCGCGCTACCCGAAGTGGTCCGAGTACCAGGCCGCGCGGGACACCCTCGACCCGGGTCGGGTCTTCGCGAACGAGTACACGGAGCGCGTCCTCGGCCCCTGATGTTGACGGGCCGATAACCGGACTATCTGACGGGTTTTCGGCCCGTCAACGTCAGAGCCAGGTTTTGCCCTCGCCGCGGTAGGTCGGGACGACGTCGACGATGCGGTCGCCTTCGACCAGGTGGAGGATGTCGAAGCGCTCGCAGAGCTCGCCCGCCTTGGCATGGCGCATGTAGACGCGGTCGCCGACCTGCAGTTCTGCGGCGGGTGGGCCGAGCAGCGGGGTCTGGACCTCGCCGGCGCCCTCCTCGGGGTCGAGCTTCAGCCCCTCGGGCAGCCAGGGCGAGGGCAGTCGCGCCGCGTCGCCGGCGCCGCTGGCGAGGTAGCCGCCGCCGAGCGCGGTCGCCATCTCCGGCGCC
>JAFDWD010000783.1 GCA_018268695.1 Actinomycetota bacterium
AGGCCTCGTGGTAGGCCCGCGCCCGGTCGCGCTCGATCGCGTTCGACTTCGCCGGGATCTTCCACTCGAGCTCCATCTCCGGCTTCGAGGCGGTCCGCGGCAACGTCATCTTGATGCTCTCGCCGGTGGCCTTGCAGTAGCCGAAGTCGACCAGCCCGGCTTTCGCCGTCACCCACTGGCGGGCGAACGGGCCGCCGCCGGTATCGGAGGCGATGTAGGTGTCGGTCCGTTTGTCGTAGATCCGCGGTGAGGCGACCCAGCTGTACTTGTCGCCCCAGTCGCGCTTCTGCGGTTTCGGCAGCGTCGTCTTGTTCCACGGGTGACGCTTGTCGACCGGGTTGCCGAGCGGGTCCTGGGTGACGTAGGTCTGCTCGTCGGTCCAGTCGTCGAAGTAGGAGGAGCCGAGCAGGATCCGGATCATCAGGTTGATCTCGACCAGGTTGGTCGAGATCAGCTCGCCGTCGATCACGACGCCCGGGGTGACGTAGCGTTTCTCGCCCCAGGAGCCCATGTTCCTGTAGTCGTAGTCGACGAAGTCGGGATCGTCGAAGGCACCCCAGCAGACCAGGTCGGTCCGGCGGAAGCCGACGTCGTCGTATCCCGGGAGCTGCTCGAGGAAGAAGTCGTAGAGGTCGTCGTGCAGCGGCACCGACCGCTTCACGTAGTCGATGTAGCGCATCAGCCGCACGTAGTAGTCGGTGCAGGTCTGGTGGGTGATGTCGGCGCTGACGCCGCCCGGCATGATCGTCGAGGGGTGGGTGTGGCGACCGCCGAACAGGCAGTACATCTCGCGCGTGTAGCGGGCCACCTGCAGGGTCTCCAGGTAGAACTCGCCGGTGAACGGGTTGAGCGCCCGCATGATGTCGGCGATCGTCTGGTAGCCGTGGAGATCGGAGTGCGGAGAGGTCGTGCTTTCGGCGATTTTCAGCAATGCCGGATTCGTTTCCCTCACCATCTGCTCGCAGAAGTCGACGTTCGCCATGCAGTCGTTGAAGATCGCGTGGTCGAACATGTAGTCAGCGGCCTCGGCGAGGTTGTAGGCGAGGTC
>JAFDWD010000784.1 GCA_018268695.1 Actinomycetota bacterium
CGACGGGATCGACCTGCGGGTCGAGCCGGGTGAGATCTACGGGTTCCTCGGCCCCAACGGCGCCGGCAAGTCGACCACCGTCCTGATGCTGACCACCCTCCTCCCGCCCACCGCCGGCACCGCCCGCGTCGCCGGCTTCGACATCGTCAAGGAAGGGCCGCGGGTCCGCTCGGCGATCGGCGCGGCGCTGCAGGAAGCGGCGCTCGACCCGCTGCTCACCGCCACCGAGCACATGCGGCTGCAGACCTCCCTCCACGGCCTCGGCAAGGCCGAACGGGAGAAGCGCGGCGGCGAACTGATCGAGCGGGTCGGCCTGACCAAGGCCGCCGATCGCAAAGTGGGCGGCTACTCGGGCGGGATGAAGCGGCGCCTCGACCTGGCGCTGGCCCTCGCCCACGAACCGCGGATCCTCTTCCTCGACGAGCCGACCACCGGCCTCGACATCCAGAGCCGCACGGCGCTCTGGGAGGAGGTCGCCCGCCTCGCCGCCGAGGACGGCGTCACCGTCTTCCTCACCACCCAGTACCTGGAGGAGGCCGACGTGCTCGCCGACCGGGTCGGGATCATCGACCACGGCCACATCGTCGCCGAGGGCACCCCGGCCGAGCTGAAGGCCGAGATCGGCCGGCCGACGGTCGAAGCGGTCCCCTGCGACCCCGAAGAGCGCGAGCACACCGCCGCCGTCCTCGCCCGGTTCGGCGAGCCCGCCGACGGTGCCGCCAAAGGCGCCGCGGTCCTCCTTTCCGGCGGCGACTCGGGTCTCGCCGAGGTGGTGCGGGCACTCGACAGCGAGGGCATCAAGATCGAGACCCTCCAGCTCCACGCGCCCTCCCTCGACGATGTCTTCCTGGCGAAGACCGGGCGCAGCCTCGAGGGCGCCGAGGAGGCCGTCGAGGAGGCCGAGGACGAGCGCGCCGAGGTCGGCGCGGCGGAGCCGGCGTGACCCACGAGCTCGGCACCCAGGTCGGGCAGCTCGCCCGCCGCTCCGTCGTCCGGACCCTGCGTCAGCCGGCCCAGATCGTCCCCTCGGTGATCTTCCCGCTCTTCCTTCTCGCGGTGAACTCGGGCGGCCTGAAAAGCGTCACGAACCTGCCCGGCTTCCCCACCGACTCCTACCTCACCTTCGCCCTCGCGATCACCTTCATGCAGGGGGCGCTCTTCTCGGTGATCAACTCCGGCACCGACCTCGCCCGCGACATCGAGACCGGCTTCCTCAACCGCATGGCGCTCACCCCGTTGCGCGGCTCGGCGCTGCTCAGCGGCCTGCTCGCCGGCTCGCTCCTGCTGGGACTGCTGCAGGCGCTCGCCTACCTGATCGTCGGCCTCGCCTTCGGCGCCGAACTCACCGCCGGGGTCGGCGGCTTCTTCGTCATCATCGCCCTCTCGGTCACGGTCACCGTCGCCTTCGGCACGATCGGCATGTTCGCCGCGCTGCGGACCGGTTCCGGCGAAGCCGTCCAGGGCCTCTTCCCCGTCTTCTTCGTCTTCCTCTTCCTCTCCTCGATGGCGCTGCCGCTGAACCTGATCCAGACCGACTGGTTCCACACCGTCGCCTCGATCAACCCGGTCTCCTACCTCCTGCAGGCGTTCCGCTCGCTGCTGATCGAAGGTTGGGAGCCCGGCAAGATCGCCCTCGGCTTCGGCATCGCCCTGGGGATCGGGACGCTCGGGATGCTCGCCGCGTCGAGCGCCCTGAAGTCGAGGCTGGTGCGCACGTGAGCGCCGACTTCCGCAACATCGCCCGTGCCGTCGCCTGGCGGAGCTTTCACAACTTCCTCACCAACAAAGCGCTGCTCGTCCCGGCGCTGATCTTCCCGCTCTTCTTCTTCGCCTCCTTCGCCGGCGGCCTCTCGGCAGTCAGCAACGTCCCCGGCTTCGACTTCCCCACCGGCTACACCGCCTTCCAGTACGTCTTCGTGCTGATGCAGTCGGCGGCCTTCGGCGGCGTCTTCACCGGCTTCGGCATCGCCCGCGACTTCGAGTCCGGCTTCGGCCGCCGCTATCTCCTCGCCGCCACCGACCGCCGCGGGATCATCGCCGGCTACGGCATCGCCGCCCTCCTGCGCGCCTTCATCACCTGGGCGGTCCTCACCGCCGTCGCCCTCGTCGCCGGCATGCAGATCGATGGCTCACCGATCGACCTGATCGGCATGTACACCCTGGCGATCCTGGTCAACATCACCGCCACCCTCTGGGCCTCCGGCGTCGCCTTCCGCGTGCGCTCGATCCAGGGCGGCCCGCTGATGCAACTGCCGATCTTCCTGATCCTCTTCGTCGCCCCCGTCTACGTCCCGCTCTCCCTGCTCAGCGGCTGGATCCACGCGGTCGCCTCGGTCAACCCGGTCACCGCCCTGCTCGAGGCAGGCCGCGGCTTCATCTCCGGCGAGCCGACCGTGATCGGCCTCGCCTTCGCCCTCGGCATCGCCCTCCCCATCCTCTTCGCCCTCTGGTCCCGCGGCGGGCTGCGCCGCGCAGAAGCAGCCGGGTAGCGCTCGCGGCCGCGAGCCGAGGGTCAACGCTACTTGACGAAGGCGCGAGGGAGTCAATTATTTCGGCCTTTAGTTGACCGCTCGCCCCTCGCAGGCCCTTTTTCGCTGACGTCAAGTCAATTTGCCGAAAGCGGAGTAGCGTCAACTTTTTGCCGATATATTTGACTCATGGATTTCGAGGACCTGGCAGAGAGTCCGATCGGGCGCCTCGTCCCGATCTTCGGACCCGATCCGCGAACGCGCGAGATGGTGGAGGGCAAGGCCTTCCTTCCCGACCCGCTGCCGCGCGAGATCGAGCTCTCCACGGAGACCTGGACGCTTGTGGCCGGCGCCACCGCCGC
>JAFDWD010000785.1 GCA_018268695.1 Actinomycetota bacterium
GCGCCCTCGCGATCGAATCCGACGTCACCGACCGCCCCGAGGCCGAGGCGCTGGTCGAGCGCACCGTCGCCGAGCTCGGCCGCCTAGACACCGTGGTCAACAACGCCGGGGTGATGCTGCTCGGCTCCGCTGTCGACGCCGACGTCGAGGAATGGGACCGGATGGTCGACCTCAACGTCAAAGGCCTGCTCTACGTCGCCAAGGCGGCGCTCCTGCACCTGATCGCGGGGGCCGAGGCGGAGCCGCGCCGGGTCACCGACCTGGTCAACGTCTCCTCGGTCGCCGGGCGCCGCGCCCGTGCCGACAGTGCCGTCTACAACCTGACCAAGCACGGGGTCGGCGCCTTCTCCGAGGCGCTCCGCCAAGAGATAACCCAGCGCCACGTGCGCGTCTCCTTGGTCGAGCCCGGCGCCGTCAGCACCGAGCTCGCGAGCCACAACCGACCCGCGGTGCAGGAGGCGATGAAAGGCCGGTTCGCCGACATGGAGCGCCTCGAGGCCGACGACATCGCCGACGCGATCTCCTACATCGTCACCCGGCCGCGCCACGTCGCGATCAACGAGATCCTCGTGCGGCCGACCGAGCAGCAGGGCTAGCTCACACCTTCTTCACATCAACTCCGGGGCGGCGCGCTGGGATACGCGTGTGTCTGCCGGAGACATCATCGTCGCCCTGGTCGTGATCGCCGGCGTCAGCTTCGACTTCACCAATGGCTTCCACGACACCGCCAACGCGATGGCGACGACGATCGCCACCGGCGCGCTGCCGCCGAAGGTTGCCGTCGGCATCGCCGCGGCCCTCAACTTCGTCGGCGCGTTCATCTCGCTGTCGGTCGCGGCGACGGTCGCCGAGGGGATCGTCGAATCCGGCGCGGTCACCCCGATCGTCGTCCTCGGCGGGCTGATCGGCGCGATCGGCTGGAACCTCACCACCTGGTGGTTCGGGATCCCGTCCTCCTCCTCGCACGCGCTGATCGGCGGCGTCGTCGGCTCGACCCTCGTCGCCAGCGGCACCGGCGCGATCGAGTGGGAAGGGATCGTCTCCAAAGTCCTGATCCCGGCGGCGATCTCA
>JAFDWD010000786.1 GCA_018268695.1 Actinomycetota bacterium
AGATCAGGTAGGCGTTGACCACCCAGGCGAGGCTCGACTGGGAGAAGCCGAGGTCGGTCTGGATCTTGGGCAGCGCGACGTTCACGATCGTCGCGTCGAGGACGATCATCAGCATGCCCGCGCAGAGGACCACGAGGGCGATCCAGCGCGAGCGGTCAGAAGTGGATGGTGACTGGGCTATATTTTGATTCGTAACTGACATGGGATCGTCACTGTAGCAAGGACTATCCATGATGCAAGTAGTGATTCGTTAAAATCCTGGGACAGCCATGAATCCGGCCACCAAAACCCCCCAGACGACGGGCACGATGGGACTGCTCTCCCAGCTCAACCGCGTCGTCTACCGGCGCGCCACCGAGGACGTCATCGGGATGAAGCTGAAGCAGCTCATCACCCTCGAACTCCTGGTCAAAAACGAAGGCTGCCTCCAGCAGGAGCTCGGCGCCACCCTGATGGTCGACCCCAACAACTGCGTCCTCCTCCTCAACGACCTCGACGACCGCGGCTACGTCGAGCGCCAACGCGACCCGAAGGACCGCCGCCGCCACATCGTCGTCATCACCGCGGCGGGCGAGAAGGCACTGGCCAAGGCCGAAGCGAAGCTCGAGGCCTTGGAGGGCGAAGTGCTGGTCAACCTCGACCCGAGCGAACGCGAGCAGCTACGTGACCTGCTGGCGAGGGCGATGGACGGCCAGGACGGCGGGCCCGACCCGAGCTGCCTGGACTAATCCGTAACTGACCTAAGTCTGCGGAGGCGCCCCCACGCAGACTCAGGCGTACCGCCGGTGCAGGATCAGGACGTTGCCGTCCGGGTCCTTGAAGTGCGCCTGGAGGCAGACGCCGGAGTCGATCGTCTCGCCGAGGAACTCGACGCCCTTCGCGGTGAGCTCGGCCCGCGCCGCTTCGACGTCATCCACCCGCAAAGCGATCGGGCTGCCATTCGGCGTGAAGTCGCGGCCGATCGCGGCGGAGTCGAGGATCTGGAGGGTCAGGTTGCCGGTCTCGAACTCGCCGCCGGGGATCCGGCCGTAATCCTCGGACTGCTCGAGGCCGAGGGTGTCGCGGTAGAAGGAGACCGCGCGTGGATAGTCGGTGACGAAGATCGCGGCGAAATCGGCGCCTTCGACGCGCATCGGCTCAGTCGGTGCCGAAGCCGACCCGATGGTCGCCGGAGGCGACGCGGAGGAAGGCGACCTTGCCGAGGTAGAGCGAGATGACGCCGTCCTCGGTGTGGAGGTCGTGCCAGCCGCCCTTCTCCAGCGCGGCCCGCAGGTCCTTGAGGTCCTCCTCGGCGAGGCGGGCCTGGATCACCTGGCCGCCTTCGAAGCCGATCTCGACTCGCTGTGCGTCTGCCATCAGTGCCCTCCTGCGGGTTCGACGATC
>JAFDWD010000787.1 GCA_018268695.1 Actinomycetota bacterium
CGAGGAGACCGAACGCCTGGCCGAGTGGATCGAGGGCCACGAGGAGGTGCGGATCACCGCGCCCGGTACCGACATCAAGCTCGGCATCGCCGGGCGCAAGTTCATCCCCTGCGTCGGCGACCACAACATGCCCGACGGCGAGTTCTTCACCGGGCCGATCGAGGACGCCACCGAAGGCGAGGTCAGCTTCCACCTGCCCGCCGTGATCGGTGGACGCGAGGTCTCCGGCGTCCGCCTCAAGTTCGAGGCGGGGAAGATCGTCGACGCGAGCGCCGAGCGGGGCGAGGAGTTCCTGATCGCCCAGCTCGACACGGACGAGGGCGCCCGTACCCTCGGCGAGCTCGGGATCGGCACCAACTACGGCATCGACCGGGGAACCCGCGAGGTCCTGCTCGACGAGAAGATCGGCGGCACGATCCACATGGCCTTCGGCCAGGCGTACCCCGAGTCCGGCGGCACCAACGAGTCCGCCGTCCACACCGACCTCGTCTGCGACCTCCGTCTCGGCGGCAAGCTGGAAGTCGACGGCAAGGTGATGCAGGAGAACGGCAAGTTCGTGGTCTGACGCGTCTGGGCCGGTGCGTCAGAGGTGCTGCTGCACGATGATGGCGGCGAAGCCAAGGATCATGGTCAGCCACATCGCCTGGATGCTCCTCTGAATACTGCCGACCTCGCCTCGAAGTTCGGCCCGGACGGCTCGAAATTCGGCCCGCGTTTCCGCGAAGCCATCGTCGACTTTCTTTTCCAGCCGTTCCAGCTGCTGCTCGTCACTCATCGCCTGCATGCACCGATAGAACCACTCTCAAACCCGCATCACAAGAGGCGTTACAGAGAATTTGCAAAGCCGATTCGGAGTTGATCCGAATGGCTACTGTTTCGGCAGCGGCGAGCCTGCCAGGAGGAAGAACCAGACCATCAGGGCGAGGGCGGCGAGCATCACCGAGGACATCATCACCGCCTCGACCACGGTCACCGAGCCGCGGACGTGAGCCGCGTCGCGCATGCTCTTCAGCCATCCCGGGCGGCTTTGGACCAGCCGGTTGGAGCCCGTCACGCGGACGTAGAGGTCGTTCAGACGACCGATGATCCAGGCGTCGATCAGGACGGTGACGATGATCCCGACGATCACGATCATGTACGGGCCGATGCTCGGGAACTGGCTCTTGGCGAGCTTCGATGCGATGTAGACCCAGCCCAGCGGGATCAGCGTCCAGAGCGAGAACGCGGCCAGGAGCATGGCGAAGAAGACGGCCGTCGCTGCCGCATTCCGCCCGAAGTTCCTCATCGTCGCCTCCATGGCCTTCCCCCTCTCATAGAATGACACCTGATGTCAGGACATTCCAAGTGGTCATCGATCAAACACAAGAAGGGCGCCGCCGACGCGAAACGGGGCAAGCTCTTCTCCAAGCTCGCCCGCGCGATCACGGTTGCCGCGCGTGACGGCGGCGGCGACATCGAGGGGAACCCGGCCCTCGGCACCGCCGTGCAGAAGGCGCGAGAAGCGTCGATGCCCAAAGACAAAATCCAGAAAGCGATCGACACCGGCACCGGGGCCGGCAACGATGGCGCCAACTATGAACACGTGCTCTACGAGGGCTACGGCCCGGCGGGGGTCGCGGTCCTGGTCGAGGCGCTGACCGACAATCGCAACCGCGCCAGCGCCGAGATCCGCCACGCGTTCTCGACCCACGGCGGGGGCCTCGGGGAGCCCGGCTCGGTGGCCTGGAACTTCGAGAAAAAAGGCGTCGTAGTGCTTGATGGCGCCCGCTACACCGAGGACGACGTGATGCCGGCCATCGACGCCGGCGCCGAGGACGTCCAGGAGGAGGGCGACAAAATGCGCGTCCTCAGTGAGCCGACCGACCTCTCCGCGGTCAAGGCCGCCCTGGAAGAAGCCGGCGTGGAGATCGAGTCGGCCGCCCTGGCGACCGAACCGAAATCGACGGTCGAGCTGAAAGGCCACGACGCCCAGCGGATGATCGACCTCCTCGAAGTCCTCGACGACCAAGACGACGTCGACCAGGTCTACGCCAACTTCGATATTCCCGATTCAGTGATGGAGGAGCTCGCGGCCTGAGGCGTGGGTCCGGCGTGGCGGCCGTCCGAGTGGCGCTGCCCAGGACGTGAGGGTTCCGTGAATAACTCCGGGGGTTCGTCACGCTTCCGCCCGGAACCCCACGCCCTCGTCACGGTTCCGTCGCACCCTGGACCGACCCTCTGTCCTTTGGAACCATGTGGTTCCCAAAGGACAGAGGGTTGCCGACCCTTAGACCTTTGTAACCCACAGGGTGACAAAGGTCTAAGGGTCGGGCCTGGGACGGTCAAACCGTGGAAGAAGGCCGGAGGAAGGGTGGAGTCCGTGACGTCTCGCGCGCGTCTCCCGGGACGGTGTCGGAGTTTCTCCTCACCCTTCATACCCCGGCCGTCTCGGCCACGGCCACGGCCAGCCAGGGCCGTGGCCGAGACGGCCGTGCTCACCGACAACCCTTGCGTCCCTTCCCCGTCCTTCGCTTCCCAAGCCACCTCGGGCAGGCATCCGATCCCACGCCCAGAATCAGTGTCTTATGCAAGTGGTGATGGGAATCGACCCTGGTGCGGCGAATCTCGGCTTCGGCATCGTCCGGGTGGAGGGCAACCGCATGGTCGCGCTCGACGGGGGAGTGGTCGAGACGGGGCCGGAGATGCCGATGGAGCAGCGGCTGCAGAAGCTCCACACCGCCATCGGGGAACTGATGGCCTGGCACGAACCTCGCGCGATGGCGCTGGAGCAGGTGTACTTCGGCCGCAACGTCGGGTCGGCGATGGTGGTCGGGCAGGCGAGCGGGGTGGCGATGCTGGCCGCGGCGCAACGCGGGATCCCCTGCACCGCCTACACGCCACAGGCGATCAAGATGGCCGTCTGCGGATCGGGCGCCGCGGACAAGGCCCAGGTTCAACGGATGGTCGGCACGCTGCTCGGCCTGCCGGAGCCGCCGACCCCTGACCACGCGGCCGACGCGCTCGCCGTCGCGATCTGCCACGGCGGCGGAGAAGGACGGCGTCAGGCGGTCGAACGGACCACGATGGTGGCCGGATGATCGCCGCGGTCAAGGGCGAGGTCCTCGTCCGCCGCCCCGATCACGTGGTGATCGACGCCCACGGCGTCGGCTACCGACTCGCCGTCTCCTCGGAGACCCTGAAGGCGGTGCCGGCGGCGGGCTCGGAGACCTTCCTGCACGCCGAGCTGATCGCCCGCGAGGACTCCCTCGCGCTCTACGGCTTCGCCACCGAAGACGAGCGGGAGCTCTTCCGGATGTTGATCTCGGTCAGCGGGGTCGGTCCCAAAGTGGCGATGGCGGCCCTCTCCGGCGGCAGCTCGCGCGAGCTCCTGCGGGCGATCGCCGCGGCCGACACCAAACGCTTCCAGGCGGTGCCGGGGATCGGCAAGCGGACCGCCGAACGGATCATCGTCGAGCTGCGCGAGAAGGTCGCCGGGGCGCTCGAGGTGGAGTCGGCGATCGTCGCTGCCGAGGAAGGCGACGCCCGCTCGTTGGCCCGCGACGGCCTGGTCAACCTCGGCTACCAGCCGCTGGAGGCGGAGCAGCTGCTCGAGGGCCTCGAGGGGGACGACGCCGAGGCGCTCCTGGCGGGTGCGCTGCGCAAGGCGGGTGCGAACCGATGAGCGACTTCGACCCCGCCGGCGACGGCCCGATCGGCGCCCACCGGATCCGGACGCCCGGAATCGACGGGGACCCGGTGCCGGTCGACGCCGAGGTGAAGGTCCACGACGCGCGCGCCGACGTCGAAGACCTCGACCGCAGCCTCCGTCCCCCGACCCTGGCCGACTTCGTCAACCAGGTCCAGGTGACCGAGCAGCTCGGGATCTTCATCGAGGCGGCGCGCCGCCGCGGGGAGCCGCTCGACCACGTCCTGCTGGCGGGCCCGCCGGGGCTCGGGAAGACCTCGCTGGCGAACATCGTCGCCGCCGAGCTCGGCGTCCCGCTGGTGCAGACCGCGGGCCCGGCGCTCGAGCGCAAGGCGGACGTCGCCTCCTTCCTCACCGCCCTGGAGCCCGGCAGCGTCTTCTTCATCGACGAGATCCACCGCCTCGGCCGCGCGGTCGAGGAGACGCTCTATCCGGCGATGGAGGACGGGGAGCTGCCGGTCGTCCTCGGCCAGGGCGCGGGCGCGCGCACGGTCACGCTGCCCCTGCCGCCGTTCACGCTGATCGGCGCGACCACCCGCGCCGGCCTCCTGACCACGCCGCTGCGCGACCGCTTCGGCGTCAGCCATCGCCTCGAGCACTACAGCCCCGAGCACCTGGCCCTGATCGTCGAGCGCTCCGCCGGCATCCTCGAGGTCGAGATCGACGCCGAGGGCGCCCACACGATCGCATCGCGCTCGCGCGGCACGCCGCGCGTCGCCAACCGGCTGCTGAAGCGGGTGCGCGACTTCGCCGAGGTGAAGGGACGGGGGACGATCGACGCTGGCGTGGCGGCGGGGGCCCTGGCGATGCTGGAGGTCGACGAGGCGGGTCTCGACCGCGCCGACCGCGCCCTGCTCGACGTGGTCGCGACGAAATTCGCCGGCGGCCCGGTCGGCCTCTCGACCCTGGCGATCGCGATCGGAGAGGAGCAGGACACGATCGAGGACGTGCTCGAGCCCTACCTCCTGCAACAGGGCCTGCTGAAACGGACCCCTCGCGGCCGCGTCCTCACCCAGCGGGCGTACGACCACCTCGGACTCCAGGCGCCCGAAGGCGCGGCGAGCCTGTTCTAGCGCTTAACTCGTCCTGAAACCCGATCATCTAGCCTGTCGCAACCATGCCGTTTTTCATCTGCCCCAACTGTGGTCACCGCGAGGTCAGCGGCTCACGGACCGAAGGATTCAGCCGCCGGCCCAAGGGTTGCTCGAAATGTGGCTTCGGATTCGTATTCGAACTACTCGACGATTATTATCCGGCTCCGAACGCAGCGTTCTTCGTCTGCGATCAGCAGGAACGGGTTATCGATGCGGGCAAGGGGAGCTACGAGGTGACGGGTTTGACCGATGAGGACGTGATCGGACGTCCGGTGCGCGAGGTGCTTGGGCTGGATTGGATCGACCAGGGCGACGGTGGCCCGGAGGCCGATACGGACAAGGA
>JAFDWD010000788.1 GCA_018268695.1 Actinomycetota bacterium
CCCGCCCCGCCGCAGATCGTGTCATTACCCAGGCCGCCGTAGATCGTGTCGTCGCCGGGGCCCGCCCAGATCACGTCGGACTTTTCGGTGCCGACGATGGTGTCGTTGCCGTCGGTGCCGACGATCGTCGCGCGCTTGCCGTGGCACATCGGCGCGGCGCCGCTTTCGGCGCCCGAGGCGGCGACGACGAGGGTCGCCACGGCCGCGCAGGCGAGCAGGGCGATGGCGGCCAGGCGTCTCCTCATCGCGGGGATTCTGCCGTTTCGGGCGGCGGGGCGGCGGCTCGGGTATGGCAATGACTAGCGTGGATCGGATGGCGAGGAGTCGAGAGGGCATCCGCGGCAACCCGGCGGTCGCGATCGGGATGGTCGTCGGCTCGATCTCCTCGGTGCAGTGCGGGGCGGCGCTGGCGACGACGCTCTTCGATCAGGTGGGGCCCGCGGGGGCGGTCTTCCTGCGCGGTTTCTTCGCGGCCCTGATCCTTCTGGCGGTCGCCCACCGCGATGTGGCCAAGGTGTGGCACGCCGACCTCCGCGAGGTGGCCCTCTTCGGCGTGACCCTGGCGGCGATGAACTTCGGCTTCTACGAGGCGATCGACCGGCTGCCGCTGGGCGTCGCGGTAACCCTCGAGTTCGTCGGACCGCTGACGGTCGCCGTCTTCGGCTCGCGGCGTCGTCGCGATCTGATCTGGGTGGGGCTCGCGGCGCTCGGCATCGTGCTGCTGGCCGGGGACTTCGGCGGCGCCTCGATCGACCTCTTCGGCGCCGTCCTGGCCCTTGCCGCCGGTGGCTGCTGGGGCTTCTACATCCTGTTGAGCTCGCGCATCGGGGGCCGCTCGGAGGGCCTCGGCGGGCTGGCGCTCGCGATGGTGATCTCGGCGCTGGTGCTCGCCCCACCGGGGATCGCCGCGGGTGGCAGCGCGATGCTCTCGGCCGAGGTGCTGGCGCGCGGTCTCGGCGTCGGGCTGCTCAGCTCGGCGATCCCCTACGCGCTGGAGATCGAGGCGCTGCGGCGGCTGCCGAACGCGGTCTTCGGGGTGATGATGAGCCTTGAGCCGGCGGTTGCCGCCCTGGTCGGCTTCGTCGCGCTCGGGCAGGGGCTGCATGCGATCGAAATGGTCGCGATCGCCCTGGTCGTCGTGGCCAGCGCGGGCGCGCTCCGCTCCGCCTCGACTCCGGCGCCGCTGGACGGGTAGAAACCCACTGTGGCCGGTCGAGGGAAAGCGAAGGGGAAAGGCGTCCGGGCGACGGTGCGCGGAAGCGTCCAGGGCGTCGGCTTCCGCTACGAGACGGTGGAGCGGGCACGGGAGCTCGGCGTCCTCGGTTGGGTGCGGAACGAAGCCGACGGCACCGTGGTGGTCCAGGCGGAGGGACCCGACGAGGCGGTCGACGCGCTGCTCGAGTGGCTCGGCCAGGGGCCGCGGGGCGCGTCGGTCGACGGGGTCGAGGTGGCGAAGGCCAAGGTCGAAGGGCACGAGCAGTTCGCGGTCCGCGGGGTCAGTGCCGGCGTCTTCGTCGTCCAGGAGCACCAGGCGACCGCCCACCACTGGGACCTGCGCCTGGAGGTCGACGGCGTCATGCGCTCCTGGGCGGTGCCGAAGGGGCCTTCGATGGACCCGGCGCAGAAACGGCTGGCGGTCCAGGTCGAGGACCACCAGAAGTCCCACAACGATTTCGAAGGGCGCGCGGGGGAGGGGGCGGTAATCATCTGGGACCGCGGGACCTACGAGCAGGGCGGCCGCGTGCCGTGGCCGGAGGCGATCGAACGCGGCCACGCGGTCTTCGTCCTCCACGGCGAGAAGCTCTCAGGCGGTTTCGCCCTCCAGCGGACGCGGCCGGGGGAGAAGCCCCAGTGGCTCCTGATCAAGCGGAAAGACGACGCCGCTCGCCCGGGATCCGACGTGGTCGCCGAGTCCCCGGAGTCGGTGGCGAGCGGCAAGACCCTCGCCGAGATTCTCGACGTCTGAGCGCGCCGCGCAGGATCTCATGCAGATCCAGTTTTCCGCCGGGGCCGGTGCCACACTCGAACACATGTTCGTAGAGACTCATGAAATAGACGCAACGGAGCCTCGCGACACTGTCGCGGAGGTGAAACAGAGCGAGCGCCCGACGAGGCTGCGGCTCGTTCATGACGCCGATCGGGCGCGGGAGGCGCAGGCGATCATCCTGCGGCTGGTCCTCAGCGAACGGCCCTCGGAGCTGCGCATCGAGGCGGTCGTCGCGCGGATCGGCGAGGTCGAGCTTGCGGTGCGGGCGATCACGGCCCTGGTCGAAGGCGGCCTGCTGCTGAAGGTCGACGAGTACGTGATGGCGACGGCCGCGGCGGTCAGCTTCAACGAA
>JAFDWD010000789.1 GCA_018268695.1 Actinomycetota bacterium
AACTGCCGGGCCAAGACGGCCGTGGCCATTCCGGGTATTACCTGAGACGGGTCTCTTTTCGACGAGGGCTCCAAAGTGACCTCCAGATTTGCCTCATCCGCCGCCTCCTTTAACCGGCTGGGATTCACCCCGGGTACGAAGCCATAGATCATTTGATTTGGATCGCCTAGCAACAGCAAGCGCCCCTGCCCACCCAGCTTTCTAAGAAGTTCCCACTGGGTCTGGGCAGAGTCCTGAAACTCATCGCAGATGATCAGACTCCAGCGCGCAGACGCGAGCCTCAAAAGTTGCGGTGACTCGAGCAGCTTCAAAGCCCCGGGTACGAGCGCGTCGTAGGAGAGGCGGCCGTCATCGCTGCCGAGCAATTTGGCCCGCGCCATTGACTCGATCTTCAGGCGCTCTGATCCGTAGCCACCGTACCTTCCGAATGCCTTAATCAGCCGAAATCCCAGCGAATGGAAGGTCTGGATCTCGACTCTGTCTCTCACGTCGACCAAGGCCGATGCCGACCTCTTAGAGATCTGGTTGACGGCAGCTCGCGAGAAGGTGACGAAGAGGACCCGCTCGCCCGCTCGACTCTCATCACCAAGCAGGTGCGTCCGCGCAGCCCAAAGTGCGACCGTAGTCTTCCCGGTGCCAGCGCCTCCCTTGACCAAGGTGACGGGTTCGGTTGACTCGACAGCTTCCCTCTGACGGGGCGTCAGATCGTCATATTTCATAGCTGCACGCATCCCGAGCTCTCCGAATCGACCGCCTCCTTCGCTGCGTCGAGAATGCGCACGCCGAGACCTGGATTGGGACCTCGCAGAGCATCGACGAACTCGGCGTGGGCCCCTCCGCGAGACTTCAGGGCTTTCCTGGCAGCTTTGGTCAGTGCCGAGCCAGACAGCTGGTCGAAATCGGTTGGGAGATGCACGTCCAAACGCTTGAGCGCTTTGCGTATCTCCTCGTCTTCGAGCCCGTCGAGCAGTGCGAGCTCGATTGCTTTGCCGTCCGGCAACCGTATGACCACATCAGCACTCTCGAGGTTGGCCTCAACTATCTCCGCATCGTCCGGATCGCCGTCCAAAAGCGCCAGCGTGAAAAAACCCAGCTGACGAGCAGCAGCACAAATTCGCGGCAATGCCGACGAGCCTCCTGACGAGTCAACCGCGCCAGCGTCGACGACGCCTATCCTTGAACCCGCGAGGAGAGCGACGCCTTCCTTTCGCAGGCGGCGCTCGGCGAGCGCCTGTAGACCAGCACGGTCATGAGGGCCCTCTACTACCACGACCCCTCTTGCGGTGGCGAGTGGAAGCAGCTGAAGTGCCAAGTGCCGGGCCGCCATCCTCTCGGCCTTCGTTTTGGGTCGCTTCCCCTTGTATAGGTGCCGTGCAGCGTCTGCATCAGCTACGAGACGAGCCAACTCCGCCGGTTTAAAGACACCAGCAACCTCCGGCCTCCTGGTCGTGATCCATGCCTGGCGCACTCGTCGCCGCAAGAGCGAAGCGAGATGCGTCGAGGTCGGGCCATCCAACCCCTCGCCGAAATCGTCATGGAAAACAATGCCGCCTGGCTCTCGACCCCTCGCGAGCAATTCAGACCCAGTTAGAGCAGCGTCGACGGTTGACCCGTGGCGCGAAAGCGGCAGGGTTGGCGCGTCGGACCCAAGCGAGAGAGTTGGCTCCAATCCGCGCAGGAGGGCCCCGAGAGCGACGCCCGCCGGGACGAAACTGAGTTCGTCCGACAGATTCTCTGCCGACACACCTACCGTCGATGAGACCGGCGAGACGATCCGCCTCAAAGCTTCGAGAAGTTGCTCGCTCTCTACGAGATCGCCACCTAATGCTTCGGCCTTCTCCGCAAACAGCTCGAGCTTTTCCGCAAAGTCTTCTACCGTCTCGTTGTCGAGAATCCGGCGCAGATTGCTTTCATTTGCGAGGGAGAGCGGGGAGCCTGCTGACCGACTGAAGAACACTGGCAGCGCCTCCAGATCTCTGCGACGAACTCGCTCGAACAAATCATTCTCCGGGTCTGCCGACTTAGGGAAATCGACCCACTGTTCAGCGCTCTCCTCTTCGGCATTCCAGCGCAGGCGGTAGCAAACCCTCACAACTGGTTGAAGCCCCTCAAGCTGGTCCGGCTCGTCCAGCTCTTCTACGAGCTCGTTCTCGTCGTCGTCCCAAAACTCAAGCTGGTCGTAAAACCGCTGCGTAAGGTCCTCGTCAAGGTCTCCCAGCACAACTTCAACCTCGGCGCGTAAGCCCCGATCACGTCCGAACAGGTCAAGGTCGTGGCCAACGGTACCCCTACTTCCATTGGGGGAGAGAGCCCTATACAGGGCATCGATGATCGTGGAGCGACCCGCCCGCGGTTCGCCGACGAGAAGCACGTGTTCGTCCGGCAGGAACTCCAGCTTCTCGAGCCCGCGGAAGTTGCGGATGGACAAAAAGTTGATGCGCAATTCTCCCCCTTTCCAGTGTGGGTGATCCCGATTCCACAAACGCTACCGTTCGCACTGGGAACGGAAGTCACCCGCGCAGGGATGGCACTCGATCCTTCAGTCGGAATTGCGACTAGAAGCGCCGACAGATCACGAAACACCTGACGGCAGGACCTGGCTCACGAGCTTGACAGAGGATCCTGGGTCAGGATTGACCGATCCGGCATCGCCGCCTTACGAAGGTCGAAGGGATCCAGGCTCGCGCGCCGCGCGAGCGCCTCGAGGAAGACATCAGGATGTTGGCCCTGCGGCGTGCGTCCGTGCAGTTTCCAGACCTGAGGCTTAGATGGAGTGGTTCTACTGGCGATGTTCTCGATGTGGGCGAGCAGTAGCCCGGTCGAACGGATCGGATCGTGGCCCGCCGCCACCGGTGCCACCAGAGTCAGGCAGGTGAAGCCGAGGACAGCCAGCTCGCGATCCTGCTCCAACATGCTGGTGTCGTTGGTCACCATGCCGTCCCAATCCCGCTCATGGTGGTGAAGGGCGAGGAGCAACTCCCAATCGTCGAAGTCGGGGAGCCTTGCGTCGATGTCGCCAATGGGGACTAGCTCGACATTTCGGAGGTAAGGCCGTGCCTGATCGACAATCGGTGCCGGATAGTTGTGGTCGAGCGCGAACAGGGCCACCGGCAAAGTCTCAGTTCTACGCAGCGACGGCGAGAGGCTCGAGGTTGCGGGCCAACTGGACCTCAAGATCGAGTGCTTGTTCGATCGCCTCTCGATCAAAGTTCGGATAGAGGCTGAAGATCTTCTCTTTGGCGATCCCGCGGCTGGCGATGGCCGCCAATGCCTCGGTCTCAAGTCGGGTCCTCATGAGGTGAGGGGCTCCCGCCAACTTGCTGGCGATGATCCGAAGTCGCGATCGCGGTTCCACCAGATTCGGGCCCCTGATGCCGACCTCCGACTCGAATGGCTCAATCAAGTCGAGGTCCTCGAGTGGGAGTTGTCCGCCGACCGGCGCGCTGGCCCCCGCGGGTCCAACCCACACCTCGCCGGCACGGTTCACCCGGACCATGAATCCGCGGTCCTCCTCCCACAGACCAAGGTCGATCCGGTCGAGCTCCGCAAGGGCTTCCCGGATGACGGACATCGAGGTCGACGGAATCTCGTAGCCATCGGAGGTCGGCTTCGGGTGGCGCAGCCAATACATGGCGCGCAGGCCCATCAGGTCCGTGTAGGACCAGAGCTTGACCTTCGTGGACGAGACGCTCGGAACCAGCCACTCCTTGCGCGCCCAGTGATGGACGGTCGACTTTGGTACACCGGACAGCGCCGCTGCTCGGTCAGCCGTATATGCCCCTCGGCGATCGGTCATCAGTCAAGTATCGCCCCCGCCGACGATGCTCGCCAAATATAGGCCAGATGGAAGTCCGCTTCCGCCCGTTGCCGGGCTAATCAGAAATGAAAAATCACCCATCTCAAAGGGACCGTGAAGGGACCGAAAGCTCTGAATCAGGGTCGGTTCGTGCGTGTAGACGTCGCCTGACCTCTGATGACCCAAGCGGCAGACCGACGCTATTCCGTCCGTCGGTGCATCCGACTTTTGGCTCTGCGCCTGATATCCAGCATGCGCCCGACCAGATTCGAACTGGCGACCTTCGGCTTGAAAGACCGACGCTCTTTGGGCCCCCGGAGGGACCCGTTGACCACTGAGCTACGGGCGCTTGGTTTCGGAACGATAGCTGCGCAGCGAGTTCTGAGCGTTGCGGGGTCGGGGGACGGGTTGCTACGGTGGGGGTCGGCCCGGTCGTTGGGCCTTTGCATGCGCGCCACGAGCTGACAGCCGCCACTTTGGGATCCGGAGGTTCCGGATCTTCGCGGCTCTCCGTGCTCGCTTGTTTTTGGCTCTGGAAGGGAGCAAACGCATGCCTTCTGTTTTCGTTGACGCCCGGGGCGTCGGTCGTTCCTTTGGTGCTCGAACTCTTTTCGAGGCCGTCGATCTGCAGGTCCACGACGGGGACCGGCTGGCGCTCGTCGGCCGCAACGGCAGCGGCAAGTCGACGCTGCTTCGGATCCTCGCCGGAGAGGAGGCGGCCGACGGTGGGTCGGTGACTCGGCACGGAACCGTCGCCTACCTGCCGCAGCTCGTCGCCACTCCGAAGCTCTCGGCACGCGAGGCGATCCTCGCTCGGATCGGCGTCGCCGATGCGGCCGCCGAGGTCCAGCGGCACCTCGCGGCCCTCGAAGGCGGCAACCTCGACGCCATCGACGCCCACGCCGCCGCCCTCGACCGCTGGCTCGCCCTCGGCGGCGAGGACACCGACGCTCGGCTCGCGGTGGCGGCCGCGGAGCTCGGACTCGCTCCCGAGCTCCTCGACCGACCCCTCTCCACCCTCTCCGGCGGCCAGGCCTCCCGCGCCGGCCTCGCCGCGGTCCACGTCGCCCGCTGCGACGTGCTCCTCCTCGACGAGCCGACCAACCACCTCGACGCCGACGGGCTCGCACGGCTCCGCGCACTGCTCGCCGAACACGTCGGCGCCGTCGTCCTCGTCTCCCACGACCGCTCCCTCCTCGCCGACTTCGCGACCTCGATCGTCGAGCTCGACGAAGGCACGGCCACCCACTACTCCGGCGGCTGGGAGACCTTCCAGCAGGAGCGGGCAGACGCTCGCGCCCGCGCCTCGCGCGAGTACGAGCAGGCGATCGCCGAGCGCGCTCGCCTCACCGCGGTCGACCGCGAGATCCGCCGGCGGGCCGCCGCCTCCGCCGCCCGGGTCGACTCCCGCCGCTCCCCCGACGGCGACAAGCACACCAAGGAGTACGTCCGCTCCCGCGCCGACGGGATGCGGCAACGGGCCGCCCGCCTCGCCTCCCGCCGCGAGCAGGTCGAGGTCCCCGACAAGCCGATCGAACATGCCCGCCTCGCCCTCGAGTTGAGCGCGGCCGAGCGACGCGGCGGCGCCGCGCTCGCCCTCGAGGGCGCCGAGCTCCGGCGCGGCCTCTGGCACCTCGGCCCACTCGACCTCGCGATCGGCTACGGCGACCGCCTTCGCCTCGCCGGCCCCAACGGCGCCGGCAAGTCGACGGTCCTCGCCGCCCTGGAGGGCACTCTCCCCCTCACCGCGGGCCGCCGCCGCGTCGCCCCCGGCGCGGTCGTCGCCACCCTCGGCCAGGACCGCGAGGCGATGGACGGGGAGCGCACCGCGACCGCCTTGATGCGCGCCGCGACCGGACTCGACGAGACCGACGCCCGCACCGCGCTCGCCGCCTTCGGCCTCACCGCCGAGGAGGTGGAGCGGCCCGCCTCCACCCTCTCCCCCGGCGAGCGCACCCGTGCCGAGCTCGCCCTCGCCGCCCACCGACGGGCCACCTGCCTGCTCCTCGACGAGCCGACCAACCACCTGGACATCGAATCGCTCGAAGTCCTCGAGGCGGCCGTCGCCGACTGGCCGGGCGCGCTCGTCGTCGCCACCCACGACGCGACCTTCGCGGCGGCGCTCCACCTCGACCGGGAAATCGAGCTGCCGATTCCTCACCGGTAGGGTCAAGAAGATGCGCACCGCTGATCCCTGGAACGACACCGACGTAATCGATGCCCGCGCGCCGCGCTTCAACCAGGCCGTCGTCGGCATCGTCGCCCTCGCGGGCGCGCTGCTCGGCTGGCCGGTCCTCTGGGCGCTGATGGCGCTCCAGCTGTTCCTGGGACTGACCTTCGGCCGCCGCTTCTGCGTCACCTGCGTCACCTACTTCACGGTGATCCAGCCGCGCTTCGGCGAGGGTGAGCTCGAGGACTCCCGCCCGCCGCGGCTCGCCAACATGATGGGCACCGCCTTCCTCGCCGCCGCCGCGCTCGCCTGGTGGCTGGGAGCACCGACCGTCGGCACCGTCCTCGGCGCCCTGGTCGCCGCGCTCGCCCTCCTCGCCGCCGTCACCAACTTCTGCACCGGCTGCGAGATCTACAAGCTCTCCGCCCGCCTGCGCGGCATCTCGCCCCGCCACCACGACCGAATCGACCCGGCCGACCTCCCCGCCGACGCCCCCGACCGCCTCTTCGTCGAGTTCACCCACCCGCTCTGCTCGGAGTGTCAGGAGTGGGAGCGGCGCCTCTCCGCCGACGGCGCGCTGGTGAAGC
>JAFDWD010000078.1 GCA_018268695.1 Actinomycetota bacterium
CCCGACCTCGAGGGCCGCGCCGACCCGGAGAGCGAGGCGACCAAGACCCTCGCCCGCGAGCGCTTCCGCCGCGCCTTCTCCCACCTCTCCGACCGCGAGCGCCGCGTCGCCGTGATGCTCTACACCCAGGGCCGCACCCTGGCGGAGATCGGCGAGGTCATCGGCGTCTCGGAGTCCCGCGTCTGCCAGATCCACGGCGAACTGAAGAAGCGCCTGAAGTCCTCCCTGCGCCGCGACGCCGAGCTCTTCACCGCCGCCGGCTGACCCAATCGCCGCGGACTCGGCTCAAGTCCCGGGCGCGGCGGTCGAATACCGGGGCTGGATGGACTCCGGTCTCTACATCGCCGCCTCCGGGATGCTCGCCGAGATGGTGCGCCAGGAACAGATCTCCAACCAGCTGGCGAACGTCAACACGCCGGGGTTCAAGGCGGAACGGGCGACGCAGGAAGGGTTCGGGGAACTGCTGCTGCAGAACACCGCCACCGGGGCCTCGGTCGGGCGGCTGAGCCTCGGGGTCCAGATCGGCGAAACGTCGACCGACCTGACCCCGGCCGGGATCCACGAAACCGGGGAAGCGCTCGACTTCGCGATCGAAGGGGAAGGCTTCTTCGCCGTGCGGACCGGGGCGGGGGTCCGCTACACGCGCAACGGCCAGTTCTCGGTCGACGCCGAAGGCAACCTGACCGACCAGCTCGGCGACCCGGTGCTCGGCGCGAACGGGGCGCCGGTGCGACTGCGCGCCGACGGGACGGTGGCGCCGGGGGACCTCGGGGTCTTCGAAGTGGCCGGGGCCGAAAAGCAGGGGGACAACCTTTACACCGGCAACGCGACCGGGCAGGCCGCGGGCAAGGTGCGGGCCGGGTTTCTCGAGGAATCGGCGGTGAATCCGTCCCAGGCGATGGTCCAGATGATCTCCTCGTTCCGCGCGCTCGAAGCCGATCAGAAATCGATCCAGACGATCAACGAAACGCTCGGTGAGTCGGCCGGCCAGGTGGGGGCGATCGGCTGATGGATACCGCGCTGACCACCGCCGCCGCGGGGATGGAAGCCCAGCAGGCCTGGATGGACGCGCTGTCGAACGACATCGCGAACGTCTCGACCACCGGCTACAAGAGCCTGCGGGTCGGTTTCCGTGACCTGCTCTACCAGTCGCCGGGACGGGGCGGGGCCGAAGGGACGATCACCGGTTCCGGGTCGGCCGCCCAGATCTTCGGCCAAGACCAGGAACAGGGAGCGCTGGAAGCCACCGGACGGCCGCTCGACGTGGCGCTCACCACCCCCGGCTTCATCCAGGTGCGCTCCGCCGCCGGCGGCGTCGCCCTGACCCGGGACGGCAACCTCCAGATCGGCCCCGACGGGCAGCTGCGCACGGCGACCGGGCAGGCGCTCCAGCCACCGGTCCAGATCCCCAAGGGCGTCGACCCGTCCGACATCTCGATCGCTCCCGACGGCACGGTGAGCGCCGGCAAACGCACGCTCGGCAAGATCCCGCTGGTCGAGGTGACGAACCCGGACGGCCTGCAGGCCGATGGCGAAGGCGACTATCTGCCGACGGCCGCGAGTGGCCCGGTGAAGGCGGCGCCGCGGGCGCGGCTGCAGCAAGGGGCGCTGGAGGCCTCGAACGTCGACATGGGGAGCGTGATGACCGCGATGACCGAAGCCCAGCAGGGCTACGCGCTGGCGGGCAAGGCGATCACCACCCAGGACGAAGTCCTCGCCGTCGCCAACGGGCTGATCCGATGACCGCGGCGACCGGGATCGCGGCGGCGGTGGCGGGCGCGGCGGTCCCGAAATCGATCCGCGACGAAGGGCCCGACGCGGTCCAGGGCTTTCGCGCCGCGCTCTCCTTCGAATCGATGCTGCTGAAGCAGATGCTCGCCGAGGCGCTGCCGGAATCACCGGCCGGATCGACCGAAGAAGAAGGGTTCGGCGGGGGCGAAGGCGGCAATGCCTTCTCGGCGACGCCGACCCCGGTCAGCCTCCCCGAAACGGTCACCGAAGCGGTGGTCGGCGCGGGTGGGCTCGGCCTCGCGAGCGAGATGTACTCGAACTTCGAGGGGGTCGGGAGGTGAGCACCGAGATGCTGGTCCAGGATCAGGTCCTGCCCGCCGCGGTCGCCCGCCACCTGGAGTTGCAGATCGCCTCCGCGCAGCGCCTGCTCGACCTCGTCCTGAGGCAGGGCTCGGCGATCCGCGAGCGCGACGTCGAGGCCGTCCTTGCCCGCCTCTCCGACATCCAGGTCGAGATGGCGGCGCGCGAATCGCTCGAGCGCGAACGGGCCGAACTGATCCGCCGCGCCGCCGTGCGCCTCGGCGTGCAGCCGGTCGAGGTCGGGCTGCCGGGGCTGGCGGGCCTCGCGGCGCCGGCCGAGCAGGAGAGGCTGCTCGCGCGCTCGGCCGAACTGCGCGGACTGCTCGCCGAGATCGCCCGCGAGCACGGCATCAACCGCGCCCTGATGCGCCAGGAACTGACCTTCCTCGATCACCTGCTGCGGGTGTCCGGCGAAGAAGCCGAGCCCGGCGGCCGCCGGCTGATGGACGTGGAGGCCTAGCGGCGTGGGCGTCTCCACCTTCATGGGCCTGCAGACCGCGCTGCGCGGGCTGATCGCCCAGCAGGAGGCCCTCGACGTCACCGGCCACAACATCGCCAACGCGAACACGCGTGGGTACTCGCGCCAGGAAGTGACGACTAGCGCCAGCCGGGCCCTGAAGATCAACACCGGGTCGAGCGCCGGCAACGGCAAGGCCGAACTGGGAACCGGGGTCGACGTCACCGGCATCACCCGCGCCCGCGACCGCTTCCTCGACCTCCAGTACCGCGCCCAGGCGATGCGCCTCGGCGGGCTCGCCGCACGGGTGCAGGGGATGGAAACGATCGAAGGGGCGCTCGCCGAGCCGGGCGAAACGGGGATCTCGAAAGAGCTGCAGACCTTCTGGACCGACTGGGAAGGACTCGCCAACAGCCCCGAAGACTCCGCTGCGCGCCAGGCCGTGGTCGAAGCGGGGAAGGCGCTCGGCGTCAGCCTCGCCGAACTGAACCAGCAGCTGACCGACGCCGGCACGGTGGCCGAAGGCGAATACGCGGCGATCACCGGCAAAGGCGGCGAAGTGGAAGAGAAAGCGAAGGAAATCGCGCTGCTGAACGGGGCGATCCGCACCTCGATGAGCGAGGGCGCCGAACCGAACGACCTGCTCGACCGGCGTGATCTCCTGCTGGACGAACTGTCGGGGCTCGGTCAGGTGTCGGTCACCGAACTGAAAGACGGGACGGTAGAAGTCGGCTTCGGCGACGCCGCCGAACCACTCGTCTCCGGCACCGAAGTCGACTGGCCCCAGGAACTGAAAGAACCGAAGGGGAAGCTGGGTGCGCTGCTCGAACTGGTCGAACCGGGAGGGACGATCGAATCCTTCCGCGCCGAACTGAACGGCTTCGCCGAAGGCCTCGCGAACGCGGTCAACGCGATCCACACGAAAGGCGGTGGCC
The DNA here is from genome assembly GCA_018268695.1 of Actinomycetota bacterium. Next base: position 3,484 of record JAFDWD010000078.1, read on the forward strand.
CGGCGTTCTTCACCTACGAAGCGGGCAAAGCGGCCGCTTCGCTGAACGTCGCCGTCAATGCCGCCGAAGTGGAGACGGCCACCAACGGCGCGGTCGGCGGCAACGACATCGCGACCGCGATCGGAGGGCTGCGGGGCGGTGCGGTCGACCGCACCTACGCCTCCTTCGTCACCCGCGTCGGCACCGAAATGAACGAAGCGAAAAACGGCGAAACGAACGCCCAGGCGCTGCTGAACGCGGTCTCCGAACGGCGCGAATCGTCCTCCGGCGCCTCTCTCGACGAAGAAATGACGAACCTGCAGCGCTTCCAGCGCGGCTACGAAGCCTCGGCGCGGGCGATGACCGCGCTCGACGAAGCGCTCGACGTGCTGATCAACCGTACCGGCCGGGTCGGCCTGTGAGCGGACGGGGGAGGGGCGCGCGATGACGATGCGGATCACCGAGGGGATGACCCGGCGCACGGTCCTCCAGGACCTCGGCGCGACCAAAGGGCGCCTCACCCAGTTGCAGCGCGAAATCTCCTCCGGCCACCGGATCACCCGCCCCGCCGACGACCCGTTCGGCGCCGGGCGCACCCTGCAGCTGACCGGCGAGCTCGAGTCCTTCAAGCAGTACAAGTCGAACGTCGACGACGGGGTCGGCTGGGTGACGGCGACCGAAACGGCGCTGTCGCGGATCACCTCGACGGTGCAGCGGGCCCGCGAACTGCTCGTCCAGGGCGGCAACGACTCCAACGGCCAGGTCGCGCGGGAAGGCATCGCGGCGGAGATCGAAGCGCTCACCGAAGCGGTCAAGCAGGAAGCGAACGTCACCTACGACGACCGCTACATCTTCGCCGGCACGGCGACCGAAACGCGGCCCTACGAACCCGGTCCCGGCGACGAATACAAAGGCGACGAAGGGACGATCCAGCGGGTGATCGGCAAGGGGGTGTCGATCGGGGTCAACGTCGACATCCAGACGGTCCTCGGCAACGGCGCGGCCGCCAACGACAACAAGCTGCTCGACGTGCTGCGCGACATCGCCACCGACCTGCGCGGCGGCACCGTGGCGAACGCCGAAGCGCTGCGCGGCACCGACCTCGAACGCCTGAGCGCCAACATGGACGAACTGACCCGGGTGCGGGCCGTCGTCGGCGCCACCACCAACCGCCTGGAGACGGCGGGGACGCGGCTGGAACAGCTGCAGGAAGCGAGCCTGGCCCAGCTGAACAACGTCTACAACGTGGACATGGCCGAAGCGCTGGTCAACTACTCCTCCGAACAGGCGGCGTACGAAACCGCGCTGCGCTCCGGCTCCAAACTGATCCAGCCGTCGCTGATGGATTTCCTCAGGTAGGCCGGGGGAAGGAAGGGGAGATGAGCGAGATCGTCGCCAGCACGCGGTTCGGGGAGCTCGAGGTTCCCACCGAGGCCCTGATCGATTTCCCGGAGGGCATGATCGGCGTCGGCGGGCGCCGCTTCGCACTGCTCGAGCGCGACGAGAGCGGCTCCTTCAAGTGGCTGCAGGAGACCTCCCAGCCCGACCTCGCCCTGCCGGTCACCGACCCCTTCACCTTCTTCCCCGACTACGAGGTCGTCCTCTCCGACGAGGAGGCCGCCCGGATCGGCGTCACCGATCCCGCCACCGCCCAGGTCCTGGTCGTCGTCCGTGCCGACGAGGACCCGGGCCGCATCGGCGCCAACCTGCTGGCCCCGATCCTGGTCTCGGCCGGGATCGGCCACCAGGTGATGAACGAAGCGTCCTGGGCCCCCCTGCGTGAGCCGCTGCTGTCCGGAGGGCAGCGGCAGGTCGCGGCGTAGGAGAAAGGGACCCGGCGAGGCGCGGGCGACCTGCGTTATCAATAGGTTCACCAAGGTCGCCCGCGCTCCCCGGGGTATGACGGACCCGTCACCGAAGGCCACGGAGAGCGACCGAAGGCGCAAGGGAGCGTGGAGTTCCCGGCGTCTTCGTCACTGACCCACCACTCAAGGCCTTGCTGTGGCGCCTCTCCCACGGAACCCTCACGCCCAGGACAGCGCAACCAGGACTGCCGCCCCCGCCGACGCGACGCCGCCCGCACCCCCACTACACTCCGCCGATGCTGACGATCAGTCGCCGCCAGGGCGAGCGCATCCTGATCGGCGACGACATCGTGGTCGAGATCGTCGAGGTGAGTGGAGGCTCGGTCCGCCTCGGGATCACCGCGCCGAAGGAGCGGCGGATCTACCGCGAGGAGCTCTGGGAGCAGATCAAGCAGGAGAACGAAGCAGCGGCGGCGGGCGACTTCAGCGCGCCGGTAGAGCCACCAGACCAAGGGTGAGGGCTCGCGCCACCGCCTCGGCCGAGGTGCGGGCGCCGAGTTTGCGACGGACGTTCCGCACGTGGGTGCGGGCCGTGTGGGGGCTGATGCAGAGCGCCGTGGCGATCTCCTCGACGCCCGCGCCGCGGGCCAGCTCGGCGGTGACGCGGCGCTCGCGCGGCGAGAGCAGCGAATCGGTCGGGGTGGGGGCCGAAGGGTGGGTGTGGCACTCGAAGAAGGTCTCGCCGGCGGCGAGGGCGTGGAGGCCGTCGACCAGGCGCTCGGGAGGGCACTCGCGGCAGACGGCGCCGTGGACGCCGAGCTCTTCCAGCGAGTCGGCGCCGAGCGCGCCGTCGACCATCAGCATTGCCGGGGCGCGATGGCGCTTCGCGAGGCTGTCGGCGAGGCGGCGCTCCGGCGCGAAGCCGGCGATCAGGATCACGTCAGGGCGCAGGGTGAGCGGCCCGCGGTCCTCCTCTTCGGGCATCACGGCGTCGAACATCTGCGAGCGCAGCAGGGCGACGAGGCCGGCGCGGGCGATCGCCCGTTCCGCGTAGACGGCGACGAGCGGCAGCCGGATCGAGAGCTCGCCCGACGCCCGCGCGCGCGACGGAGCCGCAGGGACCCTGGCCGCGGCGCCCGTCGCCGTGTCCTTGGAGATCAGGTAGCTCATCCGAGGCGGACGTATCCGGTGGCGCCGCTTTCGCCCGGGCCGTAGGTGCGCTGGGCGACTTCGTCGGAGGAGTTGCCCTCGATCGTGTGGATGGTCCCGTCGGGGTCGACCGCTTCGATGATCCCCACGTGGTCGGAGCCCCAGACGATCAGGTCGCCCGGCGCCGGCGATCCTTCTTCGGCGGGGATCGCACGGCCGCTCGCCTCGGCCCATTCCCAGAGCGCGCCGACGCCCTGGAAGCCTTCGCCGTTCTGGCCCAGCGGGATGCCCGCCTGAGCGGCGCACCAGGAGGCGAAGTCGGCGCACCATGGCCCGACCACGGCGCCCTGGACCGCGCTGCGGTATTCGGCGATCCGCGGCGATTCGTTGGAGCCCGGCGGCATCTCCGCCTGGCCGACCTGGGTGCGGGCCGCGGCCACCGCGGCGAGCGCGGCGGGGCTCGCTCCCGTGGTCGTCCCGAGCGCGATCGGCGACGCGCCGGGCAAGATCGTCGAGCTCGCGGAGGCCTGGTTCAGCAGCTGCGAGAAGGAGGTGGAGGAGGTGGGTGACTCGGCGGAGGCGGTCGCGGCGGTCGATGCCGGGGCGCCGGCCCCGCCGGTCGCCGGCGGCGCCAGGGCCGCTTCGATCGCCGAGATCCGGGCGAGCGTCGATTCGAGGGTCATCTCTCATTTGATCGACCCCGCTCAGGGCGTCTTTAAGCGGATTGATCCCATTACCCAAAAGTGGAACGACCTCGTCAGAAGGGCGCGCGGCCGTCCCTGGACGCGGCTGGACGGACCCTGGACGGGACTCCGAGGCGGCCGGCCGGCTCCCCGCCGACCGACCGCCCGGATGCGCCCGCTCCTCGCTAGCCGAGGAGCTTCAGCACCGCCGACCCGGACTGTTGGGCCTGCGCCAGCATCGAGGTGCCAGCCTGCTGCAGGATCTGCAGTTTGGTGAATTGGACCATTTCAGAGGCCATGTCCACGTCGCGGATACGGCTTTCCGAGGCGCTCAGGTTTTCCTGGTAGACGGCCAGGTTGTTGAGCGTGTGTTCGAGGCGGTTCTGCACCGCG
>JAFDWD010000790.1 GCA_018268695.1 Actinomycetota bacterium
AAAGCGGATCAACAACCTCGGCGTGTCCGAGGCTGAAGTCGCGCGACTCGGCAACACCAACATCACCGTCGGCCTGCCGGGGGTCACCGACGCCAACCGCGCCGCCGAACAGGTGGGGACGACCGCGCAGCTCTTCTTCTACGACTGGGAGCCGAACCTGCTCGGCCAGGAGCGCGTCATCGGCGGCCACCCGGGCACCCAGCCGCCCGCCGCGGCGATGAAAAAGCTCGAAAAAGAATGGGAAGAAGCGGGCCGCAACGTAAAAAGCTACGAGAGCGAAGTCCTGATGGCGTCGGGTGCTTACCCGAACGCCTACCAGGCGGCGCTGCTGGCGGAGAAACAGACGCCGAAAACCAAAGCGGAATGCGGGAAATGCTCGGTCGCCCACCCGCGCTTCTACCTCTTCGAGGACAACGCCAAGCACAAGCTGCTGAGCGGTCCCGAGCTGAGCGAAAAAGACCTCTACGAATCGCCGACCGGCGAAACGCTGTCGAAGAACGGGACGACGGTGATCGAAATTCCGGCCGGCACCGTCCTCGTCTCCGAACTCCCCACCGACAACACCGGGAAGGTCGATGAAACGGCCCAGCCCGGCTGGTTCGCGCTGAACGACGAATACGCGCTCTCGGGCAGCGAAATCACCGAACCGAAGCAGGAATACTCGCCCAACGGCGGCGAACCCAACGTCGCCTTCAAATTCACCGACCAGGGGCGGGAAAACTTCCAGAACGTCACCCGCAAGATCGCCCTGCGCGGCCAGTCGCAGGCGATCGCCGGTGAAGAAGCGGCATCACGCTCGGGCCACTTCGCGGTCATCCTCGACAACGAAGTCAAGAGCCGTCCGATCATCAACTTCCAGGAAAACCCGGACGGGATCGACGGCCGCCAAGGCGCCCAGATCTCCGGCGGGTTCTCCGGCGAACACGGCCTCGAAGAGGCGCAGGAACTCGCAACCACGCTGCAGATCGGCGCCCTGCCGATCGAACTGCGGCTGATCTCCGAGACGCAGGTCTCGGCGACGCTCGGCTCGCAGGCGCTCCACGACGGCATCAAGGCCGGGATCATCGGCCTCGCCCTCGTCATCATCTTCCTGCTCGCCTACTACCGCTTCCTCGGGCTGATCTCGGTCATCGCACTGGCCGCCTACGGGGTGATCTTCTTCGCGATGATCAAACTGATCCCGATCACCCTGACGCTGCCGGGGATCGCGGGTCTGGTGCTGACGATCGGGGTCGCGGCCGACTCGAACATCGTCATATTCGAGCGAATAAAGGAGGAGGTCCGGGCTGGTCGCTCGATGCAGAGCGCGATCGCCGCCGGCTACAAACGCGGGATCTCGACGATCATCGACGCGAACGTCGTCACGATCCTGACCGCGTTCATCCTCTTCGTCCTCGCGACGGCGGGCGTCAAGGGCTTCGCCTTCACCCTCGGCGTCGGCACGCTCACCTCGCTGCTGACCGCCGTCGTCTTCACCCAGGCGTTGCTCGGCACGATGAGCAACTCCAAGCTGCTGAAATCGCGCAACGCCCTCGGAGCCGGGGGCGAGGGGCGCAACTGGCGCCTCGACTTCATGGGCTCAAGCCGCTGGTTCTTCACCTTCTCGGGGATCATCCTGATCATCGGCGCGGTGGCGCTGTCGACGAAGGAGCTGAACTTCGGCATCGACTTCAAGTCGGGCACGCGGATCACCGCGGCGCTCGAAAAGCCGACCGACGAGGAAGCGGTGAAAGCCAGCCTCGAAGAAGCCGGCGTCGAAAACGCCGAGGTGCAGCAGGTCACGATCCCGCACTTCGGCTCCAACGTCTTCCAGATCGAGTCCGCGCAGCTGCAGCCGGGCAGCGTGCACAACGTCGAAAAAGAACTTGCCGCCGACTACGGGATCAGCCCGCAGGGCTTCGAAAGCACCAGCGTCGGGCCGACCTTCGGCAACCAGGTGGCGGAATCCGCCGTCAAGGCGCTGATCTTCTCGCTGCTGGTGATCCTGATCTACGTCGCCCTGCGATTCGAGCCGAAATTCGCGGTGCCGGTGCTGATCGCCCTGTTCCACGACATCCTGATCACCGGCGGCGTCTACGCGCTGACCGGCAAAGAAGTGTCGAGCGGGACGGTGGCCGCCTTCTTAACCATCTTGGGCTATTCGCTCTACGACACGATCATCGTGTTCGACCGAATACGAGAGAACATGCCGCGCATGCCGCGCGCGGCGTTCTCGCAGATCGTCAACCGCTCGATGAGCGAGGTCATGACCCGGTCGCTGGCG
>JAFDWD010000791.1 GCA_018268695.1 Actinomycetota bacterium
CCTTCGAGGACCCGCCGCTGGTCGAAGGAACCCACCTACGCGGGCCGCGCGGGGCGGAGGTCGGCCGCGGCCTGGCCCAGCTCCTCGGCCTGCGCGTCGGCTCGACCCTGGCGGTGGCCCTCGCCTCCGGTCGCGAACTGCGCCTGCGGGTCGACGGCATCGTCTCGGCGCTCGAACACGACGGGCGGATCGCCTACGTGCCCGAACGAGCGCTCCTGCGAGGCCAGCCCGACGCTCCGGAGAAGCTCGCGGTGATCGTCGCCGATGGCGCCTCGACCAAGACCGTGACGAAGGAGCTGGAACGGATCGGGGGAGAGGTGACGGCCTCGACCGGGGTGGCGGGCGGCGGCAAGACGCTGGTCGACGCGCTGCGTGCCCTGCTGCTGACGATCGCCGCGGTCGACGGCCTGGTCTGCCTCTACATGCTGACCCAGGCGCTCGCGCTGACCGCGACCGAGCGCCGCTCGGCGATCGCCGTGCTGCGGGCCTGCGGCGCCGGCGCGCGCTCGATCCGCGTCCTCCTCGCGGGCGCGGCGTTGGCCGTGCTGGTGCCCGCGGCCGTCGTCGCGGTGCTGCTGGAGCGGCTGGTGCTCGGCCCCGCCGTGTCGCGGCTGGCGCAGGGCTACGCGACGCTCTCGCTGGTGGCCGACGCGGCCCAGGTGGCGGTGCTTCTGGTCGGCCTGGCGGCGATCGGGGCGCTCGCCGTCTGGTGGGTGGTGCGCCGGGTGATCGGGCGGCCGATCGCCGGGGGCCTCGGATGACCGGCGGCGGGATGAGCCGGCGTGAGCTCTTGGCGAGCGGCGCGGCCGGGGCGCTCGCGTTGGCGCTCGCCGGCTGCGGCGGCGGCCTGGAGATGGCGGCGAGCGGCTCGACCCGCAAGACGACCTGGAACGGGTCGGGTGGGGAGCTCGAGGTCGCCCCCGGAGTGCCGCTCGTCGCCCGCACCGAGCTGGCGCCCGCCGCCCCGCTGGGCCGCTCCCTGGCGACCCTCGGGCACATCACCGACGCCCACGTGATGGATGCCGAGTCGCCCGCGCGGGTGCCGTTCCTGTCGCAGCTCGGGGACCCGTTCAACTCCACCTTCAGGCCGCAGGAGGCGCTCACCGCCCAGGTGATGGACGGGGCCGTCCGCGCCGTCGACGCACTGCGGCCCGACGCCGTGATCCAGGGCGGCGACCTGATCGACAACGCGCAGGAAAACGAGCTCGCCCGCGGGCTGGCGTTGCTCGGTGGCGGCCGGGTCGACCCGGCCGGAGGCGCCCGGCGCTACCACGGGGTCCAGGAAGCGCGCGACGCCAATCCCTTCTACTACCGCCCCGACATCGACGCGCCGCGGTACCCAGGCCTGCTGGCGGCGGCGACCCGACACTTCCGGGCGGCGGGGCTGCGAGCGCCCTGGTATCCGGTGCTCGGGGACCACGACCTGCTGGTGCAGGGGATCCTCGCGCCGACGTCCCTGACCGACCGGATCGCCCGCGGCGACCGGGCCGTCTGGCGGTTGCCGACCGGGCTGGAAGCGCCCGAAGGGGCGGGCGAACTGGCCTCGGCCGCGCCGGAC
>JAFDWD010000792.1 GCA_018268695.1 Actinomycetota bacterium
CGGTACTTCATGACGATCCCGGAGGCGGTGCAGCTGGTGATCCGCGCCGGGGACATCGGCGCCGGCAAAGGCGAGGTCTTCGTCCTCGACATGGGCGAACCGGTGAAGATCGTCGACCTTGCCCACAACATGATCCGCCTCGCCGGCTACGAGCCGGAGACCGACATCGCGATCGAGTTCACCCAACCGCGCCCCGGCGAGAAGCTCCACGAGGTGCTCTTCAGCGAATACGAGACCCCTCAGCCAACCGCCGCAAAGCGAATCAACCGGGCGGTGCGGAATGCGCCGCTCGACCCGAAATGGGTCGATTCGACCCTCGGCGCCCTGGAAGCACTGGTTCTGGCCGGGGACGAGGCTAATTTGGCGGAACGGGTCGTAGACCTGATCGCATCGCCGGGCGGAGATGCGACGAAGGTCGCACTGGACGAGTAGCCTTCCGCAACTTTGCTGCACACCGTAGAAAGAATCGGCTCCTTCGCGGGCCTTGCGTCCTTCCTGGGGTTGGCGGTCTTCGCGCTGCTCCTTTTCGCCCACGGCCGCGACATCCGCCGGCTGCGTGACTGGGCGGGCTCGGCGCCCGAGCGGGAAGCCGAACGGACCGAACAGACGCAGACCATCGCCGCCCAGCGCGCCGAAGAGCTGCGCGAACTGGAGGAATCGCGGACGGCCGAGCACGAAGCGATCGAGCAGCGCGAGGTCCGGCGCCAGCGGCGCGAGGAAGGATTGCCGGAACTGACGCGCGGCGAGCGCATCCGCGAACGCTTCTCGGGCTTCGGCGAAACGCTCTCCCGCCCCGCCCTCCTGATCACGCTCTTCGTCGTGCTGCTCCTGGTCGGCGGCGGCGTCGCCTACGCGGTCCTGAACTCCGGCAGCAGCAGCAGCGAAGGCGGCAAGTCGGCGAAGGCGGAAGGTAAGAACGGCGGTGGCGAAGGCGAAAAGCAGGCCGCCGCCGACAAGAAGGTGAAGCCCGAAGAAATCGAAGTGGCGGTGCTGAACGGCACCGAAGCGACCGGGCTGGCCGCGACCTGGGGCGACAAAGCCGAAGAAAAGGGCTTCGAAGTCGGCGCGATCACCAACACCACCTCGACCTTCGAAAACTCGGTCGTGATGTTCGCGAACGGCGCCGCGCCGGAAGCCAAGACGGTGGCCAAACAGCTTCAGATCCACAAAGTCCAGCCGATGACCGCCGAAGTCTCCGGGGTTTCGAACGGGGCGAAAGTCTCGGTGGTCGTGGGCGAGGACAATGTCCCGGCGGAAGGTTGACGCGGGCGCCGTCGTCTTCGCGCTGCTCGTCGTCGCCACCGTCGCCGCCTTCGCCTACGCCCAACGGGTGAAGCGCGACCCGCTGCTGGTCGACCGGGTCGAAATCGGCCACAAGAAGTCCAACGCCTTCACCCCGGGGCGGTCCTGCGAACGGCGGATCAAACTGAAGTTCCGCACCACGACGACGAACGACCACGGCACCGTGGAGATCGTCCGGCCCGGCGGGGAACTGGTGCGGGTGCTGGCGAAGAAGGACTTCCTGAAGAGGTACCGCATCCACACCTACTAC
>JAFDWD010000793.1 GCA_018268695.1 Actinomycetota bacterium
CTCTCGCCGAGTCGTTTTCGCGGACGACCGACCTGCTCATGGAGATCGAGAACGATCCCGATGTCATCCGTCTGTCCGCGGCGGCGCGGTGTCCCTGCGGATCGGGTTTGCTCGTCTCCGACTGTCACCGCTCCTGACGGCACGCCCTCCTAGAGCTTGCTCAGCAGGTCGAACTCCACCGCGGCCGCGGTGGGTGTCACGGTCCCGTCCCCGGCGTCGATCAGCTGCCCGACGCGCGCCAGCTCCTCGACTCCCTCCCGCCGGTCGGTGCCGACGCGGAGCGCAGAAAGCCGACAGGCAAGCGCTTCTTCGAGCAGTCGGAGTAGTTCGGCTTCTGACACGAACGCATGTTCGCAGACAATTCGGTGCGTCGCAACGGGCCCTACAGGCCTGGACCGAGGATCCATTGGGCCGGATCGCTGACCGCGAAGTGGATCGACCCTCCTTCTTCGCGCACCTGGAAGCCGATTGCGGAAAGCCAATCCCACAGACGGTTGGCGATGGTCATCGCCGCCGCGTCCAGCTCAGGTCGTGGCGTGGGGCGATCGGCGGGTGGGAGCTCCACCAGAGCCTCGAGCGTCGCCCTCCAGGCCGGTCCGAGGATCAGGTCGTCGACCTCCTCATCGACGACGAGATCCTCGGTAGTGGTTCCTGCCGCGCCGATCTCGGCGGCGACGTAGCCGGTGTAGGTGGCGAGGGCGTGAAAGCCATTCAGGACGCGTTCGGCCAAGCGGTGGACGTCGAGGTGCCCCTGGTAGTCCTCGACGTCCCTGGCGATCTGGCGGTAGACGCGACGGGCGGAATCCTCGAAGCTGGCCCCGTATGACTCACGGCCCTCGTGGTCTGCCGAATTGAGCACTCTCTCGACGCGGTACTCCTCGGCTGCGACGCCCGCCATCGCGACGATGTCGCGCGGAACCGGCATCGCCTCCCCGGCGTTCCGGAGCCGCAAGTCGTTCAGCGACTCGTCCCGCAGGCTGACGGCGACGTGGAGGGCCTCATGTTCGAGTATCGGAAGGGGCGACCCATAGGGCCGCCCGCGATCGAAAACCCCGGAGTAGACGACGACATGGATCGAGCCGTCGCTGCGGTCGATCGACTTCGCCACCGCGAAAGCGTGCTCCCGGTCCTGCTCGTAGTTGGCGGCATATTCCTCGTCCTCGACCAAGTCCCGCACGGTGTCGCGGAAGTCGGAGGTGATCGTGAGGGTCACCCGGTCGGGCTCCCTGATCACCTCGTAGAACCGCGCGGCCGCCTCGGCCAACGCCTCCTGGTCGAACTCCGGTGGGAGCTCGACTACGGCTTCACTTTGGTCCCCGTCCGTCATCCGACCAATCTAGCCAAGCGCCCAGCGGAGACTGTTGGATCGGGACACCGACGGGCCGGCCGCCCGAGGCGGCCGGCCGAACGTAAGCCGAAAAGTCGCTCGATCACGAATCCGACGGCGAGAACGAATCCCGCCGAGATGGTGAACGACCAACGCTTGGTTTGAATCTGCAAATCGAACTTTCCGATCGCGATTCAATCCCCAACTACACGCACCACCCGAAAACGGCGCCGGGTGCGTCATAGTCCTAATGGTCAGATATAGGGACCCGGATTTGGCATTGCCCGGCTCAGGATCACGAATTGTAGAGACCGGGCACAGCGAGCAGAACCGACCGGATACACCCCGACCTCGCCCTTGACAACCAGGGTGTGAGCAACCACACGCCCTCCCCCCGCCCGCCGGAGCCGCCGCGATGAGCCGCCGCGGCGAGCGCCCCGGCCACTCGGCCACCACCGCCCACTTCCAGGCC
>JAFDWD010000794.1 GCA_018268695.1 Actinomycetota bacterium
GCACCTTGCGGCAGACCTCGACCGCCTCCGGGCCCGAGGACGCGGCGAGGCAGCGCTCGACCCAGCTCTGGCGCTCGAGCAGCAGGCGGAAGCCCCACTGCACGACGTCGTGGTCGTCGACCACCAGGACCCGCAGGCCCCGCTGCTCGGTGCTCATCCACACCCCACCGGGACCACGAGGCGGACGCGCCAGCGGCCCTCGCCGGTCGCGCCGAACTCGACCAGGCCCTCGTAGCGGAGCGCCTCGAGCGCGGCGAGCCGCAGCCCGAGCCCGCTGCCGCGGGTGGCGCGGCCGTCGCCGGAGCCGTCGTTCTCGACCGCGAGGCTGAAGGTCTCGCCGTCGGAGGCGATGCGGACGTCGATCGCGGTCGGGTGCGCGTGGCGGTCGGCGTTGCGCAGCGCCTCGTTGAGGACGAGCTGGGCGACCGGCTCGAGGTCGGCCGGGACCTCGACCCCGTCGGGCCAGTCGACGCGCAGCTCGGGGCGGCGCTCGACCAGGCCGGAGTAGCGGAGCGCCTCCAGGGCGGCGAGCCGCAGGCCGATGCCGCCGCCGCGGGTGGTGCGGCCGTCGCCGGAGCCGTCGTTTTCGACCGAGAGGGTGAAGGTCTCGCCGTCGGCCTCGATCCGCACCATGACCTCGCGCGGGCGGGCGTGGCGGTCGGCGTTGCGGAGCGCCTCGTTCAGCACCAGCTGGGCGACCGGCTCGAGGTCGGCCGGCACCTCCACCCCGTCGGCCCACTCGACCCGCAGCTCGGGGCGGCGTTCGGTCAGGCGCTCGAGCAGCTCGCCGAGGCAGGCCTTGGTCGGCCGTTCGGGGTTGTCCAGCGGGCGGGTCAGCGCGTGGCGCAGGTCGGCGACGACCGAGCGCAGCTCCTCCTGGCAGCGCTGCCGCTCCGCCTTCGTCAGCTCCTCCTCGGAGCCGAGCGCCAGGGTCACGCCGAAGAGCCGCTGGATCGCGTTCTCGTGCAGGTCCCGGGTCAGCTCCACCCGTTCGGCCAGCCGGCGCTCGCTTTCGCGCTGCTCGGTCGAATGCTCGACGCTCGCGGTCAGCGCCGCGAGCCGTCCCAGGGTCATCATGGTCTCCGACTCGCCGTCGGTGAGCGGCTGGTCTTCCCCTTCGCGGTCGGCGAAGATCACCCCGAGCCAGCGCCGCGCGGCGCTGATCGGCGTGCAGGTCAGGTAGCTGCTCTCGGGCAGCTCGGCGTAGCGCGCCGGCACGTGCTCGGCCAGGTCGCCGTCCCCGCCGTTGACGCCGACCTCGACCACCCGGTCCTCCTCCAGGGCGATCTGGGCGATCGGCGTCTCGTCGAGCGTCCCGCCGATCCGTTTCAGCCGCTCGGTGTCGAGCCCACTGCTGCCGACCGTGATCACCGAACGGTAGGTCTCGTCGTGGAGCATCAACACCGCCCGTTTCATCGAGGTCAGCGTCACCACCGCCTGGCACACCCGGTCGTAGAAGACGCCCGATTCGGTGGCCTGGTCGAGTTCCGCCAGCAGCCCCACGAGGACGTCCACGGTCCCCGCA
>JAFDWD010000795.1 GCA_018268695.1 Actinomycetota bacterium
AGGATCGGATCGCCGAGGAACGGCGCGACCTTGGCGGCCTTGGCGAACTTCTGCGAGAACTCGCCGTAGGTCAGGTGCAGGGAGCGCTCGCGGATCAGCCAGGCGCAGGCGGCCTCCCAGAAGGCGGTGGTGCCGCCGTTGCCGAGCGCGATCTCGTAGCCGTCGGGGAGCGCGAAAAGCTCTCCGAGGCCCTCGCGGACGCGCTGGACCAGGTCGCGGACCGGCGCCTGGCGGTGCGAGGTGCCCATCAGCCGGGACTGCTCGGCCAGCTTGGCAAGCGCCTCCGGACGAACCTTCGAGGGGCCGCAGCCGAAACGTCCGTCGCCGGGCTTGAGGTCCGACGGGATCGAGACGATGGTGTCAGTGGTCGCCATGAGGCGACAGGTTATTGACCCAAGGCAGTTGCCCGGTTACCGACCCGAGACATTTAGGGGGAGAGATGTACCCAGTCACCTATGAAGCCGACTTTCAGCCGGAACAGAACCGCGCCACGACGTTCTTCCGGATCATCCTCGCGATCCCGTGGATCATCGTTGCCTACGTCTACGAGATCGCCGCGCTCTTCACCACCGTCTTCGCCTGGTTGGCGCTGCTGGTCACCGGTAAGTACCCACAGGGCCTCTACAACCTGAACTCGGGGTTCGTCCGCTTCCGGGTGCGCACCGCCGCCTGGCTCTACCTGCAGAGCGACGAGTGGCCTCCGTTCAGCATCGGCGACGACCAGTCCTACCCGCTCCGGGTCGAGTTCGCCGGGCGGGAAGAGAGCCAGAGCCGGCTGAAGGTCTTCTTCCGGATCATCCTCGTCCTGCCGATGCTGGTCGTCCTCTACGCGGTCTCCTACATGCACACGGCGCTGGGGATCATCGCCTGGCTGACGATCGTTTTCCGTGGCTACCTGCCCGAGGCCGTCAACGACGCGATGTCCTACTGCAACGGCTTCTACGCCCGCGTCTACGGCTACATGGCGTTCCTCACCGACTCCTACCCACCGGTCGGCGTCGAGAAAGGCAAAGGGCCGAGCACGGCACTCGCCGAGCCCGCCGCCCCGCCGATGCCGCCCGCATCGCCGGCAGCGTGAGCGAGCAGTCCTTCGAGGGGGTCGAGCGCGGCGACGGCTGGTCCGTCGCCAACCTCGACGACCTCGGGCAGGGTCCCGGCTTCCGCAAGATCCGCACGGCGTTGGGAGTGACGGCGTTCGGCGTCAATGCGATCGTGCTGCCGCCGGCCTACGTCACCAACATGCACTTCCACGAGGAGCAGGAGGAGCTCTACTTCGTCCACTCCGGGCGGATCGCGATCGAGTTCGGCGACGGTTCGGTGCAGGAGATGGGACCGGGCGGGCTCGCCTGGGTCGACGCCCACACGCTCCGCCGCCTACGGAACCTGAGCGATTCCGAGGAGGCGGTCTACGTGTGCGTGGGCGGCAAGGACGGCTACGTCGGCCGCGACGGGAAGCTGGCGCCGGGCGAGACGCACCGGCACTAGCGGGGGCTTAGAAGCCCTGGTCGATCCAGGGCATCATGTCGCGAAGCTCATTGCCGACCTTCTCGATTTCGTGGTCGGCGCCGGCCTGGCGGAGCTCGTCGAACTTCTTCCCGCCGGCCTCGTTCTCGCCGATGAACTCGCGGGCGAACTCGCCCGACTGGATCTCGGCGAGGATTTCCTTCATCGCTTGACGAGAAGCCTCACCGATGACCCGCTTGCCGCGGGTGAGGTCGCCGTACTCGGCGGTGTTGGAGATCGAGTACTCCATCCCGCGGATCCCCTTCTCGTACATCAGGTCGGCGATCAGCTTCAGCTCGTGGAGGCA
>JAFDWD010000796.1 GCA_018268695.1 Actinomycetota bacterium
CCTTGATCCCCTCCCCCACGCCCGGCGCCTGATGCCCGATCGCCCCACCAGCTCGAAGATGATCGGCACCGTGCTCTCCGGCCGCTACCGGCTGGAGGCCAAGCTCGGCTCGGGCGGGATGTCGACGGTCTACCTCGCCCGCGACACCACCCTCGACCGCCCGGTCGCGGTCAAGGTCATGCACCGGGAGATGTCCGAGCAGGCCGACCAGCTCGAGCGCTTCCGCCAGGAGGCGCGCGCGGTCGCCAAGATCTCCCACCCCAACGTCGTCGCCGTGATCGACGCCGGCGAGGACGGCGGCTACCCCTACATCGTCTTCGAATACGTCGAAGGGGAGACGCTGAAGGCGCGGATCAACCGGGTCGGCGCGCTCGACGTGCAGGAATCGCTCGCCTACGCGATCGAGATCGCCCGTGGCCTCACCGTCGCCCACGCGCGGAAGATGGTCCACCGCGACATCAAGCCCCAGAACGTCCTGATCGACGCCGAGGGCCGGGCGAAGCTGACCGACTTCGGCATCTCCCGCCAGCTGGAAAAGGACGGCCTGACGGCGACCGGCCGCGTGCTCGGCACCACCGACTACGTCGCCCCCGAGCAGGCGATGGGACGCGGCGCCGACCAACGCTCCGACATCTACGCGCTCGGCGTCGTCCTCTTCGAGATGCTCACCGGCCACGTCCCCTTCAAGGCCGACAGCCAGGTCGGCGTGGCGATGAAACACGTCAACGAGGAGTTGCCCGACGTGCAGGGCGACCGCCCCGAACTCTCGGCGGCGACGGCGCTCGTGGTCGAGCGGGCGACGGCGAAGGACCCGGCCAAGCGCTACGCCGACATCGGCGAGATGATCGACGACCTCTCCACCGCGCTCGAGGTCGAGGCGGCGCGCGCGGGCTCGACCACCGGCGAGGCGACCAGCGTGCTGGACGCGGTGCCGCCGGCGAAGCGCAAGCTGTCGACGCGACGGCGCTGGAGCTGGGTGGCGATCGCCGTGGTCGCACTGATCGCGGCCGCGGCCATCGTGGTGATCTTGGTGATCAGCAGCGGCAACAGCCCGATCAGCGGCAAGTCCGGTGGCGGCGGGAACGGTGGCAACGGCGGCGGCAAGACCACCGAACACGAAGTCGCGATCGAAAGCGCCACCGACTACGACCCCGAGGGCGACGGCGAAGAGGATCCGGAAACGGTCGGACTGGCGGTCGACGGCAACCCGACCGGCACCGCCTGGTCGAGCGAGCACTACGACTCGGAAACCTTCGCCGGGACCAAGGAAGGCCCGGACCCCGGCGTCGGCCTCTACGTCACCACCCAGGCAGCCGTCACGCCGAACAAGATGAAGATCATCACCCCCACCCCGGGTTGGGAAGCCCAGATCTTCGCCGCCGCCTCCGGGCCCCCCGAAGGGATCGAAGAATGGGGCGAACCGGTCGGCGAGGTGACGAACGCCGCCAAGGAAGAAGAAGTCCAGCTCCACCTCGGCAAAGCGGCGAAATACTTCCTGATCTGGTTCACGAAGGCCTCCCCGGCGACCGACCAGGAAGGCCGCTACCAGGTCGAAATCTCCGACGTGAAGCTCTTCGAATAGCTCAGAACTCGAAGGAGCGGGCGCGGGTGTGACGCTCGATCGCCAGGGCGACGAGGCGGTCGCAGAGGTCCGGGTAGGAGAGGCCGTCGGCCTCGAGGAGCTTGGCGTAGACGCTGGTCTCGGTGAAGCCGGGCATCGTGTTGATCTCGTTGACCAAGACGGTGCCGTCGGGCTCGACGAAGAAGTCGCAGCGGGCGAGGCCGGAGCAGCCGGCCAGGCGGAAGACCTCGGCCGCGAGCTCGCGGACGCGGGCCGTCTCCATCTCGGAGATCGGGGCGGGGACGGCCAGGTCCATGCCGCCCTCGGCGTACTTGGCCTCGTAGTCGTACCACTGGGCGTGGGCGAGGATCTCCCCGGGCATCGAGGTCCGCGTCTCCTCGTTGCCGAGCACCGAGCACTCGATCTCACGCCCGTGGGCGGAGGCCTCGACGATCACCCGCGGGTCGTGCCGCAGCGCCGTCTCGATCGCCGAATCGAGGGCGCTCAGGTCCTCGATCCTCGAGATCCCGACGCTCGATCCCATCCGCGACGGCTTCACCCAGAGCGGCGTGTCGAGCTCCGCGCAGCGCTCCCGCCAGCCCGCTTCACCGACCTCGACGAAGTCGACCTGCGGGATGCCCTGGCTCGCCAGCAGGCGCTTCAGCGTCAGCTTGTCCAGGCAGGTCGCCGAGGCCAGGACGTCGGAGCCGACGTAGGGCACGTCGAGCATCTCCAGCAGGCCCTGGATGCTGCCATCCTCGCCGAAGGGCCCGTGGAGGACCGGGAAGACGACATCGGCACCGAGCAGGCCGCCACGGGGCGTCAGCTCCACCGCCGCGCCCTCGGCGCCCCAGCGGCCCTCGCGGTCGATTCGCACCTCGACCACCTCGTGGCCCGCTTCTTCGAGGCCCTTGATCACCGCGGCGCCCGAGTTGACCGAGACCTCGTGCTCGGAGGAGCGGCCGCCGCTCAGCACCGCCACCCTCATGGGCCTTCTCCTTCTTCGATGCCTTCGATTTCGCCGGCTTCTTCTTCCGGCGGTTCGACCGCGGCGCGCTTGCCGACGATCAGCGTCACTTCCGCGCCCGGGGTCAGTTCAGAGCCGCCCGAGGGCGACTGGCGCGTCACCAGGCCGATCTTCGCTTCGTTGCGGGTTTCTTCTTCCTCGACCACCGGGGTCAACCCGACCGCGCGCACTCCTTCCACCGCTTCGCGACGTTCTTGGCCGACCACGCCCGGCATCTTCACCGTTTCCCGCCCGGAGGAGACGACGATCGCCACGGTCGACCCCGGTTCGAGTTCCTTGCCTGCGCTCGGCGACTGCCTCAGCACCCGCCCGACCGGCGCGTTCGATTCCTCTTCGCCGACTTCGGGCGTCAGCCCGCGGGCGCGGATTTCCTCCACCGCCAGGCGCCGCTGCTTGTCGATCAGGACCGGGACCTTGACCAGCTTCGGCCCGGTCGAGACGAAGATCGTCACCGTCGAGCCTTCGGTCGCGGTGCTGCCTGCGTGCGGTTCGGAGTAGACGACGTCGCCTTCTTCGACCGAGGACGAGTTCACGTTTTCGGTCGCCACTTCGAACTTCGCCGCTTCCAGCTTCTTCGTCGCTTCGGCGCGCGGGAGGCCGTTCACCTGCGGCACCACCGCTTCGCCCGGGCCGACGCTGATCGTCAGCGTCACGCCCGGCTTCGAGCAGAACAGCGTCAGGAAGGAGCAGTCTTCTTCGGCCTCCTTGCCGGGCGGCGCGGGCGAGGGGTCCTGCTCGAGCACCGTCCCCGCCTCGACCTGGCGGTGCACCTGCTTGGGCGGCTGGTTCACGGTGAACCCGCGCTGTTCGAGGATTTCTTCGGCCCGCTGGAGGCTGCGGCCTTCGACGCTCGGCACCTCGGTGGTCGGGTTGCCCCGGCTGGCGAAGATCCCGATCAGCGCGCCGATCAGGATCGCGACCAGGGCCGCCAGGATCCACCAGTTGCGGCGGCGCCTGCGCTTCGCCTCCGGATCCTCCTCGTCGTCGGCCGGCACCGCGACCACCGGCGGCAGCGCCGCGAAGGACGTCGTCCCCCGCCCCGCCCCGCCCGGTTCGCGCATCGCCTGGTCGAGCGCGGCGATGAACGCGTCGGCGCTCTGGAAGCGCTGCCCGGGATCCTTCTCCAGCGCCCTCATCACGACCGCGTCGAGTGCCGGGCTGACCCGCGGCTGGATCGAGCTCGGCCGCTGGGGCATCTGCGAGACCTGTTTCATCGCCACCGCGACCGCCGATTCGCCCTCGAAAGGCACCCGCCCGGTGAGCGCCTCGTAGAGCATCACCCCGATCGAGTAGAGGTCGGAGACGGCGGTGACGTCGAAGCCCTGGGCCTGCTCCGGGGAGAGGTAGTGCGGCGTGCCCATCACCGACCCGGTCTGGGTGATCTCCGAGACGCCCGCGCGGGCGATGCCGAAGTCGGTGACCACCGCCTTGCCCTCGGGATCGACGATCACGTTCTGCGGCTTCAGGTCGCGGTGGACGATCCCCTGGCGATGCGCGTACCCCGCCGCCTGCAGC
>JAFDWD010000797.1 GCA_018268695.1 Actinomycetota bacterium
CGAATGGACCGGTGAGCACGACTACGCCGCCGAGCTCGCGCGGCTGCGCTTCGAAGACGACGAGGAGGCGCGGGCGCCCCGACCGCCGCTCTCCGCGACCGAGCCGAACGGCAACCGCCCGGCCTTCGACCGGTTCCTCGAACGCAACGTGACCCCGCAGCGCCAGGACGCTTTCAACGCGGTGGCGGTGCGAGTCGTTCGCGGCGACCTCACCCCGGAGCAGTTCCGCGGCCTGGCGGCGATCGCTCGCGAGTTCTGCGGCGGCAACGTCCGCACCACGGTCGAGCAGAACCTGATCCTGCGCTGGGTCCGCACGGAGGCGCTCTACGACCTCTGGCGCCGGCTCGCCGATCTCGGCCTCGCCGCCGACGGCGCCTTCGAAATCGACGACGTGATCAGCTGCCCCGGCACCGACAGCTGCAAAATGGGCATCACCGCCTCGATGGGCCTGAACCAGGCGATCTCCGAGCGGCTCGCAGCGATGGACGTCACCGACCCGCTCACCCGCCGGGTGCAGATCAAGATGAGCGGTTGCCCGAACGGCTGCGGCCAGCATCACATCGGGACGATCGGCTTCTACGGCGCCTCGCTGAAGGTCGGCCGCCGGCAGATGCCCGCCTACATCCCCCACATCGGCGGACGCGCGACCGACGGCGAGGTCGCCTTCGGCAAGCGGCTGAAATCGCGGCTGCCCGCCAAGCGGGTCCCCGAGGCGGTCGAGCGCTGGCTGCGGATGTACGAGCGCGAGCGTGAGGATGAGGAGACCTTCGAGGCCTTCGCCGAGCGGGTCGGCAACGAGCGCTTCGAAGCGGAGGTGAAGCCGCTGACCCTGCCCGCCGAGTTCAGCCTCGAGACGATGGACGAGTTCATCGACTGGCAGCGCTCGACGCCCTACGAGGTCATCCGCGGCGAGGGAGAGTGCGCGATCTAGCCGCGCGGGGACCCACGGCGCCCCTCAGGCGATCAGCCCGGCGGCGAGGACCACCAGGATGAGAGTCAGGACGCCGATCGTGCCACGGAGTGCTCCGGCGAGGACGGCGCCGCGGCGGACGCGCTCGTCCAGCTCGGGTTCGTGGAGCGCGCGCCGGCGCAGGCGCGTCATCGCCCGCGCCTGGGCCATGCCCGAGGCGAGCGCGAGGAGGAGCACTCCGGTGACGATCGCGGTCGCGACCAGGAGGCCGTCCCAGGGATGGTCGCCCAGCAGGATCGCGCCGCCGACGACGGCGACAAGGAGCGCGAGACAGCCGACCGACGCGTAGGCCCGGCCGAGGGCGCGGAAGAAGGCGATCCGCTCGGCCGGGCGGAGCGTGGCAGAGGCGGCGCGGGCGACGACGAAGATCGCGACCAGGCCACCGACCCAGATCGACGCCGCCACCAGCTCGACCGCGACGAGCGGCACCGAGGCGGCGACCGGGATCACCCGACCGCCCCCTCCTCCTTGTAGTGAGCAGCGTTGATCGCGATGTATTTCTGGAACTCGGGCGGAACCATGTCCTCGGGGTAGATCGCGTCGACCGGGCAGGCCTCGACGCAGGCATCGCAGTCGATGCACTCGTCGGGATCGATGTAGAGCATCTCGGCCGCCTCGTAGCCCTCCTCGTCGGGGGTCGGGTGGATGCAGTCGACCGGGCAGACCTCGACGCATGAGTTGTCCTTGGTGCCGATGCACGGCTCGGTGATGACGTAGGCCAATTTCCGCACCTCCTCGGAGCTGGGACCGATAGTTTTTACAGTCTAAGTGTAAAAACTACAGGATGGCGCGATCGACATCGACCCCGTCGCGCTTGTTCGCACAGCGGGGCTGTGTAAAGCTCGCTGCCGATGGACCTGCCGCGATCGACCGAGGGAGCGCTGGCGCAGCCGACCCGCGCGCGCATCTTCGCCTTCCTGATCGACAAGCGCGCGCCCGCGGACACCCAGGAGATCGCCGCCGCCTTCGGCCTCCATCCAAACGGGATCCGCACCCATCTTGAGCGGCTGGAGGAGGGCGGCTTCGTCGTCCGCAGCCAGCAACGGATCGGTGCCGGACGTCCCCGCGACATCTGGACCGTCTCCCCCGAGGCCCACCCGGGCGGCACCTCCCCCCGCGCCTACGGCGACCTCGCGGACTGGCTGGCCCGAGCGATCCCCGCCACCCGGACGAGACTGCGCGAGGTCGAAAAGACCGGTCGCGAGGTCGGCGCCGAGCTGGTCGACCGCCCCGCCGACGACCCCGCCGCCGCCTTTCGCGACGCTCTCGCCGCGCTCGGCTTCGAACCGACGCTGAAGACGACCGACCGCGGCTTCGCCTGCCGACTCGGCAACTGCCCCTACCGAGCCGCCGTCCACCGCAACCAGAAGATCGTCTGCGGCCTCCATCGCGGAATCACCGCCGGAATCCTCGGCGCCCTCGCCCCCGACGCCCGCCTCGCCCACTTCGAGCCCAAGGACCCCGACCGCGCGGGCTGCCTGATCGAGGTCACGAAAAGCGGGTAGCCAAGCGCCGCCTTTCGGCGTAAGCTTCAAATGACACATAGGGGAGGAGGGGGGATCCCTCGACTCCCTCGCCATAGGCGCGGTGCCCCGGTGATCCCGGAGCCGCGACAACCGGCCCGGCGGAGGCGATCCCGAAGCGGGGCCAGAACCGAGAGGCGAGAGATATGACGCTCAGCGACGCGAGCGCGGTGATGGGTGC
>JAFDWD010000798.1 GCA_018268695.1 Actinomycetota bacterium
GAATACGACCGACGTCGAGAACTTCCCCGGCTACCCCGACGGGATCATGGGCCCCGAGATGATGAGTCAGTTCCGCGCCCAGGCCGAGAAATTCGGGACCCGCTTCGTCACCGACGACGTCGACCGCGTCGAGCTTTCCACCGACGGCGGCGTCCACAAGGTCTTCCTCGGCGACGAGGAGCACCGCGCCAAGGCCGTGATCCTGGCGATGGGGGCGGAGCCCAAACGGCTCGGCGTCCCCGGTGAGATGGAGCTCGCGGGCCGCGGCGTCTCCACCTGCGGCGTCTGCGACGGCGCCTTCTTCAAGGGCCACCGCGTGCTGGTGATCGGCGGCGGCGACTCGGCGATGGAGGACTCGGTCTTCATCTCGAAGTTCGCCGACGAGCTGACGATCGTCAACCGTCGCGACGAGTTCCGCGCCTCGAAGATCATGTACGACCGGGCGCTCGCGGTCGAGAACATCGACACGCTCACCCCGTACGTGCCGCTCGAGTTCGTCGCCGGCGAGGACGGCAAACTGGCCAAGGTCCACATGCGCCACGCCGAGACCGGCGAGGAGATCGACGTCGAGGCGACCGGCGCCTTCGTCGCGATCGGTCACGTGCCGCGCTCGGAGGTCGTCAAGGACCAGGTCGACGTCGACGAGGACGGCTACATCAAGGTCGAGCCGGGCTCGACCCGCACCAACCTCGACGGGGTCTTCGCGGTCGGCGACGTCGTCGACCACACCTACCGCCAGGCGGTGACCGCGGCGGGCACCGGCTGCATGGGCGCGCTCGACGCGGAGCGCTACCTCCGCGACTCGCCCCCGCCGGTCGAGGCCCACTGGTTCCCGGGCGGCGAGCCCGCCGAGATCTCGCCTACCGCTTAGGGAAGCGCCCCCGGTCGGGGGACTCGTATATTCGTCCAGAGCGCCGGGATCGCTATGTTGACCCGGTGCCTGCCGAATGCTCCCATCTCGATTCCGTCCAGTTCCTCGAAGTTCCCGAGGGGGTGGAGGGCTGCGAGGACTGCCTGGCGCTCGGCATGCGATGGGTCCACCTGCGGATGTGCCAGACCTGCGGCCATATCGGCTGCTGCGACAACTCGCAGGGCAAGCACGCGACCGCGCATTTCAAAGGCACCGGGCACCCGATCATCCGCTCCGCCCAGCCGGGCGAGGACTGGAGCTGGTGCTACGTCGACGAGCTGATGCTCCGGCTCCAGGCCGACTAGCCCACTCTGCACGCTTGTCTCGCTATACGAGACAAGCGTGCAAGGTCAGACCAGGTAGCCGCAGTCGTGGGCCTCGCGGTGGAGGTCGTCGCGGAAGTCCGGATGGGCGATGTCGATCAGGCGGCGGGTGCGCTCGGCGATCGAGGAGCCGCGGAGCTCGGCGACGCCGTACTCGGTGACCACGTTGTCGACGATGTTCTTGAAGGTGGTGACCGCGGCCCCGGGATGGAGGCGCGGGACGATTCGCGAGGCGGAGCCGTCGCCGGTGGTCGAGTGCAGGACGATGAAGGCCTGCCCGCCCTCCGAGAGGACGGCGCCGCGGGCGAAGTCGGGCTGGCCGCCGGAGGAGGACCAGTAGTCGGAGCCGAGGCTCTCCGAGGCGCACTGGCCGAGGAAGTCGACCTCGATCGTCGCGTTGACAGCGGTGAAATTCGGCTCTTCGCGGATTCGGGCCGGATCGTTGGTGTAGTCGACCGGCCAGAACTCGACCCCAGGGTTCTCGGCGACGAAGTCGTAAAGCCGGGCGGATCCGAGCGCCGTCGTCGTGATCACCTTGTTGCGGTGGGTCCGCTTGCGCGAGCCGGTGACGACGCCGGCTTCGATCAGATCGACGAAGCTGCTCCCGAGCAGCTCGGTGTGGACGCCGATCTCGCGGTGGTCGCCGAGCAGTCCAAGCACGAGCTCCGGGACCGCGCCGATCCCGGCCTGGAGCGTCGCCCCGTCGGGGATCCGCTCCGCGACCAGCTCGGCGATCCTGCGGTCCTCGTCGCGGCCTGCCCGTCCCGGCATTTCGACCAGCGGGTAGTCGGCCTCGCACCAGCCGAGGATCTGGCTGATGTGGATCTGGTTCTCCCCGAAGGTTCGCGGCATCCGCGCGTTCACCTCGAGGAAGAACGGCATCTCGCCGATCATCGCCGCGGTGTACTCGGCGTGGGTGCCGAGGCTGAACCAACCGTGCCGATCGGGCGGGGCGGTGGCCGCGATCACCAGTGGCTCGGTGACGGTGCGTCGCATCAGCGCGGGGATCTCGCTGAAGTTGTTCGGCACCAGGTCGCAGGCGCCACGATGGAAGGCCTCTTTGTCGTGTGGCGAGAGAAACCAGGAGACGTGGCGGAGACCCTCGACCTCGCCGTTGAAGTAGGCACGATCGCGAATCGGCAGCATCTGGTGGAGGCGCACCTGCTCCGGCCAGGAGTCGTGTGCCTCGATGGCGTCGACGATCGTCTTCGGTTCGCCGTTGCCGAGGGCGACGATGACGTCGGCGCCGACCGCGATGTGGCCGAGCACGTCGCCGGCCTCCCATCGTTTCTCGCGCAGCTGGTCGGAGATCGTCGCCGCCACCGGGGCGCCGCCTAGGCCTCGACCATCGGCGTCATCGCGTTGATCCCGGTCGCGGCGCGGCCGATGATCAGCTTCTGGATCTGCGAGGTGCCCTCGTAGAGGGTGGTGACCCGGGCGTCGCGGAGATAACGCTCGACCGGATAGTCGTCGACGTAACCGGAGCCGCCGTGGACCTGGATCGCGAGGTTCGCGCATTCGACCGCGGACTCGGTGGCGAAGACCTTGGCGACGGAGGTCTCGGTCGCGTTCGGCTTGCCTTCGTCCTTCAGGATCCCGGCCCGATAGACCAGCATCCGGCTCGCGTCGCGCTTCAGGATCATGTCGGCGATCATCTCCTGGACCAGCTGGAAGCGGGCCAGTGGGACGCCGAACTGCTGCCGCTCCTTCGCGTAGGTGACGGAGGCGTCGACGCAGCCGTCCATGATCCCGACGCAGCCCGCGGCGACGCTGTAGCGGCCCGATTCGAGCGCGCTCATCGCCACCTTGAAGCCGTCGCCGACCGCCCCGAGCAGGGCGTCGTCGCCGACCTCGACCGAGTCGAGGGAGAGCTCGGCGGTGTCGGAGGAGCGGAGGCCGAGCTTGCCGTGGATCTCCTGGCTGGTGAAGCCGGGGGAGTCGGTCGGGACGATGAAGGCGGCAAGGCCCTTGTGCTTCAGTGCCGGGTCGGTCTGGGCGAAGATCAGCGCGAACGCGGCGGCGTTGCCGAGGCTGATCCACATCTTCTGGCCGCTGATCGACCAGCCCGCGTCGGTCTTCGTCGCCCGGGTGCGCAGGTTGGCGGCGTCGGAGCCGGTGTCGGGCTCGGTCAGGCCGAAGCAGCCGAGGGCCTCGCCGCCGCAGAGGCCGGGCAGCCAGCGTTCCTTCTGCTCGGAGGTCGCCCACTTTTCGATCGCCGAGCCGACCAGCGAGGTCTGCACCGAGACGACGGTGCGGGCGGAGGAGTCGGCGCGGCCGATCTCCCCGACGATCAGCCCGTAGCCGATGTAGTCGAGGTTCCGGCCGCCGTACTTTTCGTCCAGGATCGGGCCGAGGAAGCCGATCTGGCCGAGCTCGCGGGCCAGCTCGCGGTCGAAGCGTTCGGCGCGGTCGTTCTCGCGGACGTTCGGCAGGATCTCGCGCTCGGCGAACTCCCGCGCGGTCTCGGCGATCAGCTTGTGCTCGTCGGTGAGGTTGAAGTCCATCAGGCCTCGAGCTCGGCGTCGCGGGCGGCGGCGAACACCCGCTGCGCCTCGAGGGTGCGCGGCCCGGGGGCCGCCGGCAGCACGACGTCGTCGATCTGGGACACCGCCTGGATCTCACGCGTGGTCGAGGCGAGGAAGGCCTCCGAGGCGCCCTTCACCTGGTCGAGCGTCCAGGCTCCTTCCTCGATTCCGGGGACGGCCTTCAGGAGGCGGTCGCGGGTGATCGAGTCGAGCACGGCATCCGACAGCGCCGTGGTGCAGATGACTCCGTCGAGGACCCAGAACATGGTCGAGGTTGGCGGCTCCAGAACGATCCCGTCGGGACGGACGAAGAGGGCCTCGTCGGCGCCCGCTTCCCGCGCCAGCCGCGTCGCCAGCATGTTCGCCCCGTAGGAGAGCGACTTGACCCCGTTGAGGATGATCGTCGTCTGGTAGGTCACCGAGCCGACATTGACCGTCGTGGCGTGGATCGGGACATCCTCGGTGGCGGCGATGCGGCGCCCGCCGCGGGTGACGATCAGACGCAGCTGGCCTTCCACCGGGCCGGCGGCCTCGAGCAGCGCGTCGATCTCGGCGCGCAGCGCCATCAGGTCGAACTCGAGGCGTAGCGCCGCGGCGCTGCGGCCGAGGCGGGCGACGTGGTCGTCCAGCGCATAGGGACGGCCGGCGTAGAGGCGGATGACCTCGAAGGCGCCGTCGCCGCGGTAGAGGCCGTCGTCTTTGAGCCCGATCGTCGCCTCGGCGGTCGGCCCGATCTTCCCGTCGACGCTGGCCAGCTCGGTGAAGCCGCTCTCCATGGCGGCGAGGCTACCTGAGACGGTGGCGGGCGTATGCTGGACCGGTGCTGCTTCTGCTGGGGACGGTCGCGGTTCTGGTCTTCATCATCGGCGTGATCGTCGTCGTCGGTCACGCCTATCCGGGGACCGACGCCGAGCTGCTCGACTGGTCCCCGACCCGCTCGCCCGCGGTCGAGGTCCAGAACGAGCTCGACGACGTGCGCCAGATGCTCGAGGCCCAGAACGAGATGCGCCGGCGGCGCGGGGCGAGCGAGCTGACCGAGGCCGACATCGAGGCCCGCGTCCGCGACGACGAGACCTGGAAGGCCCGCATGCGCCATCCCGGGTAGGCGATCGGACGCGGGTCGAGGGACGGGGCACAGGACGCGAGGGCTTGCGGCGAGCACGACCGTCTCGGCCAGCCCCCTGCACGCTTGTCTCGCTATGCGAGACAAGCGTGCAGGGGGCTGGCTGTGGCCGTGGCCGAGACGGCCGGGGTATGTGAAGCGCGGGAGATGTCGCCAAGTCCACGCTTCCGTGCGTGTCCCACGATCGGCCCGGAGTGCGTTCGTCCTTAGTTGCCGTATACGGGACAAAGGACGAACGCACCCGGCGATCCCGGCCGGGTGTGGCAGATCACGCACGGACCCCCGGAGGAACACCGCACTCCC
>JAFDWD010000799.1 GCA_018268695.1 Actinomycetota bacterium
CAGTCCTAGTTGCGGTGCCCTGGGCGTCTCATGGAGGTCCTGGCAGGCTGTGACCTCCATGAGACGCCCAGGACGTGACGGTTCCGCCTGAAAGTCCCGGGAGACGCGAGGCTTCCGCCCGGAAGTCCACGCTCTCGTCACGGTTCCACAACGCCCGAATGTTGATGGGCCGAAAACCAGCCATATAGACGGGTTTTCGGCCCGTCAACATCGGGGGTCAGGCGGAAGGCGCACGAACGGGGAGGGACATGCGCGGAAGCGTGGAGTTCGTGGCGTCTCTCGGGACGGCGTCGGACTTCCTCCTCGCCTTTCATACCCCGGCCGTCTCGGCCACGGCCACAGCCTGCCAGGGCCGTGGACGGGACGGCCGTGTTTGCCGCAAGCCCTTGCGTCCCTTACCGGTCCCTCGCGCCCCTATTCGGCATCGGGGGAGGTGGGCCAGTAGCCGACGAACTGCGTGTAGAGCTTGCGGCCGGGCGGCCCAGTCCATCTCGCGGCATACGCGTCCATCTCGCCCCACAAGTGCGTACCGATCCCCTAACGTCCCCTTCGTGGCCCTTCACGTGGACATCCCGAGTCGTCGTGAGATCGAGCGGCTGCTGGGGGAGCGGGGCGACGGCCTGGTGTCGGTCTACCTGCCGACCACGCCGATCACGCCGGCGGCCGAGGCCGACCGCATCGCGTACAAGAACCTGGCGCGCCAGGGGGTGGAGGAGCTGCGCGGGCGGGGGATGGACGGTCGCGAGCTCGAGGGGATCGAGGGTGAGCTCGAGGATCTGCATGACGACGAGGGCTTCTGGGCGGAGCTCGCCCATAGCCTCGCCGTGTTCGCCGGGCCTCGGGGCCTGCGCAGCTTCCGCCTTCCCAACCGACTGACCGAGGCCGTCCACGTGTCGGACCGCTTCTTCGTGAAGCCGTTGCTGCGGACCGTGACCTTTCCGCAGACCGCCTTCGTGCTGGCGCTCGCCGAGGGTTCGGTGCGACTGCTGGAGGTGACGCCCGACCTGCCGACCTTCGAGGTGACGGTCCCCGACCTGCCCGCCAGTGCCGCGGACGCGGCGGGTAAGGCGTCGATCACCGACCGTTCGCCCGCGCGCCGGTTGCAGGGGAGCGAGGGGCGGAAGACCTTGGTGCGCAGCTACGCGCGCGCGGTGGACCGTGCCCTCCGCGGGGTTCTGGCCGGCCAGGACGTGCCTCTGATCCTCGCTGCGGCGCAGCCGATCGACTCGATCTTCCGCTCGGTGAACACCTACCCCCATCTCGCCGAGCCGACGATCGAGGGGAGCCCGGAGGGGCGTTCCGACGCGGAGCTGGGCGAAGCGGCCCGTCCGGTCCTCGACGCGATCTACGCCGGGGAGCTGCGCAGGCTCGACGCGCTGTTCGAGGAGCGCTCGGCGGCCGGGCGCACCGCGGTCGAGATCAACGACCTTGGCCGTGCCGCCACCTTCGGTGCCGTCGACACCCTCTTCGTCGACATCGACGCGACCGTGCCCGGGACGGTCGACGAGGAGACCGGCGCGGTCACCCTCGGCGGGGAGGAGGGCCCCGGCGACTACGGCGTCGTCGACGAGATCGCCCGCCGGGTCATCCACGCCGACGGCACGGTGCTCGCGGTGCGCGCCCCGGAGGTCCCCGGCGGCGGTTCCGTGGCCGCGATCCTGAGGTACCCGGTCTGATGGCGGCGAGCGCGGGCGGCCGCCCGGTCCTGATCGCGTACGACGGCTCCGACCAGGCCAAGCTCGCGATCGCCGAGGCGGGCCGCGTGCTCGGTCCGGGCCGGCCGGCGGTCGTCCTCACCGTGCGCGAACCGATCGAGAGCTACGAGTTCGTCGGGCTCGGCGGCGCGACGACCCTGGACCCGGCGACGGTCTCGGCGATGCAGGACGCGGCCCAGAACGAGGCCACCGTCGTCGCCGAGGAGGGGGCGGCGCTCGCCCGCGTGGCGGGCTTCGACGCCGCCTCCCAGGTCGCGATCGGCGCGACCCCCTGGCAGGAGATCGTCGGCGTCGCCGACGATCTCGACGCGGAGGTGATCGCGATCGGCTCGCGCGGCCGTACCGGCCTGAAGAAGGTCCTCCTCGGCAGCGTCGCCTCGGCCGTCGCCCAGCACAGCGGTCGCAGCGTCCTGATCGTCCACCCGGAGGCCGCGGGCGAGGCGGACGCAGGCTGAGCGATGGGGGCCGAGGGGATCGATCCGGCCGACTTCCGCGCGGCGCAGCAGAAGACCTGGGGCGCGGCGGCGGTCGGCTGGAAGGAATGGAGCGAGTTCAACGACCGGGCCGCCGGGCACATCAGCGAGCGGTTGGTGGAGCTGGCGGGAGTGCGGCCGGGGTGCCGGGTGCTGGACGTCGCCGCGGGCAACGGGGAGCCGGCGCTGACGGCGGCGCGCGCGGTCGGGCCGGAGGGAAGCGTGGTCGCCACCGACCTCTCCGCCGAGATGCTCGCCTTCGGGCGTGAGCGGGCGGCGGAGGCGGGGCTCGGCAACGTCGAGTTCATCCACTCCGACGCGGCGCGGCTCGACTTTCCGCCGGGGAGCTTCGACGCCGCCGTCTCGCGTTGGGGGATCATCTTCGAGCCCGAGGCGGAGGCGGCCGCGGCGCGCGTCCGCGGGTTCCTCGAGCCCGGCGCACGGATGGCGATCGCCTCGTGGGGCGAACCGGACGAGGTCCCCTTCCTCTCGATCCCGATCAGGACGACGCTCGAGCGCTTCGGCCTCCCGCCGGTGCCGGAGGGGATGCCCGGTCCGATGTCCCGGCCGACCCCCGAGGCGCTCGGCGGGCTGCTGGAGGGCGGCGGGTTCCGCGAGGTCGCCGCCGAGCGGGCCGAGGTCGTCTACGAGTTCGACTCCGCCGAGCACTTCACCGCCTACGTCAAGGCGGTCGCGGCGCCGATCCGGGTGATGATCGAGGTGCACGGCGGCGACGCCCAGGACGAGGCCTGGGACGCGATCACCCGGGCCGCCGCCGACGCCGGAGGAGGCTCCGGGCCGCTCCGCTTCTCGAACGTGGTCCTGCTCGCCTCCGGGACCGCCTAGCTCGCGGTCGCCGCAGATCTCTCGACCCGTGCGGGTGCGTTCGGGAACGTGACCTCGACCGTCAGGCCGCCCTCGGGGCGGGCCTCGGCGGCGACGCTCGCCCCGTGGGCGACGGCGATGGCGCGGACGATCGAGAGGCCCAGGCCGTGGTGGTTGTCGTTGGGGCCGGTGCGCTCGGTGCCGAGGCGCTGGAAGGGTTCGAAGAGGCGGTCGACCTCGCCGGGCGGGATCGCGGGGCCGTCGTTGGCGACCGCGATGAAGGGGCCGCCGGCCGCGGTCCCGGTCCGTATGTGGAGGGACCCGCCCGAGGCGTTGTGGCTGATCGCGTTGTCGACGAGGTTGCGGACCAGGCGCGCGGCCAGGGCCCCGTCGCCGGCGGCGGGTGCGGGGTCGAGCTCGGCCTCGACCCGCAGGCCGCGGGCGGCCGCCTCGGGCCCCGCGTCACGGAGGACCGTCGCGGCGAGCGCCGCCAGGTCGAAGGGCTCGCGCCGGCCCAGGCCGCGCTCGCTCGACGCCAGCGTCAGCAGGGACTCGAGCAGCCGCTCCTGGTCCTCGCCGAGCGCCAGCAGCCGGCGGGAGGTCGCGCGGAAGGAGTCGATGTCCGCGTCGGGGTCCGTCAGCGTCTCCTCCAGCAGCGCCCGCCACAGCGTCATCGGCGTGCGCAGCTCGTGCGCGGCGTTGGCGACGAAGCGCTGCTGGGCGCCGAAGGCGGTCTCGAGGCGGGAGAGGAGGTCATCGACGGTGTCGGCCAGGTCCCTCAGCTCGTCCTTCGGCCCGGGGAGGGAGAGGCGTTCGTGCAGGTTGCGCTCGGAGATCCGGCGGGTGGTGGCGGTCATCGTGCGCAGCGGGCGCAGCACCCGACCGGCGACCAGCCAACCGAGGGCGATCGAGCCGGCCGCCATGATCGCCAGGACGATCCCGGAGCGGAGCAGACCCTGATGGAGCGCGTCGGTGTTCCGTTCGACCGCGGAGGCATAGGCCTCTTCGGCCATCCGGCGGGTCGGGCCGGTGATGTCCCCGCCCGGCGCTCCGTTGGACGACGTCGGTTGGACGATCAGGTTGACCCCGGTCGCGTTGCGGAAGATCAGGTAGGTGACGGCGAGCAGCACGATCCCCGAGACGAGGAAGAGCCCGCCGTAGAGGAGGGTCAGGCGCAGGCGGACGGTGGGCGCGGGCAGGGGGCGCACGTCAGATCCGGTAGCCGCCCTGGGGGACCGTGACGATCACCGGCGGGTCGCCGAGCTTCGCCCGCAGGCGGTTGATCGTCGACTTCACGGTGGTGGTGAAGGGATCGGCCTCCTCGTCCCAGACCCGTTCCAGCAGCTCCTCGGCGGAGACGACGCGGCCGCCCGCGCCGAGCAGGTGCTCGAGCACGGCGAGCTCCTTGGGGCTGAGCGCGAGGCGCTCGCCCGCCCGCGTCGCGACCCGCCGCCCGGGGTCCAGCTGGAGGTCCCCGTGCTCGAGGATCGGCGGCAGCGAGGGTTGGGCACGACGGGCGAGGGCGCGGATCCGCGCCAGCAGCTCGGCGAAGGCGAAGGGCTTCGGCAGGTAATCGTCGGCGCCGAGGCTGAGGCCCTCGACCCGCTCGGCGATCGTCCCCGAGGCGGTCAGCATCAGGACCTTCGTGTCGCCGCCGCGGGCGACCAGCGCGCGGCACACCTCGTCGCCGTGGAGGCGCGGCAGGTCGCGGTCGAGCACGACCACGTCGTAGTCGACGACCGCGGTGCGCGTCAGCGCTTCCTCGCCGTCCGACGCCACGTCGGCGGCGATGCCGTCGCGGCGCAGGACGCGCGCGACCGATGCGGCCAGCTCGGCGTGATCCTCG
>JAFDWD010000079.1 GCA_018268695.1 Actinomycetota bacterium
AACGAGGTGCCCGATTACGCGGTGAGGAAGATCGACGAGATGGACGCGGCGCTGTTCGGCAGCTTCAAACGGGCGCGCGCGGAGCTGGGCGTGGAGTCGTTCGGGATGCAGGTGATCGACCTGCCCCCGTCGTTCGACGGTTACCCCAGCCACGACCACACGCACGACGACCAGGAGGAGGTCTACATCGCGTTGCGCGGCGCCGGCGAGCTGGAGGTCGAAGGCGAGCGGATTCCGTTGGACGAAGACCACATGGCGCGGGTCGGCCCGACGGAGAAGCGCAAGGTGTTCTCGGGGCCCGAGGGGATCCGGATGCTGATCGTCGGCGGGATCCCCGGCCGGCCCTACGCCGCCCCGGAGACGACCGAAATCGGCGGGCCAGACCCGAAAATGCCCGGCCGCTCCTAGCGGTCGGGCACGCGCGGCTCGAAGCCGGGGCAGCTCCCAACCGGGATCCGCGGGTAGCGCGGGAACTCCGGTTCGGTGCGGGAGCGCTCGCAGAGCGAGAAGACCGAGCCGCGCGTGTTCGGGACCAGCCGCTGGTGGCGGCAGGCGTCGCAGAGGCCGACGGGCGGGCGCGGCGGGCGCGGGGCGTTCATCGCGGCGCCCGCTCGACCCGTCGCGCCACCCCGCGCTGCATCCTGCGCACGGCGAGCACGTGCATCCGCGTGCCGATCACCAGGGCGCGGTAGGCGCGCCCCTTGACCCCTGGGAACTCGGCACGCGTCTCGGCGATCAGCCGCGTCCGCACCCCGCCCAGCGGTTCGAGGCGGAAGACCAGGGCGTAGTCGGAGAAGCGGTGGGAGCCGCGCAGGACCAGCAGGCGCTCGCGGGTGAGATCGGCGACGTGGAAGCCGGGGACGGTCGAGCCCACCTCGAGCGGTCGCGGCCCACCCGCCTCGGTGTCGGCGCAGCCGACCGCCCGTGCGTAGGCCGGTGACCCCCTCCCCGCGGTCATCGCCTCGACCGTCCGCAGCAGCGCCGGCCAGACGACCGCAGGCGTCCCGTCCAGCTCGATCGCGTGCTCGTCGACCCAGGGCAGCTCGCGCTCCGGGTGCTCGGGCGCGCTCGTCATTTCCGCGTCAGCGAGCGCGGCCCACCCGCCTCGCTCCAGAAGTCGACCGCGAGTTCGTCCTTCGCCGCGGTCAGCCGCGTCACCGCGACCTCGCGCACGTCGCATCGGTAGAGCTTCGAGTCGAGCCCGATCTGCTCGGGGTCCGCGCCCATCGCGTTGAAGATCGCCCGCTTGCGCTCCGGATCCTCGACGTCCTCGACCACCCCGGAGACCTTCGCGTCCCCCTCCCAGTCCGGCGGGTCGATCGAGCCGCTGTGGAGGGCGAAGCGGGGATCACGGGCGAGGTCGGCGCTCTTGCGCGAGCCCGGCATCGAGCCGAACCAGAGGTCGCCCTCGATGAACTTCGCCTCGATGCCGCTGATCCGCGGCGACCCGTCCGCGCGTAGCGTCGCCAGCGTCTTATGGACGTGCGCGTCGAGGAGCGCTCGCGCGTGGCGCGCAAGCTCCGGCGCAATTTGCTCGATTTCTCCCCAACTCGACACTGCCCCCGACGGTACACCGACCCGGTCCCGCCTCGTCGCCGGCTAGCTTAGGGAGGGTGATGCGCTCCGCCACCCTCTTCGATGCCGACGCCGCCTCCTACACCGGCACCGTCGAGGTGCTCGGCGTGATCTTCCGCGCCGAAGACGACGGCTACGCGGTGCTGGAGGTGCAGGAGGCCGACGGCGGCGGCGGCTTCGCGCTGGTCGGGCCGGTCGCCCACCTCGCCCCCGGCGACCGCGCCGAAGTGAGCGGCGAGTGGCAGACCCACTCGCGCTATGGCCGCCAGCTGCGCGCCCAGGGGGCCCTGCCGCTCGACCCGGCCGACCGCGAGGGCCAGGTCGCCTACCTCTCCACCCTGCGCCACATCGGCAAGAAGCGCGCCGAACGCCTGGTCGACCAGCACGGCGAGGAGGTGATGCAGGTGATCGCGGCCGATCCGCAGCGGACCTTCCAGGCGCTGAAGGGGGTCAGCGTCGACCAGGCCGCGGCGGCGACCCAGTCCTGGCACGAGAGCCGTGCGGTGCGCGAGCTCCACGTCCAGCTCGCCCCCCACGGCCTCGCCCACCTGGCCGCGCCGATCCACGCCCGCTACGCCGAGCGCTCGCTGACGATCCTCTACGAGGACCCCTACCGGCTGACCGAGGTCGAGGGGGTCGGCTTCGCCCGCGCCGACAAGATCGCGATAGACGCAGACGTGCCGCCGGAGTCCGAAAAACGCGCCCAGGCGGCCGCAGTCTACGTCCTGCGCGAGGCCGAAAACGGCGGCAACAGCTTCCTGCCGATGGAGGAGCTGGCGGCGCGGACGGCGAAGCTGATCGGCCTCGTCCCCGACCCGGCGGTGCTGGAGAGCGCCCGCGGGCTGGTGAACGACGACGGGCGCGTCTATCGCGAGCTGACGCTGGAAAGCGAGCGGGAAGTGGCGGCGACGCTGATGCGGCGGCTCGCGGCGGGGGCCTTCCTCGACCACGACCCGGGCGAGAGCGCCCCCGATGAGGAGATCACCGATGAGCAGTGGGCCGCGGTGCGCGGCGCGTTCGGGTCGCGGATCTCGGTGCTGACCGGCGGCCCCGGCGTCGGTAAGACCCGCTGCACCAAGGAGATCGTCACCGCCGCCGAAGACGCGGGGGTCAAGATCGCCCTCTGCGCGCCGACCGGCCGCGCCGCCCGCCGCCTGCAGGAAACGACCGGGCATGAGGCCCAGACGATCCACCGGATGCTCGAATGGATCCCCGGCGGCGACCCCGGCTTCGGTCCCGGCCGCCCGCTGCCGGTCGAGCTGGTGATCGTCGACGAGTCCTCGATGCTGAACCTGCGCCTCGCCGAGGTGCTGCTCCAAGGCTTGGC
>JAFDWD010000007.1 GCA_018268695.1 Actinomycetota bacterium
AATTTTTCCAAAGGCTCCCGAAGATGATCCTTTATGGAAAAATGGCAAAGAAGGTTCACTAGTGAGTCTCAACTTTTTGGAATTTGAAACCAAGCGAAGATATCGCACCAATGGAGTTATTTGTAAGTCTCTTAACCAAAAAGGAATGTGCGTTCAACTCAAAGAATGCTTTAGTACATGCCCCAAGTATATTCAAGCAAGAACTATTGTCGCTTTCCATACTCTCCCGCAACAGATATCCCCACCGAAGATATCTGAGGAAAAATTGACAGAAGAGTTAACTCAATTTATTACAGCGGCTGATACATTTTATATCGCCACTTACTGTGCTGAAACCGGTGCTGACGCTTCTCATCGAGGTGGTAGAGCTGGATTTGTCCGAGTTGTTGATGACAAGAAGCTCTTGTGGGGTGATTACTTTGGAAAAAATATGTTTCAAACCCTCGGGAATACCCTCAAAGATCCTCATGCTGGATTATTATTCATCGACTATGAACGTGGCCATACTTTACAATTAACAGGAACCATAAAAATAGAACACGTAGGTACAGGAAACGGTTTGGATGGTGCTGACCGGAATATCATGTTTACTATATCCAAATGGATATATCGAGAGTATGTCTCACCTTATCGATGGGCATTTGTTGATTATTCTTCACATGCTCCGTTATTGAAAGATACTGATGCTTTAAAACAAACCTCAAAAGATGGTCATGTGATTTCTCAAGTTGAAAAATGGAGAAAAGAAGGAGAAGCTCGCGTAGTGGAAGCAATCTTAACTGAAATTATTGTAGAATCTCCTACAGTAAAAACCTTTAGATTTACATGCAAATCTCCAGAGACCCCTGAACCTGGTCAATATGCGACATTCACCATTGATATCAACTCTCAATCTTCTATTATGAGAAGTTGGACGTTGACATCTGCTCGATATTGTATATTTCCTAAAGAATATGAAAACGAAGAAACTAATATCAATTTGAACCAATCTTCCCATATTGATATCTCCGTCAGGCGACAAGCCTCAGGAATTGCCTCAAACTGGCTTCACGACCACGCTAAAGTCGACCATACTTTTGTCAAAGTAATGGGCATTGAAGGCTCATTTACATTAAGCTCCTCCCTTCGACTATTATATCTTCACCCACAAGACAAACTGAAAAAAAATCAAGAATGGAAGTTATTCATGTTAACAGGCGGAATTGGAATTACTCCAATTCTTTCGATGTTACGTGGACTAAAAAATTCAATTGGAAATTTCAAGATGAAAAAAAAGCCAGAGGTCGTTTTGCTTCACTCCAATAAAAGTGCAAGTGATTTTCCCTTTTTGAATGAATTGAAAGAATTGGAAAATTCTGGAATTTTGAAAAAATTGGCCTTGTCAATTACCAATCAAAATACACAAGGAGATGAGTTTGATGTTTTGGGTGTCAAAAATGTTCAATATGGTCGAGTGGATGAAAAATATCTAAAATCTGTTGTAAGTGATGTTCAAGATCGCATAGTCTATTTATGTGGACCTCCACCCTTTATGGAGGCAATGGTAAAAATTCTTCGTCCTCTTGGAGTTCCCGAATGTCACATTATCACAGAAAGCTTTGATTACTAATTGTTACAAATTTAATTTGTAACAATAAATAATTATGAATTAATAC
The DNA here is from genome assembly GCA_018268695.1 of Actinomycetota bacterium. The sequence continues at coordinate 1,656 of JAFDWD010000007.1, forward strand.
CTATTTTTCCAAGCACTACAAAAATAATCGTCCCTTGTGTTCCATTTCTGTTGAATTTTCTTCATGGAGCTCTTTTTGGTGGTGATTGATTTTTCTTCGAAAAAAGCAGAACAAAGATCAACACAAATGGCAGAAGCCTTCGAAAGTGGCAACCAAGACAAAGCGGAAGACTTGAATGTCTTTCTTGGTAACATACAACTCAATTTGTTAAACTTTATTCTCCAGATAGTGACCCTGAAATTGGCATTGATTTGGAATCTCCATTCACAAAAACAAAAACTCCTCAAGAAGGAACTACTAAATCCAATAACTTCGAGTTTGATGGTATTCTTTTCCTTATTTGTTTTTCATCAACGAATTCAAGACGAAGAAATTCCAGTTGAAGATTTAAAAGCCAATGGAACAAAGAAATCAAGTCAATCTGCAAATAAAACCGAAGATAAGGACCAAGAAGAAGAAGCGCCAAAAATCAATAAGAAGTTGAAGGAATCACAAGAAACTAAAGAAGATAAAACAAAGAAAGAAGAACCAAAGACCAGCAAAGGAAAATCCAAAAAGAATTCACAAAAAGTGGAAGAGGATGAAGAAGAGGAAGATGCTTCCAAAGAAAAGAACCAAAAAGCAAAACCAAAAGTAGATAAGGAGGAAGAAGAAGAAGAGGAAGGTTCTTCGAAATCGAAAGAGAAGGCGAAATCAAAAGAGGAGAAAAAAGCAAAACCAGCAAAACGAAAAAAAGAACCAGAAGAGGAAGGTGAAAAGTCCGGCAAATCTCACGAAGAGAATGAGGAAAAGGAAGAGAAGAAATCGAAATCCAAAAAAGAAAAGGAAGAGAAAGTTGAGAAAAAAGAAAAACGACCAACCACACCTTACTTTGTCTACTGCAGTGAGCATCGTGAACAAGCTCGAAAGGATCATCCAGAGATGAAAGGTGCAGAGATCGCCAGTTATTTGGCATCAAAATGGAAAGCATTGTCTGATGAACAAAAGGTAAACAATGCGATGATGACATTGACATTATTAAAAGAATGTATACAAAGATAAGTATGAAGAAGAATTGAAAAAGTGGAAAAAGGAACACGGAACTGAAGAAGTAATAATGCAAATTAGATCTAATATCATCCAATACAGGAACAAAAAAAACCCAAAAAAGAAAAAAAAGAAACAAAAGAAGAAAAAGAAGAAAAAGATGAAACTGAAAAAGCTAAAAAACCAAAGAAAAAGAAAAAGGAACAAACTTCCAGAGTCATTGTTGTATCAGGTCTTTCAGAAAAACAAGAGGCTGTTTTTGAAGCCATCCGTAAAAGTAACATCAAGTTCATCTTTAATAACAACAATAGAAAAAGTATTAGACGACGATACTGAATATACTGAGTCAGTTGGTCCCGATACAACTCATGTCGTTGTTGGTGCAACCGCTTTGAGAAGTGAAAAAGTACTAATGGCACTTGCATTTGGAATTCCCATTGTCAGCTTTGATTGGATTTCTGAATCTGAAACAAAAGAAGAATGGTTGGATTCTGCTGATTTTGAAAACACAAAATTTTCCTCGAAAAAATCAAGAGAAGCTGCCAAAAACAAGAAAAGATTATTCCACGGTCTCGTATTCCACATTTACAAAGAAGAAAAAATGAAACGATCCACTTTAGAAGGGTTCTTTTTTTTATGAATTATTTTTCTTAATTTTTCAGAATTATTGAAGCTGCTGATGGTGAAATATCTCCAAGTTTCTTGGAAAGTGATATTATTCTTTCTCCGCGATCAGTGAAACAGGACAAAGAAGACGGTGACATCAAGCCCGTTGTCACGGAAAAATGGGTTTTTGACTCTTTGTCAGATTACAAATTGCACAAATACTCTGATTACGAACCTCCTAAAGAAACTGAGATTCTTCGTCATAAAAATGCACTTCAATCTTTGCCAAGTTCGGAAAAGAAAAAGAGATTAGAAAAGAAAAAAAAGGAGGAAGGAGAACCTACAGCCAAAAAAACGAAAAAGGAGAAGAAAGAAGAAGAAGAAAATGATGATAAAGACAAAAGTGAAGAAGAAGAAGGTGAAAAGAAAAAGAAGGAAACAAAAGGCAAGAAAGAAGAAAAGAAAGAAGCTCCTAAAAAGAAAGAAACACCAAAAAAGGAAATGAAGAAAAAATCTCAAGAGAAAGAAGAGGAAGAAGAAGAAGAAAAACAAGACAAAAAAGATGATAAGAAGAAAGAAATAAAGAAAGAATTGCCCAAGAAAGAGACCAAAAAGAAACCAGAAAAAGAGAAAGAAGAAGAAGAAGAAGAGAAACCAAAGAAAGAAAACAAAAAGAAGGAAGAAAAGAAAGAAGAGAAAAAAGAAAAGCCAAAAGAAAAAGTAGCTGAAAAGAAAGAACTAAAGAAAAAGAAAGAAGAGGAAAAAGAAGAAGAAGATGAAAAACCAAAGAAGAGAAAACAGACAAAAGGAGAAGATGAAGAAGAAGAAAAACAAGAGAAAAAGAAGGAAAAAACTTCAACCCCAAAGAAAGAAGCTCCTAAAAAGAAAGAAACTGAGAAAAAAGCAACCAAGAAAGAAAAAAGCAAGGAAGAAAGTGAAGGGGAAGAAAAAGAAGAAAAGAAAGATACTAAAGCAAAAGGATCAAAAAAGCAAAAGAATTAAATGAAAATATGTAATTACTGCAATCAAGTTTAAATATATCAATAATTTGAAAAAAAAATTTCGAATTATTTTGGAATTTATTTACAACTGGCTTAAAAGAACACTTTTAAGATTTGATTGGCTTTCGATCGGCAAACAGGGCAATGGGAATCTGTAATTTCTCCTTTACATTTTTCACATAAACATAAGTGGCCACAAGGAACAATAGCGTATCTTGGAGATGATTCCATGCAAATCGCACATTGATTCAACTGTTCTCTTCTCTTGGTTTCTTCAATTTGTACATTTAATAGCTTTGTGGTTTCATCCAACAGCAATTTTATATTTTCTAACTCGGTGGAATTTTTGTTTAATTTTGGAATTTGTTCTTTGACTTGTCCAATCAACTTTTCCATAGATATGGGACTCCCTTCTGTGTCTTGTTTTTGTGGGGAAGGAATTTGTTTCATGCACACAAATGTACCGGAATATAAACTTGATTCGTTAAACCAGGTACCTTCAATTACTAATTCTTCTTTGCTCTTAGAATTAAGTTTGCCTTCAAATTTAACTTCAACTGCCTGAATACTGAGACCAGGAAGATATTTTTTTTTCACAGAAAAAAATCGAGTTAAAGGGTCAAATTTTCCATATACAAGAAATGGGAACAATTTTTCTTGGCCATCCGAATTATAACCTGCCCCAACAATATGACATACAGACGAAATAGTCACTGCCGACAAAGTCCAAAATATTGGATTTGTAGGACACTTATATTGAGGATATGGTGGACAACTACCAATCCAAATTCCATTAAGGACATCTGCTTTCAGAGTCTCATTTGTATTCGAATCCATTCCAATAAGAAAAAGTTGTTGTTGTCGAATAAATAAAAACTTGGGGAAATGAATTTTTTGCTTCAAGAGTGAGAATTCACAGTGATTTTCACTATTTATAAGTACAAGTATTGGAACGCATGGGAAACAATTTAAGAGGTTTCATCAATTGGCAAAATATTGCAAGCGGACAAACAGTTCAAAAACCAGGGTGTAAACATTTCTGGCGTTGAATTTACGAGTTTTTTTAGATCTGAAAGAGAAACCCATTTTGCATCCACAACTTCGTCGTTATCAATTGCAAAATTGCCGTTATATATGAGTTTCCAACACACATTAAATTCGTAATCTTACGGAAATTAATTTTGAATCCTGCAAACTGTACCTTGGATTCCTTTCTCTGGATGTTCATATTTATTCAAAATTGGATCACAAAGTGGTACCAAATCGCTTTCTTTGATATCTATATTCAGTTCTTCTTTAAGACCTCTTATTGCCGCGTCCTTATAAGTCTCACCGCATTTCAAATGCTCTGCGCATGATAAATCCCATAGCGATGGGCAAATGTCTTTGTTTGCTGCTCTTTTTTGGATTAATAATTCTCCTTTTGGATTCAGAACAAATATATTTGTGGCTCGATGAAAGTATCCGTTTTTGTGTACTTCAGGACGAGGAGCAGTCCCAATTAAATTTTCTTTTTCATCAAATATCTCAAATTGCTCAATTTGTACCTTGTGGTCATTTTCCTTTTCCATTTTTTGATACTTCGAAAAAATTTCCACGGAGAAACATTGACCTCCCATTAGAATGCCAAGAGCTCATGTTTGTGGAACAAAATTTCTCTTTCATTGGGATTTAAAGCACCCTGTAATTTTGCCACGTTGAGATGGATTTATTATGCATTTTTTCATAAACTTAACTACGTGGAAAAAAAAGGATTTTTTCGCCCAAAAAAGAAGGAAGATGTGCGGTAACCAATAAGAATCTTGAGTTCATGAATAATGCGAATTAGGAATCTTTGGCTATTTGAACTATTATGCACCAAAAACTCGTGAAGAGATCTTGAAAATTTTGATTCAAGGATTGAAAAGACTTGAATATCGAGGATATGATTCTGGTACTATTTACTCTGCCTACCAATACTTTAATAGCTGGCATTTCAATAGACTCAAAAGAAAAAATCCCAATGGTACATATTCGCCCATCTGTTAACTATCATAGCTATTCAGAGTTAAGGGTCCAATTGATGCTTTAGAAAAAACTTTGAATTCAATGACTTTTGATAAAGAAAAGGTTGATAATCATGTTGGAATCGCCCACACACGGTAAAAGTTCTTTCATTTTAGTGATAGTTTTTAGATGGGCTACTCATGGGGAGCCGTGCGAAAAGAACAGCCACCCTCAACCTTCGGATCCAAACAACGAATTTGTAGTTGTTCATAATGGAATTATTACAAATTATGCGTCAATTCGACAAATGCTGGTATTTGTTATACTCTATTGAAATTGACTCTTGCAGACCAAGAAAGGCTACGTATTTCAATCTGATACCGATACCGAAGTAATTCCCAAATTAGCCAAGTACATATACGACCAAAACAAGAACTTGACTTTCACGAGCATCATACTGGAAGTTACCTCTATCATAGTAGCTCCAATTAAATTGAATTACTTACAACCAACAGAAAGGAGCTTTTGCAATTCTAGTGAAAAGTTCACATTTCCCAAGTGAAGCAATTGCGGTCAAACGAGGCAGCCCTTTAACTTTGGGAATTAAATTTCCTGATGGTTACGAGAAACAAAAAAAAGTAACAGTAGCACCAATGAAACTGAGTTCTTCCACTGACGATCTACACTTGAGGTAATTTCTGAATTATCCAAATAATTTCGCCAAGTTCATTAGTGATTGCGAGTCAAACTGAGACTCAAAAAGACAATATGGAGTATTTCTTTTCTTCTGATATTAGCGCTATAATTGAGCATACAAAGTCAGTCATCTACATGCATGATGATGACTTAGTCCACATTCACAACGGAAGACTGCAATATTACAACGTCCAAAAGTAAAAAATTGTTCAATGACTAATTTTTTATAGAGATGGTGTGGATTCGCGAGAATTAAGTACAATTGAAATGGAATTAGATCAAATTAACAAAGGAGGATTTGCTCACTTTATGTTGAAAGAAATTTTCGAGCAAGAAGAGAGTGTCTTAAACACAATGAGAGGACGAATCAATTTCACACAAAATTCCGTCAAGCTGGGTGGGCTTGTTGCATTCAAAGAAGACATAAAATCGAGTAGGAGATTGATTATGATTGCTTGTGGCACTTCTTTCCATAGTGCGGTGGCGGTAATTATTGAAATTATTAGTAGTAATTCATTCGTTTAGACCCGACCGATATTGGAAGAATTAATTAGAATTCCAATTCACCTTGAACTGGCGAGTGACTTTCTCGATCGTTCTCCTGCAGTTCTTCGAAATGATACCTGTATTTTCATCAGTCAATCAGGAGAAACCGCTGATACAATTAAAGCGCTTGAGTATTGTAAAGCCAGACATGCACTTTGCGTCGGAATTACCAATGTGGCAGGAAGTACTATTGCAAGAATGACTCATTGTGGCGTTAATTTGAATTGTGGTCCAGAAATTGGTGTCGCTTCAACAAAAGCTTACACTAGTCAAATAGTTGCGCTCATTTTGACTGCATTGTTTTGTGGAGATGATACAACATCTACTCTTGAACGACGAATTAAAATTATTCAAGAACTCTCAACGTTACCGCATAAAATCCAAAAGTAAATTATTTGGATTGCTAATGAGTTTCAGAATTCTAAAGATGGAAGATAAGATAAAAGAATTAGCCAAGAAATTGTATCAAGAAAAAAGTATTTTAATCATGGCGAGAGGTTATCAATATGCGACTGCTTTAGAAGCCGCTTTGGTATTATTCGTCCTAAATATATATTTACCATGTTTAGAAAATCAAGGAGATCTGCTACATTCACTGTGAAGCAGTAATGGCTGGAGAATTGAAACATGGACCATTGGCACTTGTTGATTCCGCAATGCCTATTATCTTTGTCGGAACCAAAGACTCAACCTACGAAAAAATGAAAAACTGTTTTAACCAAATTACCTCCAGAAAAGGAGAACCAATTGTACTCTGTAATGAAGATGAAGCAGCAAGCCTCCCCTCATATTTTACTTTACCAATTCCGGCCACAGAAGATTGCTTGCAAGGTTTACTGAATATTGTACCTCTTCAATTATTATCCTATCATATTGCTGTTCTCCGAGGAGCTAATGTAGACCAACCCAGAAATTTGGCAAAATCTGTCACAGTTGAGTAAAATTGGAAGCCATTTTGGAAATAAACTCAGAGTCATCCGATTCTTGTTTTTTTGAAAATTCTTCAACCTTTCTAGGACACGTCACCAAAAAAATAGTGATTCTACATCACAAAAAATTAGAAATGAATACACTTGGTCTTGTATCAAAAATTTTCCTTCTGGTAGTTTTGTTGAACCCCTTTGTCTGCCACAGCCTAGTAATTGGAATTGACTTTGGCTCGGAATGGTTTAAAGTTGCACTTGTAAAAGGGAAAAGTGTTGAAGTGGCCCTAAATGAGCAGTCATCCAGAAAAACGGCATCTGCTGTCGCATTTACTGACGATTTGCTCGTAGGTACAGACGCCAAAAACTTGGTACGAATCGATATGGCGCTAAAATTTTGTAGGCTACGAGATTTCCTCAACGAACAATTTTGTATTCTACACAGCTGTTAGGGAGAAGTTTAACAGATCCCTACATTGCGCGTAATCATCCTTACTTACCCCAAAATGCTATCGAACATCCAAATAAGTAATTTTATTGGATTTATTCTAATTATTTCACAGCACAAAATCAATAGCGATCTCTGTAGGAAGCGATACATACTCTATTGAAACGGTAGTTGCTTTCCTTCTTGAACGAGCTAGAGATATTGCCAAAAAAACAGCCGAAACTGATGTCAGAGATTGTGTGATTACGGTAACAAATGATCAAAGTCTAAAATATCAGGTCCCACCTTTTTTTACACAATACCAACGTCAAGCAATTGTTGATGCCGCCAAATTGGTTGGATTGAATGTGTTGGCATTCCTTACAGATAATACTGCTGCTGCCATCAACTTTGCTATTGAAAGAGATTTTGATTCAAATCAAGTAAAAGCGATATTTTATGATATGGGTAGCAGTTCCACAAAAGTGAGTCTTATTCATTTTTCTGGAACACCTGATGAAAAAAATAAGAACAAAACAATAAGTAATTCTCAAATAATTTCCTGGGATTAATATTCTTTTAGCTCAAATTCAAGTTGTTGATGTAGCTTGGGATGATTCCTTAGGTGGACGTGATTTCGACTACGAGTTAGTCAAACTTTTTATCAAAGATGTTGCTGCCAAGACTGGCCAACAGATTTCTCAAAAGGAAAACCCAAAGGCATACAACAAACTCTTCAAAGAAGCCCAAAAAGCTAAAGAAATTTTAAGTGCCAATCAAGATGTTCGAGCTTCGGTATGTCATTGAAGATTATTATTCCAACTACTATCCTTTAACTAGGTTGAAGGATTATTCCCTGACTATGATTTTCAAATTACCGTGACAAGAGAACAATTTGAAACACTTTCCAAAGATTTGTTTGAAAGAGCCATGCTACCTATCCGAGAAATTATGACCAGAAACAATATTACAACAGTAATTACAAATTTTTGACTTGACTAATATTTGTAAGTCGGATCTTTCTTATGTTGAAATCTACGGGGGAGGAGTTCGAATTCCAAAATTCCAACAAAAATTAGCAGAGGCAGTTGGAAAAGATATTGACAAACATCTAAATACAGATGAAAGTTCTGTATTAGGTGCTGCCTTTTATGCTGCTACCATGAGTAGTTCATTTAGAGCCAGACCCATTAAAGTCAAAGAATTATCACCATTTGGAGCACAAGTTATTTTCCAAACCAACGATAAATCAGGTAATTTTCTATTCAAAGAAACTCAACTTTGTCATTTAGAAAAAAAAGATACTTTGTTATTTTCTGCAGGTTCTCGATATAATGCAAAGAAAACTATCAATTTTTCATTCGATCAAAACTTTACTCTTGCATTGGAATATGTTTCTTCACAACAACTTCCAAAAGGAACAACAAAATCAATTGCAAGTTATCAAGTGAATGGAGTACCAACAACAGAAATGTTCAATTTTACTGGAAAACCACGACTTTCTGCAAACTTCCGCCTTGATCCAAAAGGAATGTTTGAGATTGAAAAAATTGAAGCTGAAATCACCCTTATTTCTACAGTTCAAGTTCCAAAAGTAATTGTTGCCAACAAGACAACTGAAACATCTTCTGACTCTGCAACAGCAGATTCTGCCAATAATAATGAGGAATCTACTACTCCTTTAAATGAAGATTCAGATGAAAAATTTCCAAAGTCAGAGGAAAGTTCTTCCTTCAATGAAGAAGTCAAACAGGAAGAAACTCCTGAAAAAGTTGAAAAAGAAGCTCCTCCAAAAGTTGACGATGTCGAATCGACAACAGAAAATGTTACCGTTTATGAAACCAAACAAGTCAAGAGAAATCATCGTGTTAAATTAACGCTCTCCATGATTGAAGGTCCTGGCTTATCCGAAACTCAAACACAACAAAATTTATTCATGTAAGAATCACCACATGAAATTTACATTTTTGTTTTTAGCATTCGAGATATTCGAAAGAAAATTGAACTCAGAAAAGAAAAAGAACGAGAAAAAAATAATCTTGAAAGTTACATTTATGACATGAAAGAAAAATTAGAAAGTCAAGTCTACGATGCAGTTACCACTCCACAAGAACGTGAAAAATTTACAGAACAATTAAATACTGCTGGAAATTGGTTATATGAAGAAGGTGCTGACTCTGATACTCAAACTTATAAAGATGTTTCATCTTCCTTAAAATTTGTTGGTGACAAAATTGTCAAGAGAAAATATGAATCAGAAGAAAGACCTAAAGCTTTAGCTCAATTTGGATCTTTCTTAATGTTCTCAAAAGAAGTTTTGATGAATATTTCAGCTACTTTAAATATCACCCAAGAAGAATTTGCAGAAATGCTTTTAGCTATTGATAAGGCTGAAAAAGAAATTGGTGAAAAGGCAACAAAACAAGCTGCACTTTCACCTTTTGAAGATCCAATATTTACTGTCGATGAAATATTCAAGAAATCAAGAGAATTGGATGCCAAATTAAGAGTTTTGTCGAGAAGACCAAAAAAGTCTGTAAAAAAACCCGAAGAACCAAAAGTTGAACAAACTTTGAATGAAGACGATGATGGCGAAGACGATGAAGATGATGATCATGAAACTAATATCGATGAAAATGAAAATAAATCGGGGGATTCAGCAAAGAATAACAAGGAACATGATGAATTATAAACAAATGAAGGCAAAATAAAAAGTTTGATAGATTATATATTGTAAGTTTCAAGTATTCAATTTTTGTACCGCCAATGAATTTCGCCACGTGATTCCAGTTTTTGTAAAGTTCCCACAAAGGCAACAAGCCATATTATTGGAAGCCATTATAGTGGGAGGGTATTAATGGAGAGCGTAAGATTAACCCAAAAAGGTAGGTTGTCGTTGTGATGTAAATTTGGTATAAGACGGTACTCATACGGATATGTTTGTCTTCCGAGCACAAGAAGAATCAAACATGGTTTTGATATTACATCCTGCGTTAGGAGTGAAAGCTTCGTTCTATTTTACCCTTGCTTCGGAACTAGCGAGACAAAAATATCACGTTGTCGTGGGTGAATACCGTGGTATGGACTTAAGAATATTGTTAAATTTCAATTCAGGTCTTGGATCTTCCAATATTCGAGCGGGAAAAGGAAAACATGGAGATTGGGGGTATTTGAGAAGGCAAAAAATTAATTATTCAATTTGAAGATATTTTGATATGATTCGGTACGAATTCTCATCAGTTGTGGAGAAAACCCGAGAGTTATTTCCTAACTGTAAAATAATTCTAACTGGACACTCTCTTGGAGGGCACTTGTCCGTCTTATATCTTTCCTATTTATTACATACTGGAAGTAAAATGAAATTGCAATATTAACGTTTTTAGGTCAAGACATCTACAACGATGTCGTTGGTTTGATCATGATTACATCTACTTCTGTTCACTGGAAGCACTTTGGATTTGTTTTGCTGATATTTTCCTGGCTAATTTGGTTGATATCTTCAATCCTCGGATATTATCCAGGTAAATTCAAAACAGTTATTTCTTTATTTCTTTGAGGCCAATACTTTGGTTTTGGAACCCGAGAATCTGCCGGCATGATGAAAGATTGGTGTTATGAGGCAAGAAACGGAAAGTGGAAATTGAGAAATTGCCCCTACGATCTCGAAGAAAATTTGAAACAAGTACCATATCTGTGCAACTAATATACGTAGATTAACAAACCCTTCATATGGTTCAACATGGAAGCAGACACTTTTTGTCCCCAAAAAGGATCAAAATATTTTGCCTCGAAAATGGCTGCTTCCGAGCACGAATTTCAATACCTGAGCTTAGAATCTTTAAATCTTTCACCGAAAATAGGAGCAAAATCACATTTTTTTTGGGCAAAACAACCAAGTCATTTTATTCCCAACGTTACTCCTTTCATTTCCAAAATACGAAGCAAAATTTAAAATTCAATTTTGTACTCATTCGATGTTACACTAAATCAACAACATCTTTTACAAATGTATCACATTCGGAACAAAAGCATGTTCAATAATTGATAAAAAATTTTTTCGATTTTTTTGTTTATTTTCAGGATATATAAATCCAAAAGTGTTTGATAAAGGTAGTAATAATATAATTTACAGACTGTATAATTCCAAGGTATACAAACATTAATTAAAAGGACAACAGTTACGCGATCTTGGTTGTGCTGTTGGAAAACTTTGATGGCTGTCCTTTACACTTCCTTTAGATAAATCGAATTGTTCGTTTTCGAGTATTTTCTCTACTAAATAATATGAAGCTTCTTTAATTCCAAGATCGTCTTTGGCTGAAGTCAAAAACCTAAAAATCGTTACTAAAATGTATGTGTATCAAACTACCATTTTTCGAAGCCATGCTCATCGCAAAATTTGTCATAATTTAGTGATCTTCTTTCTTCTTCTTTGAGTAGATCACACTGGAAATATTAGATTGCGGTATTAGAAAAGAGGGTACCTTATTGGCCAAAAGAACGACGGGAATAATTTTACCGTTTGGTAGGGTAACCTTGCTGTCGATATCTTGTTTCCATTTTGTCACGGATTGGAATGTTTTTTCCTTCGTTACATCAAATACAATGAAAGCTCCCCTTGCTTCTCTATAGTACATCTACAACTATGACTTAAAATAAAATGTCACATACTCGAGTTAAATTCGCAAATCTTTCTTGGCCTACATATTCGTATCAACAATTGTAGTAAAAAATGAACCTGCAATATCCCATAATTGTACACTAATTACTGTGTTTTGATTCCATGGTAATTCTTTGACACAAAAATCGACACCAATCTAAATAGTTTGTGATATTTTCAGTGCAAATATTTACTGTAGCTTTATAATTGCCATCAAACGTTCCCACAGTATATCTTTGAATTAGACTTGTCTTTCCAGTAGCTGTAATTTCAATAAGTGTTACAATAAATACACAGTTTAGTAAAAATTTACCGACATCTCCAACAACGATAATCTTGCACGGATATTCTACACTCTCTCGTGCCACAACAGGTGAATCAACAGATTTGAACTCTTCGATGGCCTTCAATAGCTTAATTCTGTGACCCATACTATGTATTCCCATTTCTTTGAAAAAAAAAATTGATAAGCAAAAAGTATAAAATGTTCTACTTTCAAGATGACTGTCATCCAATTCTTTCAGAGTTTCAAAATCGATATGATTTGTTTCAAATGTAGAAGAGTATTCAGCCAACCCGAGACGGTCCAGAAATTGCGAAATCGCTAATACCTTCATTACGTTTCAAAAATTCTACCTGATTTTTCTGGGTTTTGCGTAGCAGGAAAAGTGTCTTTTGTTGGCGATGCCATTAGGTTTGGCAATTTGTTCTTTTTGTTTGCCTTTGTTCTGGAGGGAAGTTTCAATCCACACGAGGAGGAACTCTGTCCAATTTGCCAGAAAAGGGAAAAGAAGAAGAATGAGTGCCCAGATAATGTAAGTTGGTAAAAATGCATCATCGCTGAACAAAACAGTATTACTCGAAAAGAGAGAAAACAGAGAATTTCTGTTGATCCAAATAACGAACAGTGGGTAAATGATAAAACAAATTTTGGGTTTAAAATGATGTCAAAAATGGTACAAAGGGTGGTACATTTTAACACTTCAGGGATGGAGTGAAGGAAAAGGACTTGGAGTAAATGAACAAGGAATTACGGAAAACATAAAGGCAAAAAAAATCATAGAAAAACGAGGTACTTTTACATTGATTGTGTAATTCGTTCTTAGGAATTGGAGCTAATTCCAAAAATCTTAATCATAACTGGGAAGATAACGCCGTGATCTTTTCAGGAATACTTCAAAACTTAAATTCTGTTTATAATACTCAAGAATCTGTCCCAGAAGAAGAAAAAGAAACATTACAATTATTTACAAAAGCATCATCAGGCGAAGAAAAAAAGAAAAAGCGGAAAAAAACAAAGCTATTGACCGAAACCGAAGTTGCTGTTGAAACTATAGTGGACACTAGTGTCGCTGAAGAACCTAAGTCGGTTACTCCCAAACATTTTATGTAAATTAACTTTAGTTCGACTCACATTGTCAGACGAAAACGTACACTTACTTCCAAAAATGTAAAATCTTACAGCAACGATGATATTAATGCAATATTGGGTGTAACTTCACGGAAATCTACCAAAGAAACCCAAAAGGATGCAACGACAGAAATTCCACAAGCAGAATTCCCTATTATTACAAAAAAAGAGAGTTTACAAGCATATTTTGCCAAAAAATCTAAAAGTATATATAGATTTCAACGATTAGTAATTTTTTCCAGCAGAAGATCAAGAAGTTCATGAAGAGGAAGAAGATCCATATGCTACTCCAAGAATTAGTTTCTCCCAATGAGTTTGTACAATATGTTTTCCAAATGCGGCAACTAAATTTTTCAAAGAGAAGAAAGAAATAAAATCATTCAGAAGTGTGACTTTTTTGTTGATTTTTTTATTTTTATGGACAAAATTATTCTTACAATGTTGCAAGAGAGAGCAAAGGTGCTTATTGTTCATCACCTCCTTCTTCAGCTCCTTCTCCAGAAGCAGATTCAGATCCAACTTCTTCATAATCTTTTTCGAGGGCAGCCAAATCTTCTCGGGCTTCAGAGAATTCTCCTTCTTCCATTCCTTCTCCGACGTACCAGTGAACAAAGGCTCTCTTGGCGTACATCAAATCAAATTTGTGATCAATTCGAGAGAAGACTTCAGAGATAGCAGTTGTGTTGGACAACATGCAAACGGCTCGGCTGACTTTAGCCAAATCACCTCCAGGAACAACAGTGGGTGGTTGATAGTTGATACCACATTTGAATCCAGTGGGACACCAGTCAACAAATTGAATGGTTCTCTTGGTCTTAATGACAGCGACGGCGGCATTGACATCCTTGGGGACGACATCTCCTCGGTACATCAAACAGCAAGCCATGTATTTTCCGTGTCTTGGGTCGCATTTGGCCATCATGTTAGCGGGTTCAAAGACAGAGTTGGTCAATTCAGCAACAGAAAGTTGTTCGTGGTAGGCCTTTTCAGCAGAGATAACTGGGGCATAAGAGCACAACATAAAGTGAATTCGAGGATAAGGTACCAAGTTGGTTTGGAATTCAGTAACATCAACATTGAGGGCACCATCGAATCGGAGGGAAGCAGTCAAGGAAGAGATAACTTGAGCAACCAATCTGTTCAAGTTGGTGTAAGTGGGTCTTTCAATGTCGAGGGATCTTCGGCAGATATCATAAATGGCTTCATTGTCGAGCATGAAGGCGACGTCAGTGTGTTCCAAAAGAGAGTGGGTAGACAACACAGAGTTGTAAGGTTCAACAACAGCAGTAGAAACTTGAGGAGAGGGGTAGACACAGAAATCGAGTTTGGATTTCTTGCCGTAGTCAACAGACAATCGTTCCAACAAGAGAGAACCAAATCCAGAACCAGTACCTCCTCCAACGGAGTGGAAGACCAAGAATCCTTGGAGACCAGTGCATTGGTCAGCCAATTTTCTAATTCGGTCGAGGCAAAGGTCAACAATTTCTTTACCAATGGTATAGTGTCCTCTGGCATAGTTGTTGGCGGCATCTTCCTTTCCAGTAATCAATTGTTCAGGGTGGAACAATTGTCGATAAGTTCCAGTTCGAACTTCATCAACGACAGTGGGTTCAAGATCCAAAAAGACACATCTTGGGACGTGTTTTCCAGCTCCAGTTTCAGAGAAGAAGGTGTTGAAGGAATCATCACCATATCCAACTGACTTATCAGATGGCATTTGACCGTCTGGTTGGATACCGTGTTCCAAACAGTAGAGTTCCCAGCAGGCGTTACCAACTTGAACTCCAGCTTGTCCAATGTGGATGGAAATTACTTCTCTCATTTTCGTATTATTACAGCAGTTTGTTAGTTAAATTTGTTGTTGTTTCTTTGCTTGAGGTGCAAAAAGTTTAACAGTTTTTTTGGTTTCTTTTGAGGTTATTTTTAGTTTTCCACTTGAAACCCGAGACCTGGCATGAAACACATATTTTCATCTTGAAGTGTAAATTTAGACCTCGACAATTTCCACTCCTAATACTTGAATTTATCCTTAGATAAAGCTGCCAATGCACATTTCACCGGTGACACCTGTAAGTATTTGTTCGATTATGTAGGAAGTCTACAAAGACATAAACGAGAAAATTGAGTTTTCGAATAATTTCGGAGTTTTTTTAACTTTGTACTAAAGTACAGCAAAAGTAACAAAAATTATTACAAGTATTGTCCAAGAGAAGGATTTAATTATTTTTTCTTTGATCGATTCTACCGCTAAAAGTGATCCGAATGCAGAAAAAAATCGCAACATAATATTTACACGTTCATTAGACGATAAGTTCAAATAGAGGTCGTATGAAAGCGCCAGTTCGCCAAGAGAAACTATAAATTCCAAAACAATAAATCGGGCGGTAATTGGTGGCCTTGTTAGTTGCAAAAGCCACTTCAATGCAAATAGTTGCACCAACCGGATTGAACAACATAACACAAACAAAATGAACTTCTTCTCAAAATTTTGTAGAATGGGAGAAAGAATTGCAGAAATTCCCAATAAAGAAATGGCGAGAATAGTTTTCCACCCCATCTACACTCACACAGACAGTTTTCCAACAACTGACGTCGCTTGTGTCGTTGTACTGTTTTGTTTGCGGAGACGAGTGAGTTCGTACTACAGAGGAACCAGGACCAAGGAACTTGCAGAGGTGGGCATTTTCTCAGGAGGAGGTAGGATTTAGCAACCATCGATAGGTTTGTTTGCCGCCTCTGCGTACGCTGGACCTCGCGATAAACGAAGAAAAAAAGTCACGTGATT
Source organism: Actinomycetota bacterium (assembly GCA_018268695.1). Next base: position 17,723 of record JAFDWD010000007.1, read on the forward strand.
CCTGAAGTTCGTTTGTTCTCAAGAAACCACTAGTTTTGTTGAAATCGTCCAATTTTCATTATTGAACATCCACAAACCAAAAACAACAAGAAAAATGATCGAATTTATTCTAGGGGTATTTTTGGCCTTTACGATTTTCTGGAAATACGTAATGCCTTGGGCCACGATGGATTATCGACCTATTGAATTGAACACAGTGCCATTGGACGAAAAAAATCCCAAGCAACCATTTCAGAAAGTGGTTATTATCGGAGGAAGTATAGTAGGTACGCACATTTTCAAAAAATCAACTTGAGTCAGGAATGGCTGCTGCAAAGATGTTCTCAAAACATTCAAAAGAAGTCATAGTCCTTGAAAAAGCCAAAATGGAACCAGATAGATGTCACGTGCCACAAGCATATCAAAGCCATACCCTTTTATGGAGAGGATTACAAACGCTAAACAGAATATTTCCCGGACTAGGTAACCGAGAAGGAATTGGTTCTAAGTTATTGAAGCTCAAGCTGTTGAAGATCATCCAGAAGCAGTTTTCTTTGACTGGGGATCTGATTCCCAATGGCACAGCGAAGGAGGATGGAGAGCACCAATGAAAAGAGGAGAATTAGGAGTAGCCTATTCATCTATACAAAGAAACCTCTTAGAAATTATGGTCCGTGAAAGAACACAGAAAGTCCCCAATGTCACTATTCTCGACGAAGCAACTGTTACTTCCTTTATTACGGATGTCAAAGATAAATCCAAAATTATCGGAGTGAAATATCAACGAAACGGAAAGATAGAAGAAATTTATGCAGATATGGTAGCCGATTGTGGGGGAGCAAATGCTCCCTCTCATCAATTAATTCCAACTCAAACTGGACTTCCCTTGGAAAAAACAAGCGTCAAAAGTAATCTCAATTACATGGGATTCTGTGTAGAATACGAAAAAAATTGTCCTCCTACATTTTTGTATTATCAACCCCATCCTCCAAATACCCACAACGGAGTGATCCTCCTTCCATGGGGAAAAAAGGAAATTAACTTTACTTTAATTACAATTGGAGGCCTTTCTCGACCCCCTCGAGAAATTGACCAAATTGAAGAATACTTGAAAGAATACCCAAGAGCCTACGAAATGTACAAAGCTGGAAAAATTGTACGAAAACCAATGCCCTACGCCAAAGATGGAAGTGACTATTACCATTATGAAAAAACTCCTTTGAAAGGATTTGTCGCCCTTGGAGATGCTGTTGCTAGTTTTAATCCTGTCTATGGACAAGGATTAACAACCGGTGCTGAAAGCGTCTTCCTTTTAGATTATCACCTTTGGAAACGTAATTAATTTTACGATGGTATCTAACTTTTGTAGATTCTCATCAACCTAATTGGGAACATGATTTCCAAAAAGATTTGTCCAAAAAACTATCTCTCGCTTATCTATTAGCAGCAGCTAGTGATATGCGATTTAAACAAACCAGTGGAGGAGGAAACTTGTACTACTTTATCCCAATCTTGGACAAAATGTTTGGAAGCTTGATCAAAGCAGGTTCCAGAGACGCTCATAGCTTTGCAATATTTATGAAAACAGCCATGAATTATGATGGATTCTTGGATGAAACATTTACTTTGAGTTTCTTTTATCATATGATTAGAGGAAATCTTCTTCTTGCGCTCGGAAAATAATTGCTTATATCAATAAATGATCGTTATTAATATATTTTGGTTATTTGGTGTTTATTTTGGAGGGGAGATTTCGGAGCATTGAATGTCTAGGAGTTAGCTAACCAAGTGAAAACTGGTGGTCCTTTCTGGCGTAAATTAGTAGTATTTAACTATTACTAATATTTCCAATTCAAATTATTTATTTGGTTAGAAAAACCATTTTAAAAAAAGCAATTTGGAAATTGTAAATTAATTTTATTTTACAGAAGAATAAATGCACTATTTATCCCCGCCATAATTATCTCAGATATTAGTTTCTTATAAGATAGCACATTTGCACCAACCAAATGTAGATCCGCAGTCAATTGGTTTCTTTCCAACGGGGAGTTTCTTGTTAGAGAAGGGTTTTGACATATTAACTTTGTGTTCAATGAGTTGTTCAGCGAGTTGTTGGAAGATTTGTTCTACTCCATCTCCAGTTTTGGCACTGACTTCAAGAAAAGGGATATTCAAAGAGTCAGCAAGGGCTTTTCCTTCAGAGCTTTCAATAACTCGAGTAGAAAGGTCGGCTTTGTTTCCAACCAAAATAATAGGGGTATTTTCAGGAGTGAAACGCTTAATTTCAGCGTACCAGGCAGGAATATTTTTGAAGCTTGTAGCATCGCATACATCATAGACTATTAAAACTCCAGAAGATCCTCTGTAATAACTGGACGTAATGTATCGAAATCGTTCTTGGCCAGCAGTATCCCAAATTTGCATTTTGACTTTCATATCCTTTACGACGATTCTTCGAAAGGAGAAATCAACTCCAAGAGTGGGTGTAAAAGTAGTATTGAAGGCTCCATCAACGTACTGTAACATTAATGATGATTTTCCAACTCCAGAATCACCAACTATGAGAATTTTAGCGAGCAAGTCACTACAATAGTTAAGAAAGTGGGAAGAAGAGCTTACTAATCGCTAACAGCGTTGTGTGTTTGTTTAGTATCCATACTGATATTGTTGCTTATGTTTTGTTTTTTGAAAATGAAAACCACAACCTCGAATTCAACCTTTTCGCTTCATCGTCTTGTGTTTGTGGAACAAATTCTTCGAAAAAAAAACGACACGAAAAAGACATATGTAATAAACAGTGTCGACGTCTTGTTCAACTTGAACCTCAACCAGCAAACAAGAAATTCGATGAACCCAACAAGATTTCTTTGGAATAGCTCCATCTGAAAAGTTTTCTCCTGAGAACTTTTTTTCTCTATCTTTCTATTTGGACCGTCGGCAAAAAAAGATCTGGACCATTCTAACCATTAATTAAGGAATGCCAATACTCTCAACTGTCATCCATCCTTCAAATAGTAAGTGGATTACTTTTTTCTTGTTTTGTTTGTTTATATGATGGAATATTGGAATTACCGTCCAAGTGTTTCTTTGAAGACAACTTGCTGTACTGATTATGTTACTCTTTCCTTTTTTTTGTGTTTTTCTAATGAACCAAGCTAATTGCTTGCAGGACAATGAAGGAGATGCCAAAGGTGAACATGAATTCTTTTGGTTAATTTATTCGCAATAAAATAAGCTCTCATTTTTGTTCTTGTTGTGCAGTATTTTCTTTTGGATCTTTTTCAAAATCAATCGTGTGTAAGTCATCCCAGAGTAACTTTTCAAGATAAGATGCTTCTTTTGTGTCGAGGTATTCTTTGAGTTCGTATTTTGTCACCCATAACCAATCTTTATACCACGGCATTTTTACAGCTGGATTTCCAACAATATATTGTGCTTTGAAATAGAAAATCTATGATTGTGAGAATGAATTTTAACAAGAATGAAAAGTTTTAAATTCTCAAAATAAAATACGATAATCAATAATGTTCCTACTTTTGAGCCTTGTGCACCTAACTTTTTTTGGTTTTCAGCGTCATAGTCGTATGTATAATAACCAGCAGGACCGTTGCCAATGAAAAATGCTTTCATTTCACTGGGACGATATATTTGATAAAAGTGTCTCTCTGCAGTCTAAACAATTATTTACTTGAATCTTGGTTGCAAACTACCTTTCTGAGCGAACTTCCATCCTCTGCAGGATCATATAAAGCCTCTGGAAAACCCCAAGAATGGTCATTACGATCTTTTTTTACAATCAAATATAATCTTTCGGTAACTTTTCGATTCAACGATTTGCGATCATTTTGTTGATCTGCCAGCGTCAAAATTGAACCTTCCTTCGACATAACAACTTCTTCCTCTTCTTCTTCTTCTGTTACTTTCATCATTTTTCGTAATTTTTCAGCATAAAGAGGATCTAATTCTACTTTTTCTGTTTTTGTAGGTGAAGTTGAAGGAGTGCCCTCTACAGTTGGAGTACTGGTACCAGGTACCTCTGTGGATTCTTTCTTTTTTTTCTCTTTCTTCTTTCCAGTATCAGTAGCACCTTCTTTATCTTTGAGCTCCCCTTTCATCGATGCAAGTTCCTCTTCAACCCTAACCATAATTAAGAAAAGAAGAAGAATTTCTTACGCTTTGTCATCGTATTCGTCTTGCAATTTCTTCAATTTTGCATGTTTTTCGTCGAATCTTCTCTTTGCTTCAATATCCATGGCTGGAGTTGGAGGGAATACGTAGGGATGTCTTTGGAAGATAATACCCGCCATTATTCTATGTGTTTGTTGAGCTAAAGGAACGCCAGGAAACTCCTTTTGTGGTTCTATTTCAGGAAGAATATCCTTCTTTTTTTTTGGAGGTTGAGGAACTGGAATTCCTTTAAACATATTATTCGAAAAAGGGCGACTTAAACAAGAATGATGTTGTAAACTCGTATTTTGCACTGTATTATTTCTACATCGAAACCCACTTAAATGTACCAACATTTTTACAACAAATATATCTTCTTGCAAAAATTCCCTTTTTTTTCAATTATGTGAAGGATGCAGAGCTCTGACTTTCTTTTTCTTGACTAATTTGTCCCACTTACAAACAGCAACACCTGAAGAACCAAGAAAATCTTCCGTTTGGAGAATTCTAAGTTCAGGAGGAAGTAGGGGACGTTTGGGAGGTGTTTTTGTCGGTTTTTCGTCTTGGTCTTCCAACAGGCAAATTTTTTTGGATTTTTTAAGTTGAAGAATCAAATTTTGAATATCGTCGGTTTTTTCACACCCAAAATTTTCAAATGCGGTTTTGTAATTCTTCTCAAGAGAAGAACGAGCAGAAGGTAAAAAAATAGGTTCAGGATTTAGGTCAGCGATAGAGAAGGAGCTAGAGAAATCTTGTACTTCAAATTGGAGTAAAGAAGGAAATTTTGGAGGTGATTTTGGGTCGAGTAAATTGTGAGGACTGGAAATTTTTTCTGGTTCTTCAATTTTCTCAGTAATAAATTCTGCTTTTTCAACAACAGAGATTGTGTTGCTTTCGAGAGGGGCTGTGGTTGGTGTTGGAACCGATACAGGAGATAACGGCTCTTCAACTGTGGTATCAGTAGGATTAACAAGTGGCGAACAGCAAGGAGTAGCAATTATTTCTTGAGCTTCTTGATTTAAATTAGCCTCGCCACTGGTACATTGGGTATCAAAATTTGTTCCCGGTAAATTAAGAGTCTCAATTTTTTCAGAAACCTCAGATTGCAAATAAATTTCTTGAGTGGTATCTGCAATTTTTATAGTTCCGGGTGAGTTATTTTCAACCTCCTTACTGACAGGTTGGACTAGAGGGAGAGTTAAATCTTCAAATATTTCCTTTTTTCTTTCACTCAATTCGTTGAAAATTGAATCAATTTTGTGGATGGGTGGGGACTTAAGTTGTTCAATAATATTTAGGATTAAGTCTTGGACAAAGGCAGAAATAGATGTTAAGTTTACTTCATCACGCATTGGAGGTGGGCTATGCATGACAACTTTTAAGCATCCTTCCAGGGTCGGTAATCTCTCAGGATCATCAGGAACTTCTGCATTTCCCATATGAATTAATTCACTATTACTCACAGGGACAATTTTTTCTTGCGATCTCGGTCCGGGACTGGCCTTTATGTCTTCTGTGGAAACCTGAGCTACTGATTTAACAGGTATATTTTCGTCTTGAATTTGAACATGGGCCATATATTCATTTCCCGATTTAGTAAGATTTTCTTCAATTTGGAAATCGTGATGGTTCTCATCAATCTTTATATTTTGGGGGACACAATCAGTTATTGGATTATGTGCAATATGGGGAGGTTCATGAGAAGTTAGAGGTCCTTGGTGTACTGGTTCCGTGGAATTGATTATTGATTTCTTTAGGCCAACATCCGTTCGAATTTTTTCTAGAAATTGTCCAATATCATAACTTGCAAAATCTGAAATATTTGTGACAATTTGTCCCTTGCATTCAGTATTTTCGATAGCTGATTTTTGGACGGTAGTTGAAATTGGAAGTCGTAGTGGGGTTTGAACTGTGAGTCCTTGCATAAAGGGAAAAGTAGGTTTTGATAGTTTTGTAAAATTAGTATTCTTCAAGATGTTATCATGAGATCCTTCACTAGAAACTTGTTTTATCTTTGGATCATCTGTAATTGATCCCAATAATGGAAAGAATGAAAATTTTGGAGCGCTCATTGTTCTTAGTTTGATCTGAAGTATTTACTCCAAAGTCAGCAGCAGCTGGGGATCAACAACCCGAAAATTCAAAGATCAAGACGAGTTGCATCTTTCATGGGTAGTTGCTGTGGGAAGAAAGCAGTGGAGGAAACATCGCATGACGAAAAGACGTCACTTGTTTCTGCACCACATGTTCCAATAGCACAACCTACACAACCAGTAAAGGTTAATAAAACAAAAGATGCAAAAGGTCCTGTAGGAGGGAAAAGTGCTCCTGGTATAAATTAATTTTTTTTGGCTTACCGTTCAACAGTAGCTAATACGGATGGAAATTTTGATTGGGATACATTTTGGAAAGCTGAGGAACAGCGATTAACTGCTTAAAAATTTTGTAAATATGGAATCTGAAAAAAAATGTAAATAGAGCATTTTGGGTACAGGTCTCGATATTAATTCCGCTATTTAAGTTCCCTATTACAATCATTTTATTTAAATTTCCATAGTCTAATTTCTCCATCAAAACAGGCGGTAACGATAGAATCGTCATTCATATCGCATCTGGTTAACCGTTCTTTATGTCCGTGTAATGTTGCCATGCATTTGCGTGTTCTTAAATCCCATATTTTCACACTTGCATCAAAAGAAGCGGAAACAATTCTATTTTCTTCAAAGTTTGCTGCGAGACCCGAGATTTCTCTGTCATGTCCAACCAACGTGGCAGTACATGTTTGAGTTGAAGAATCCCAAAGACGGATGGTAGCTAAATTCATAAGAAAATCACCGACAATATTACAATCAACCGAAGCAGACACGATCAACTTACGTTCTGGAGACGCCTTTAAACACCAAACCCATCCCTTATGTCCATAAAACAAAGATAATTGTTTTCCTAATTGAAGATTACAAATGCGAAGAGCAATAGTTACTAGTATCGACATCCCAAAGTCTCACAGTGGAATCATTGCTGGAAGTTAGGAGTTTTGTGTTCCCTTCCCAAAATTGACAACAGTTGACATGATCCAAGTGACCCTAGGAGCACTATTTAATTATTTCTCAGTTCTTACACTAATGATGGTTTTGTAATTTCCGTCTTTTGTATTCCTTTTCCAGTTAATCAGAATGATTAAGATAATTACCAAAGGCGAACTTTAGAATCATGACCACCAGTAGCTATTAATTCCTCACCAACGTCAATTCCAACAATTATTCCGTGCCCAGAATTGAGACTAAATAATTGTTCGATCATTGGAACAGCACCACTACTCTCAATTTTGGCCAATAGATCTGCCTTTTCTAAGCAGTCGCTATGTGGAATATTCTGAGAAACTAATCAATTAAAATATGATTTCAAACCTTGTCGTCTAAAATTTGTTTCAGTTCTTTCACTTTAAGAGATTTTAATTGATCTCTTTTTGCAAAATTCATTCTCGAGAGTCGGAAATTTCCATCAAAGCTTCCGGTTCCCAGCAATCCTAATTTCTTATTGAAATTCATTCCCAAAATTCCTGCCGTATGCACTTGCTTGGAATGTTGAGATTGAGCAAAAACACGTTACCAAATTGCATTCCAATGCTTTTGCTTCCATATCCCAAACTCGTACTGTTGAATCAGCTCCCTACAAGTTTAATTGTGAAAGAATAATCAATTACTGCAGATACGAATCGTTTATCATCTATAAAATTGACACAAAATGCAACTTCTTTGTGTCCTTTAAAGAGAAGGTTCTAATAAATGAGAAATTATTCAAAAAAAGAGTACTTTGGATTCTCCTTTAGACCATTTTCGGTCAACTACTGTTCTGGTTTTGAAGAAATCATAGTAATCTGGATCAGAGGAATTTTGGTCCAGTTTTGCGGTAAGTCTTGGAAATTTTTCCAGACACAAATTCTTCCAAAGTGTTTGATCCCTGCTGATTCTTCTCCACTGTGATAATTTTGACAAAATAGTTGAAATAAAATTTACCTCTGAAGATACCAAACTTGTTCGAAGTAAAGAACTTACTCCTGTAAAATTGAATGTTTGCATCTGATTGTAATGTATACCTAGTTTGTTGAAGATGTAGGTCACCAATTCTTCTGGCAAATAATGAGTGAAGTCCATTTCTTATTGAAATTTCTGTTTAATTGAATAGTGACGTCACTTTGGATCGTACTCTATTATATTAATATGGACAACGGTTTGGCTGACTTTTGGTTGTCCCATTTTCTTAACAGACTTTTGTTTACCCTTTGGTTTGACAAAGTTTGAGCGAGCTCAAATCGAATAATTTCACAACAAATGGAGAATACCAACACGAATACAACACAATCTTCATGGAAACACGAAACCACAGATATGATTGAAGAAATCAAACAGGACAGTAACAGTAATGTCCAAAGGCGCTTCTTTTTTGAACCTTTTCCAACACACTATGTGGATTTAATTTTATTTGAAGACGTTACCAATAGTGCCGAAATTGTTAAGAAATTAATGCAGTTCCAACTTGAAGGTGCCTTTTTAAATGCTGATATGGTATTATACAAGAAAATAAACTCAAAACATTTAGATTATGGATACATTTCAAGTATTAGTTGCTGCCAATAGAAGCCTGCAAGCCTATCTCACAAAAAAAATGGCAACAAAAAATATACACTCAGAATTGGTGTATCTGATATCGGCCGAAAAAAACGTAACTGTATTGACCGAGATTGACTTCTTGAAGATTCGTGACTCCTTGAAAAGTTTTGGCATAAAGGAAAGTTGCACAAGAATTTTAGTTGCTTTATTTGATTCTTCGGACGAAAGGGTAATCTGTAGAGAAAGCTTATTTTGGAATATAGATTCAAGAAATTACAAAAACAGTCAAAGGAACAATAATCCCACTAAATTTTAAAAATTATAACAAAGAAGAACTCATCAAGGTAACCAATAAAAACCATCTAATTGATTTCACTAACAGGTTTATAAAATTCAAGAAGACGAACTACTAACAGGATCACTTTTAAAAACCATTGTAAATCATATATCCACAAACAATATTTAAAGCTTTCCCTTCAATGACTCCTTGTTCTTCTTTCTAGCTTCGGTAACTTTTGCAGCCAACTCATCAATTGAGTTGAATTGTCGCGTCCATTTTGAATTGTACAAAAATTGTCGAAGATCAAACCTAAAAAATTTTGGACAAGAACAAAAACTTGAACTATACCTATTATCATCAGGTCCGTAATTTTCAGCATGATACGAAGGAGTTAACGTAGTCATTTTATGTCGATTAATGGAATAATAGAAGAAAAATCTTTTCACTTTGGAAGCTACATCTTCGGCGGAGAGATGATCCCAATCATGAACTAATTTTTCAAACATTCCCAACGGACCACTAAATATTAAAACCCAATCTCGATTCTTTACCATCGATGAATTTTTCGCAATCGACCAAAAACAGAAAGTTCATCATATGTCATTCCCATATCCACTTCATCTTCTTGAACGTAATTTTCCGTAATTGGTTCTAATTCAGCTGTTGGTTTTGCATGAACCACGGTTTCAAGAACAGAAAATCCTAAGAAATTTCCAAAACAAAAAATTTTTTTTTTGTTACCTTTTTCTTTCGCAGCCCAAAGCAAAAATTTTTTTAAGTCAGTTTTAGACACTCCTCCAATTGGATTGATATCAGCACTACTACAATCATATTTTGTATAATATCCCTATCGAGATAAGTAAATTTGAAATTAAAGGGTTACTCGTAATGCTTCGTCAACATTAGCAGATCCTAAAACAAGCAATGAACCAGTTCGATCTTGAGTCCAAAGAAGAAGTTGACTTAAAAAGTAAGCCAAAACCATTCGAGATCTAGCTTGAATATTTTGCAATGCAAGATTTTCCGCATTACTTCCTCCATTTACCTTAAATTTCGGTATTTTGGAAGTCACCTAGTTTTTTTTAATAACTTAAAAAAAATTATTTTAACAATGATACTTGAGTAAAAACTTTTTCAAAAGAAGTAATAATTTCATCAATAGTTAAAGACAAGTGATTTGAACCGATTTGCTTCGCCAAATTTTCAGCACGGTCTCGAGTTTCTTTAGATGAGTTTTTAGTTCCCATATAACAAGTGAAGAAGACTCGGTTGCAAAGGAGTTTTGGATCTTCGAGTAACTTGGACAATTTTTGTTTCTCTTCGGGGGATGATTTTTCGGTGATACCGACAATTCGGGAAGCATCTTCTAAGACAGTTTTGTTACCTTCTTTGATTTCTTTTACGACCATTTCGCACATAATAGCTGGAGAGATTAGAAGATGGGTGATCATGAATACCGACAATGGCAGCGGTTGAACTACTGTCAGCTCCTCCAGATAATGGAAGGAAAAAACCACTGCTTGAGGAACGTCTCAAGTAATCCCATAACCAACCTAATCTAATATTACATGTGAATATCGAGAGATTACAGGCAGGGCCATAACCAATTTCTTCTTCAGGCAAATGATATTTCACTTTTTGTGATTTTGTTGCCGAAATTATCAAATCGTCCAAAGTGACTCGAAAATCAATATCAATTCGTGGAACGAGTTCAGATTCAGCTGCTTGTACTCCTCTGGAAGCAATTGCTCCTCGTAAAGATCGAACTTCTTCAAGATCAACGATAGCTGTTACAACTTCAACATCTTTTAAGGAAAATTGACTTCCTGAGATGACAAATTATTTATAGGATAAGAAGATTTTACCTTGAGCTACAATACTCCCATTAACGGCAATCATAGCACATCCATCAAAATACAATCGGTTCCCATCGCAGCCTCGTTGATTGGAATACATGTAGACCCCACCACTTTTTGAAGTTGCGTTACAAATTAAGTCAACCTATTTAAGAGGTTACACCGCACGAATGTTTGAAGGTTACTCGTGTGTTTAATTTTCTCAATTGGTGATGAGAGCCCGAACCATTTCCAAAGATTTCAATTCCTTAGGGTAAATTAGCCATTGTTGTTATTCATACCGCTTAGTCCATAGTAAATATGAGGACTATCGGGAGTAAAAAGCTCTTCACAAGTTTCTGAAGCAATGACAGTATCTCTGCCAATAATTACATAAAAAAATAAACTTACAAGGCAGCAACTGCAGCATCACCAAAAGGAACCTTAGCTTGTCCTGTCCAATTTGTAATTCGAAAAAAAAGTCGAACCTGTAAGTTTTGTGATCATTTGTGGTAAATAATGATATTCAGTATATTTTTTCTTTTTCCAAGCAGTAAACCATCTAATGCATTAGAAAGACTTCTAATAAGTCTACCGTGGTTCTCGATAATTTCCATCATCAGCAAGGTGGAGTTTTGGTCGAATCAAGATAATTTTTCCGTTTACCACGAAGACCCGACAGTTGTATTTTACGTTAGCATGGCTAAACTAGTGTGAGAAAACGAAATAATTTTTACGTAATTGGCATGCCAATATCACATAAAATATCGTTGGTCACCCCACTTTCAATAATCTTTGCCAAACTTTGCCAACTGTGCAAATATGTGTCTTCTTCCAAAAAATGATCTTCGCAGCTGTAACCAGAAATTTCTAACTCTGGTCCAATTCTGTAACGCGCTCTGGAGAAAGTTATTACATAAAGTCATATCACCCTTCATTCTTAGCAACTTGGATGGATTCAATAATTCTCTTTAAATTTCCGTCGAAATCTAAAGCCCATTGACATAAGTTACATACAGCAACCTTGGAAAGCTTTCCCATGGTTTCGAATCCAAAAACAAGAAACAAAGAGAAACCTTTTACCAAAAAATCGGTGATTTTGTAACAAAGAATGAAAATAGAAAATTTTCCTTATCCAACGACGGAGAACGCGTGATATCTGTAGTTGCCAAAAAGTACATTGTTCAAGATTTATACGATGATGATTCACCTCTCCAACTTCGCTTGGGGAAATTGGAAACGTGTTGTTTTTGATTAGGTCTTTATCGGAAATGAAATATTGACA
>JAFDWD010000800.1 GCA_018268695.1 Actinomycetota bacterium
CAGCACCACCCCAGGCACGCCGAGCTCCCCGAGGATGTCGGAGAGCAGCATGATCACCTCGGCGTCGGCCAACGGCGAGTCGGTCCCGATCGCCTCGATCCCGAACTGGTGGAACTGACGATAGCGGCCGGCCTGCGGGCGCTCGTGGCGGAAGAACGGCCCGGTGTAGGCGAGCTTCACCGGCTGTGCCAGTTTGTGCATCCCGTGCTCCAGATAGGCGCGGCAGACCGGCGCCGTGCCCTCCGGTCGCAGGGTCAGGCTGCGCTCGCCCTTGTCCTCGAAGGTGAACATCTCCTTGCTGACGATGTCGGTCGATTTGCCGGCGCCGCGTTCGAAGAGGTCGGTGTGCTCGAAGGTCGGCGTCTGGATCGTCTCGTAGCCGGCGCGTTCGAAGATGCCTTTGGCGACGGCCTCGACCCGCGCGCGGGCGCGCCATGCGGCCGGGAGGACGGCGAACGTCCCGCGGGTGGCCTGGAACTTGCTGCTTGCCATCGGTGGCGACCTTACTGGGGCGGCGCGGGCGCGCTCAGCGCGCCGTGGCCTGGAGGAACGGATTGGTCGCCCGCTCGGCCCCGAGCGTCGTGATCCCCATGTGGCCGGGATGGACGACGGTCTCGTCGGAATGCGAGTCCAGTAGGCGGGCGATCGAGTCGGCGAGGGTGGGCCAGTCGCCGCCGGGCAGGTCGACGCGGCCGACGGATCCCTGGAAGAGGACGTCGCCGGAGAAGATCGCGTCCTCGCCGCGCACCGAGTAGGTGACGTGGCCGGGACTGTGGCCGGGGGTGAAGATCACGTCGAGCTCAAGCCCGGCGAGGTTCAGCGTCTCACCGCCGACCAGGGTCTCGTCGGCGTCGTAGGACTCGTACGGCCCGAAGCCCTCCCAGGGCACGTAGGCCATGATGTCGGCGAGCACGACCTTCTCGATCTCGGGGACGTAGACCGGCGCCCCGGTGGCGCGCGCGACCGGCGCGACCGCCCCGATGTGGTCGAAGTGCGTGTGGGTGAGGAGGATCGCCTCGACCTCCGCCCCGGTCCCCTCGATCGCCGCGAGGATCCCGTCCGCCTCCTCGCCCGGATCGACCACCACCAGCTTCTCGCCGCCCTCGGGCCGCACCAGGAAGCAGTTCTCGCCGATCTGGCCGACGGTCAGCATGGTGACGTCGAGCGCCACGAGACCCCCTAAGCCGTTCCTTCGCGGTCGCGGATCCGCTGCCGCTCGCGTTTGCGCCACATCGTCAGATCGATGTAGTAGCCGGTCGGGATGTAGAAGGCGAACATGAAGAGGCCGAAGATCAGCGACACGCCGACCGGCCGTTTGAAGAGGACCAGCAGGATCAGGACGAAGATCACGGCGGCGCCGGCTCCGCGGATCGCGGCGCTTTTCCAGGTCGGCGGCAGATCGGGCTTCTTCGATCCCGAGCGGCTGCTCGCGCCGGAGCGGGCGCGGGCCCGGGCCTCCTGGCGCGTGCGCGGGCGCGCGCGGCGCCCGCTGTTGTCGATGCTGCCGCCCTGGGTGCCGCGGCGCTTGCGGCGTCTTTTGTTTTTCGGCTGAGCCATCGCTCTATGAATTTAGTCGCTGGGGCCGGTGA
>JAFDWD010000801.1 GCA_018268695.1 Actinomycetota bacterium
TGCTGCCACTCGCCGCCGACTATCCGCTGCTGAACATCATCTGGACGATGCTGGTGTTCTTCGGCCTCTTCCTCTGGATCGCCCTCATCTTCCGCGCCTTCATCGACCTTTACGGGCGCCATGACATCTCCGGCTGGGGCAAGGCGGGCTGGACGCTCGTGATCATCGTCATCCCGCTGATCGGTGTCTGTGCCTACTTCCTCATCGACGGCAAGGGCATCGCCGAACGGGAGATGGCGAAGGCGCAGAAGCAGCAGGGCGAATTCAAGGATTACGTCCGCGACGTCGCGGGCCCCGGCAGCGGCGCCGCCGACGACATCGCGAAGGCCAAAGAACTGCTCGACAGCGGCGCGATCGACGCCGACGAGTTCAGCCGCCTGAAGGCGAAGGCGCTCTCGTGAGCGGCGTCGACGCGATGGACGGCCTGGGCGGGATCGAGGAGATGGGCCCGATCGACTACCTACTGGTCGAGTGGACCGGCCAACAGCCGAACGGCGAGCTCGCCCCGCACCTGGTCGACCTGGTCGAGCGCGGGCTGGTCCGGATCCTCGACCTGGTCTTCCTGACCAAGGCGGAGGACGGCACGGTCGCGGCGATCGAGCTCGGCGAGCTGCCCGAGCTGGAGGTCTTCGCGGGCGCCTCCTCGGGGCTGGTCGACGAAGAGGACCTCGCGGAGGCGGGCGCGGTGATGGAGCCCGGCACCTCGGCGGCCCTGCTCATCTACGAGAACACCTGGGCCGCCCCGTTCGCCGTGGCGATGCGCAAGAGTGGCGGCCAGGTCGTGTCCAGCGGTCGGATCCCGGTCCAGCAGATTCTCGCCGCGCTCGAAGCGGCCGAGTCCTAGAAGGAGCAGAAGACATGCCAGGTTTGTTGAGGGGAATGGCGCGGACGGCGGCGATCGCCGGCACCGCGACCGCGGTCAGCGGCGGCGTCCGGCGTCGCCAGGAAAAGCGTTGGGCCCAGCAGGAAGCCCCGCAGTCATACCCCGAAGCGGCACCGGCGCCGGCCGCCCCCGCGGCTGCCCCGGCCGGCGGCGCCTCGGTGATCGACCAGCTGAAGGAGCTCGGGGAACTGAAAGAGCAGGGCATCCTCACCGAGGACGAGTTCGCCGCCCAGAAGGCGAAGCTGCTCGCCGCATGACCAGGCCGTCGCTGGACTCCGACACCGCGCGGGAGATCGCGCTCGAAGCCTACGTCTACCTCTATCCGCTGGTGCTGATGGAGCGGACCCGCGTGCAGATGACGAACGTCGAGGTGGCGGGCGAAGTCCTCGGGCGCGGCCCGGTCGACGGCTTCGTCCACATCCGGGAATTCCCGACGGCCGAGTTCCGCGACGTCGTCAAGCCGAACTTCGACACGCTCTACTCGCCCGCCTGGCTCGACCTGCGCAAGGAACCGCGGGTCGTCTCGGTCCCGGACACCGACCAGTACTACCTGCTGCCGATGTACGACATGTGGACCGACATCTTCGCCTGCCCGGGGACGCGGACCACCGGCGGCGTGGCCGCCCATTACGCGGTCTGCGGGCCCGACTGGGAGGGCGAGCTGCCCGACGGCGTCACCCTGGTGCGGGCGCCGACCCCGTGGGTCTGGCTGATCACCCGCACCAAGGCGAGCCCGGCGACCTACGACGAGGTCCACGAGTTCCAAGACGGGATGCAGATCAGCCCGCTCGCCGCCTGGCCGAACGCGGTAACTCCCCCGCGCGGCCGGATCGACCACGACGTCGATGGCACCACGCCGCCGCTGCGCCAGGTCTTCGGGCTCTCGGCGGCGGACTTCTTCGCCGAGGCGGCGGAGTTGATGCGGGTGAACCCACCGCACCTGAACGACCACCCGGTCCTCGACCGGATGGCGCGCCTGGGGATCGTGGCGGGCGAGTCCTTCGACCTCGCGGCGGCCGCCCCCGATGCCCGGGACGCGCTGGAGGCCGCCGTCAAGGCCGGCCAGGAGAAGATCACCGCCAGGCAGCGGACCCTCGCCACCCCGGTCGACGGTTGGATGTCGATGACCGAAGCCCTGGGGACCTGGGGCACGAACTACCTCAAACGCGCCACCGCCGCCCTGATCGGCCTCGGGGTCAACCTGCCCGAGGACGCGGTCTATCCGCTCTCCTACCTCGATGACGAGGGTCGCCCCTACGACGGCTCCAACCGCTACGTCCTCCACTTCGAGGCCGATCAGCTCCCGCCGGCGAAGGCGTTCTGGTCCCTGACCATGTACGACGAGGAGGGCTTCCAGGTCCCCAACCCGCTGAACCGCTTCGCGATCGGCGACCGTGACGCCCTGCGGTTCGCCGACGACGGCTCGCTCGACATCCAGATCGCGGCGACCGAACCGGCCGAGGGGAGCGCCAACTGGCTGCCCGCGCCGAGCGGGTCGTTCAACCTCTGCCTGCGCCTCTACTACCCGGAGGCGAAGGTGCTGGAGGGCGGATGGACGCCGCCCGGGGTGCGTGTGGAATCCGCCTGAGCCGTACGGGATAGTGGGCAGATGCCCGACGAGGACCGCCGCACCTCCCTCGCCGGCGAGCGCACGCTGCTCGCCTGGTGGCGGACCGGCTTCACCGCGATCGCGGCGGCTCTCGCCCTGGGCCGGGTCGTCCCGGCGCTGCTCCACAACGGCACCCGCTGGCCATACGTCGTCGTCGGTCTGGGCTTCGCCTTCTACGGCATCGCCCTGATCGGCTACGGCACCAGGCGGATCCGGCGACTGAACGAGGAAATCGGGGCCTCCGGATCCGACGGGAAGATGGAGCGCGCGACCCTCGTCCTCGCCGGCGTCGGCGTCGCCCTCGGCATCGCCACCATCGTCCTGATCATCGTCCAATGAGAGCCGGGAGAAGAACTTGATCATCAGCAGGAGCTCGGCGGCTGTGACCGCTCCGGGCAACCCCGACTGGTTCACCGGCGAGGTCTACGCCGACATCGTCGCCTCCCCCGCCCCGCCTTGGCGCACCGCCGCCGCGAACGTCCACTTCGCCCCCGGCGCCCGCACGGCCTGGCACACCCATCCGCTCGGCCAGACGATCTTCGTCACCGAGGGCATCGGCCTCTGCCAGCGCGAGGGCGGGCCGATCGAGGAGATCCGCCCCGGCGACAGCGTCTTCTTCGAGCCGGGCGAGAACCACTGGCACGGTGCCGCCCCCGACCGCTTCATGGTCCACCTCGCGATGCAGGAGATGGACGAGAGCGGCAGCGTCGTGAGCTGGGGCCGGCACGTGACCGACGCCGAGTACAGCGCCGCCCGCGGGTCCTAGCCCCCGGCCACGGCCACAGCCAGCCCCCTGCACGCTTGTCTCGCATAGCGAGACAAGCGTGCAGGGGGCCGTGGCCGAGACGGCCGTGTTTGCCGCCACGCCTTGCGTCCCTTCCTCGGGCGCCCCTACCGGCCGGTGACCAGCGTCGCGTAGCGCTCGACGTCGGCGAGGGTCCCGCCCTCGGCGATCAGGCCGATGTGGCGGTCGGGGCGGATCGCCAGGACGGCGAGGGACTTGATGCCAAGGGCGGCGGCCGCCTCCGGGTGGATCGTGCCGACGGGGGCGTCGCCGCGGGCGGTGGCGAGGGCGAAGGCGGCGTCGAAGAGCGGTGAGCGGGCGACCAGGGCCTCAAGCTGGGCGTAGAGGTGGGCCAGCTCCTCGCCGCCGTCGCCGACCGCGATCGCCAGCAGGGTGTGGCCGGGGCGGTGGGCAAGCTCGTGGAGGCGGGCGTCGGGCCGGCCGGGCGCGGCGGTCACCGGGCCGAGGTCGGGCAGGCGATCGCCTGCGCCGACCACGATCGGCGAGTCGCCGTAGGCGATGTTCAGCTCGGCCTCGGCGACGGCTTCGTTATGGACGGTCTCGGGGTCCGACAGGGTGGCGCGCACTTCCTCGTCGCGCTTCGCCCGACCCTCCTCACCGTCGAACTCGCCCATCGCTTCCATGCCCTCCCCGGCGGCGACGATCTCCAGGGCCACCGGCCGCCGCTCGGCCTCGTAGCTGTCGAGGAGCGCGGGGTCGGCATCGCCCTCGCAGACGAGGGCCAGCTTCCACGCCAGGTTGAACGCGTCCTGGATCCCCGAGTTCATCCCGTGGCCCTGGTCTGGGGAGCAGACGTGGGCGGCGTCGCCGGCGAGCAGCGCGCGGCCCTCGCGATAGCGGGACGCGACGCGCGCGTGGCAGAGGAAGCGGGTCGGGTTCTCGACGTCGACCAGCTCCGCCTCGGGCTCGTAGGTCGCGATCACCGCCGCGGCGCCCGCGACGAAATCGTCGTCCTCATCGTGCGGGCGCGTGTAGACGCGATAGCGACGGCCCGGCAGCGGCGTGAGGATCGTCATCGGGCGGTCGAGGTAGACGAGCGTCGTCTCGAAGTCCTCGGTGCGCCCGCCGAGCGTGACGTCGAAGACCGCCCACGGGTCGGCGATGTCGTGGCCCTCCAGCTCGATGCCGACCGCCTCGCGCACGGGGCAACGGAAGCCGCCACAGCCGACGATCCACTTGCAGCGGACCTCTTCCTCGCCCCCGGCCCGCTCCACCGTCGCGGTCACGCCGTCCGGGCCCTGCATCATCCCCAGCAGCCGGGTCGCGCGCTCGACCGAACCGCCCGCCGCCTCCAGGTACTCGGTGAGGAAGCGCTCGCTGTCCTCCTCGGAGAGGCCGAGGTTGTAGGGGTAGGGCGCGCCGGAGAGGCTGAAGTCCACCTCGACCAGCACCTCGCCGGCCGAGTACAGCCGCGCCGCGCGTTGCGGCACCCCGGCCGCGAGGAAGCGGTCGACGTTGCCGAGCGCCTCGAAGATCTCCAGCGAGCGCGGGTGGATGACCGTCGCCCGGTCCCAGTGCTGAGGCTCCTCGCGCGCGTCGATCAGCAGGACGTCGACGCCCCGACGGCGCAACTCCGCCGCCATCGTGAGGCCCGTCGGCCCGGCTCCGACGACGAGTACGTCGCAGTCCATGACGGGCTTATACAGGCTGGGGCCGGACATCCGACGGCCCCGACAACGATTGCCGAGGCCGTCCGGCGCAATTCAGGGGCATTCGGAAGGTGCTCCCCTGTGGTTTCGCGACGCAGGTCGCTGCGCTCTTGCCTACATCGAACCAGATCCGAGCGGAAAACGTTACGAATTTCGGCATGTCATGCGGGATTCATACAATTAGTGCTTGACATCACATGGCTCCGGCGGGATGCTCGCGCGGCCCGGGACGAGAGGAGCGTCCCGCCATAAGGAGTTGAGGAGAAATGTTCCATTGCGAACGGTGCGGGATTCGTTTCAGCGCCGGCGCTTTGTCCGGCCGCATGGACTGTCCCCGCTGCAAATCTCGTGACGGCGTCACGGTTCAATTGGCCTGGGAGCCGATGCTTGCCGCCCGTGCCGAGGCGGCGCGCGCGCAAGCGCGAACGGAAACGAGCCGCGGACGCGTGCGGGTGCCGGTCGGCCCCGCCCCCTGACGCCGGACGACCCCGCGGACGACGAGCGGCCCGACTGACGACGAGCCGGGCCGCTCCTCCGCGGACCTCCTCTCAGAGCCCCCGCTCGACCTCGATTTCGCCGAACTTCTCCGCTTCCAGCAGAGCGTTGTAGTCGGCGTCGTTCTGATCGGCGTAGCGCTCGGCGAACTCCGCCATCGCCTTGTCGAAGACGTCACCGCGGCCGAGGTAGGAAGCGATCGCGACGCGGTCGCCGGAGCGCGCGTGGGCCCGGGCCAGGGTGCGGGCGCAGAGCTGCCCGTACATCCCCAGCTCGTCCGCCGACATCCGTTCGACGTCGACCGATCCCTTGCCGTCCCAGAGCTGGCGCACGTAGAAGCAGCGCGACTCTTCGTCGAGGCCTTTCGCCTCGACCCAGCCGAGGAAGATGTCCGACGCCGCCTGCATCAGCCGCTGGCCCTCGACCACCCGCCGACCATGGTTCTCGTACTCGCTCTTCCCCAGGTAGGGCTCGAGCACGAACTCCCTCGCTTCCTTGGCCTGCAGGAAGAGCGGGTCGCCTTCGTCGTGCCCCATCATCAGGATGATCCAGGCGCGCGTGCCGACGCTGCCCACGCCGACCACTTTGCGTGCCGCGTCGACGTAGTCGAAGTCGCCCACCAGGCGACGGCGGTCGTCGGAGAGGCTCGCCAGGTAGGTGTCGAGGATCGGCCGCAGCGCGCCTTCGGTCGCCGCCCCCTCGTCGAGGTCGGCGAGCGGGGTGATCAGCGGCGGTTCGGCGACGATCCGCAGCTTCCCTTCGCGGTTGGTCGTGGTCAGCTTCCGCATCGCCCGGATGCTGTCCTTGGCCCGCGCCTTCGCCAGGTTGCGATCCATGTCGCGTCGGCGCGAGGCGCTCAAGGATTCGCGGAGGCGTTCGCTGATCGCGTCCACGTCGATCCGCGCGTACCAGACGTCGAGGTTGCGCATCTCGGCGAACTGGCGCATCGATTCGCGGTAGGCGGCGCCGGTCGACGCCAGCGCGCGGCGGCGCTCGCCGCGGCTGAAGCCGCGCTCCCGCCCGGCGATCGCGATGCTCGCCACCAGCCGCTTGACATCCCACTCGAACGGCCCGGGGAGCGTCTCGTCGAAGTCGTTGCAGTCGAAGACGAGGCGGCGGTCCGGCGCCGAGAAGACGCCGAAGTTGGAGAGGTGGGCGTCGCCGCAGAGCTGCACCCGCAGCCCGGTGTCGGGCCCGGGGGCGAGGTCGGCCGCCATCACCGCGGCGCCGCCGCGGAAGAAGGCGAAGGCCGAGGACAGCATGCGGCCGTAGCGGATCGGGACCAGGTCCCGCACACGGGTCTCGTCCTGAGCGGCGAGGGTGGCGATCGGGTTGCGATCGGCGGGTGGCTCCCATTCGCCGTGGGCGGAGCGCGGGACCTCGCGGCGCCGCTCCTTTCCGTCCACGGTGACCGTCGGAGCCTCGGACACGAGGGTGGCGTCGTCAGCGTTCATGGGCGGACTTTAGTGTTCACACGCACGGTATGCACAAGCAGGTTTGTCCTTCGTATGGGCCGAACCGCGCGCCAAGTCATCGCTTTTTGGCACCCGCAAGGACCAATAGAAAAAATTCTCCTTCCTCCTACGAACTTCAGACTCAAGTGGAGGTAGCTTCGGTCTATGGCCGTCATCGAAGGGGAGTCGCGCCGACTACTTGACATCATCCAGACCCAGGGGGAGATCGCGGCGGGCGATCTCGATCAGGATCGGGCGATGCAGTTGATCGTCCATCGCGTGCCCGCGCTGATCGGCGCCGACGGCGCACTGATCGACTCTCCTGTCGGCGACCGCCTCGTCTTCCGCGCCGGCTCCGGCGTCGAGGAGCGGGTGATCGGCCTCGAATACCCCCGCGCCGACAGCCTCTCCGGGCGCGCCCTGGAGCGCCGCGAGGTGCTGATCAGCAGCGACACCAAGCTAGATCCGCGGGTGGAAGCGGAGGCCTGCCGGAAGCTCGGGGCGCGCTCGCTGCTCTGCGCGCCCTTGTTGCACCGCGACGAGGAGCTCGGCTCGCTGACCGCCTTCTCCGCCCTCCCCCACGCCTTCGACGAGGGCGACCGCGAGGCGATCGACCTGATCGGCCGCTCGCTCTCCGCGCACCTTCACCACGCGGCGGGCTTCTCCCTCGCCTCCCACCAGAGCCGCCACGACCACCTGACCGGCCTGCAGAACCGCCGCGCCTACGAGTCGCGCCTCGAACAGGAGACCTCGAAGGCGGCCCGGACGGACGATGACCTGGCGCTCTGCCTGCTCGACCTCGACCGCTTCAAGGCGGTCAACGACCACTTCGGCCACGTCGTCGGCGACGACGTGCTGCGGGCCGTCGCCCGGGGCTTCCGCAACTGCCGGCTGCACGACGAGGCCTTCCGGATCGGCGGCGACGAGTTCGCCGTCGTCTTCCCCGGCGGCGACGAGCGGGCGGCGCGGACGGCGATCCGGCGGATGGTCGACGAGCTCGACCTCACCGACCTGACCCGGCGCGGGGTCCGCTTCGGGGTCTCGTTCGGGATCGCCGCCGGCAAAACCGACCCGAGGGCCCTCCACGCCGCCGCCGACACCGAGCTGACCGCGGCCAAGCGCCTCGGTCGTCGCCCCCGCCGTGCACCCGACCCGGTTCTCTCGGGCGACGGCCGGGTAAGACTCAGTGCGTGAGGCGCCTATTCCCGGCGGTCATCCTGATGCTGCTCCTGACCGCGTGCGGTTCGGGTAGCTCGAGCACGGGATCGACCTCCGCGTCGGGCACGACCGCCTCCCCGGTCGGCGGCGGGCGCGAACTGGTGACGCTCGCCGTTCCCGCCGCGATGCGCGGCGGCGAGCTCTCCGAACCCCACCGGCTGAGCGTGCCGAAGGGCTGGAAGGCGAGCGTCTGGGCGCGGCCGGAAGGGGCCCGGATGATGGCGATCACGCCGGAAGGGAACCTGCTCGTGAGCAGGCCGAGCGACGGCGCGGTGATCGAACTTTCCGGCGGCGCCGAGGCGACGCAGGAAAAGGTCGTCCTCGCGGGTCTCGAATCCCCGCAGGGCCTGGCGTTCGGGAAACGCGGCGGGGAATCGATCCTCTACGTAGGCGAGTCGGACGAGATCGACGCCTACCCCTGGCTCGGCGGCGGCGAGGTCGGCGCGCGGGAGACCATCGCCCCGAACCTGCCCGACGAAGAACCGGCGGGCGACGACATCCACCGCCAGAAGGACGTCGTGGTCGGGGCGGACGGGCGGATCTACTTCGACGTCGGCAGCTCCTCCAACGCCTCCCCGGTCGACCGCACCTACGACCCGCCGCGTGGGGTGATCGACTCGGTCGGGCCCTCAGGCGGGCCGGTGAAGGTCGTGATGCGCGGCGTGCGCAACGGCGAGGGGCTGGCGTTGGCTCCCGACGGCACGGTCTGGACCGCGGTCAACAACCGCGACGAAATCCCCTACCCGTTCCACGGCGCGCTCGGCGGTCACGAAGAAGCGTTCGGCGAAGTGATCCCCGACTACGTCGACAACCATCCGGTGGATGAGGTGGCGCCGGTGACCCAGGGCCGTGACCTCGGCTGGCCGCTCTGCAATCCCGAACAGGGTCAGAACACGCCACCCGGCTCCCTCGCCGACGTGCCGCTGATCCCCGACTCGGTGACGAATCCGGGCGGCAAGGCCCTCGACTGCTCGAAGCTGGCCCCGATCGAGGTCGGGATCCCCGCCCACTCCGCCCCGCTCGGGATGTCGTTCCTCGAGGGCACGAAGGTGCCGGCGCCCTGGTCGGGCGGCGCGGTGGTCGCCGCCCACGGATCCTGGGACCGCCAGGAACCCCGCGCGCCCGCGGTCCTCTGGATGCGTTGGGACGAAGAGAAGCGGACCCTCGAGCCGGCCCAGGTCCTCGTCTCGGGCTTCCAGGACGAAGACGGCGAACGCTGGGGCCGCCCCGTCGACGTGGTTCCGGGACCGGAAGGCGCGCTATTCGTGAGCGACGACACGGCCGGGGCGGTTTACAAGCTGACGCCACCGGGGTGAGTAGAAGGATGGCGTTGTGCCGGCGGGGGTGGCAGTCCTAGAAGCGGTGCCTGGGCGTCTCATGGAGGTCCTGGCAGGCTGTGACCTCCATGAGACGCCCAGGACGTGAGGGTTCCGTGAAGGTCTTGTGACGGAGAGCGTGGGATTCGAACGATCAGGAATCTGCCGTGTTCCTTATCCGCCCATACGACGGATCTCGAACACCGCAAGGGTCTGCGGGGTTCGAAAAGGGCGCCATACGACCATTACGAACCACGGAGATCATTGCGTGGTTCGAAACTTCGGTCATGGCGAAGTAAGGAACCAGGGAAGATCTTGCGGTGTTCGAAACCTGGCGTATGGGCAGGTAAGGAACAGCGCAGATCCCTGACCGTTCGGGGCCCGGCGTACGAACCGGGCCCAGCCGTCTCCCCCACATCCCCGGCCGTCTCGGCCACGGCCACAGCCAGCCAGGGCCGTGGCCGAGACGGCCGCGCTCGCCGACCCCGCCTTGCGTCCTTTTCCGGCCCCCGCTACCCCCCCGGCCGCTCCACCCGATAGTCGTCCGCCACCTGATGGACGTAGGCGAGGACGTCGGGGTCGAGGCGGTCGCGGCCCTGGCGGTCGTAGCGGCGGACGAAGAAGGCGCCGAAGCCGAGCCAGAAGAGGAGGCCGACGGCGGTGGCGATCAGGCCCTCGGCGAGGCCGGCGTCGGCGCGTGCTTCCAGGTAGAGGATCGAGCGCACGCCGCCGAGGATCTGGCGCAGCGGATCGGCGTGGCTGACCGCGGCGAAGGCATCCGGCAGCGCCTGGATCGGCACCGTCCCGCCCGCCGAGGCGAGGCCGACGTAGACGAAGACCAGCAGCCCGACCAGCTGCCCCGGCGTGCCGAGCACGGCGAAGAGGGAGAGCGTGCCGATCGCGACCGTCGCCGCCCCGAACCAGCCGTAGACCCAGAGAAGCAGGGGCGATGGCGCGTCCATGCCGAGGATGAGGCCGGCGACGAAGAGGAAGACGGCGACGAGGATGCCGGTCAGGACGACGGCCATCCCCCACTTCGCCAGCAGCGTCTGCCAGCGGCTGATCAGCGCCGGCCTCGCCATCGACCAGCGCGAGCCGATCTCGGTCGGCGCGAAGCCGAGCGCGCCGTCGAGGAAGGAGTTGACGATGGTCGCGCCGATGAACCCGCTCATCAGGATCAGCAGCGCGGTGTAGAAGGCGCTCAGGCCGAGCGCCGCCTTCGCGGGCAACGGCCGGTAGACGGAGGTCTTCACCTCGATCTGGCCGTGGGACCCTGCTTCGACGGCCGGCTGCAGGACGCCGGCGGCGAGGCTCGCCCCCTCGGTCCCGGCTCGCTGGTTGGTGAGCAGCCGCGCGGTCGGCGCCCCGCCGCCGGTGCCGCCCGGCACGACCAGGGTCGCGTAAGAGGCGCCGCGGTCCATCCGGTCGCGCGCGGCCGCCATCGACTCGACGTGGATCGCAAGCTTTTCGGTCACTTCCGGCGAGCCCAACAGACCTTTCTCCACGGCCCGCCCGGCCGGCGAGTCCGTCCTCACCAGAGAGACGGGAAGCCCGTGCATATGGTTGAGGGGATCGACCGCGGAGCCGATGTAGAGGGCGGTCATCAGGCCGATCAGGATCGCGCCGACGACGATCGGGGCCGCCCAGACGGGCCGCTGCCTGAGGAGATCCAGTGCCCGCATGCGTTTAGGCATGTGGCCGAATACTGGTCCGGACCTCGGACGGTGGAACTAGGGTGAGCGCCATGAACAGCCACTCGACTCCCCTCAGAACCGCCGTCGCCGCGGCCGCACTCGCCGCCGCCGCGCTCCTCATGCTGCTCGCCTTCACCGGCGCTTCCGCCTCGGCAGGCGGCAAGAACAAGATCTACGAGTGCCAGCACCCGCTGGTCACCGGCCAGGAGGCCGTCAACCCGAAGGGCGTCACGCCGCAGGAAGCGTGCAAGGTCGTCCGCTCGCTGGGCAAGTTCCTCGAAA
>JAFDWD010000802.1 GCA_018268695.1 Actinomycetota bacterium
AAGGCGCTGTAGGGGGACTGGGCGACGGCGACGTCCTGGTGCTCGTCGCCCTCCATCAGGTGGACCAGCCGAAGGCAATACTCGGGCATGATCACGCTGTCGGCGTCGATCGTCAGCACGTAGTCGGATTCCGGCACGACGAGGTCGGCTTCAGCCTCCTCGCAGGGGGTGAGGAAGAGCCCGGCCGGGGTCTGCTCTTCGCGGCAGGCGCCGCCCATCAGGCCGATGTAGCTGTTCAGGTTCATCGCCTTGTTCGGCTCGGCGGAGAGCGAGGCGAACTGCTTGCGCTGGAAGCTCGAGACCTCGCAGCGGAAGGTCCAGGCGAGGCGACGGTAGAGCTGCGCCATGCGGGCGGCGTCGACCTTCTCCGGGTCGTCGTCGGCGGCGTTGCGCAGGGCGCCGCCGATCACCGCGAGGTCGGCGGAGAGTTTGCCGAGCACGTGGTTGGCGAAGAACGCCTCGTTGTGGTCGGACACGTGGTAGCGGTCCGAGAGCGAGCGGATCCAGGAGCCGGCGAACTCGTACTCGGCGGCGATCGCGTGGACCTCGGCGGCGGTGGTCGGGAGAGTGGGGTCGACGGAGCTCTCGTAGGCCTCGAGCGCACGGTCGAAGCGGCGGCGCGGCTCCGACAGCAGGCGCTCGACCTCGGCGGGGAGGGCGACGGCGCTGTCGAGCAGCTTGCGCGGGCCGGCGTAGCGCGGGTTCGGCGGGTCGTCGACGAGGAGGACGACGCGTAGGTCGGGGTACTCCTGCAGCGCGGTCGAGAGCAGCGTCATCAGGATCACGCCGGGCTCCTCCTGGTAGGAGGGGATCAGCGCGGTGACCGAGGGGCGGCGCTCGGCGTAGAAGTCGTCGAGCATCGCGCGCGGCGTGCGGCGGCCGGTTTTCGTCCGGTAGTAGAAGCCGAGGCGGCCGAAGAGGTAGGCGGTCGCCGAGGCGGCGAGCAGGGTGACGGCGGTGAGGAAGCCGACCGTCTCGAACAGGCTCGCGTGTCCCACGACCCCTTCGACCACCTGGCCGTTGAGGACGCTGAAGAAGAGCGCGACCCAGGCGGCGACGGTGAGGACGACGGCGGCGCGGCCGATGGTCATCATCCAGTCGCCGGCGATCCGCGGCACCTGCGGCATCGGGTCTTTGTTGGCGTCGGCGCCCCACTGGCGGCGAGGTCCGTCGTCGTGCTTGCGGCGGAAGATGCTCATCTGGCTTCGGCTCCTTCTTCGGCGCTCGGCTCGCCCGGGTACTTGAAGAGCGGCTCCCAGGGGGCGCTCGGGTTGGAGGGCAGTTCGTCCAGCGGCTGTTCGCCCTGCGTGTACCAGCGGGCTTCGTAGGGCAGGCCTTCGAAGGAGACGCGGTCGCCTTCGTGGTAGACGGCGGTCGGGGACCACTTCGGGTGGTTGCCCTGATCGAGCTTCACCAGCTGCGGCGCCTTGCTGCCCTCCGGCACCGGGCCGATCGGCTGCCACGGCCCGGTGGGCGAGTCGGCGGCGGCGGTCCCGGGCGGGGTGCCCTGGTTCCACCAGCCCGCCTGGTAGATCTGGCCCTGCCAGACGACCTTGTAGCCGGCGGTGTAGGCGGCGGCCGGGCGCCAGATCGGGTACGGGCTGGTCGCCGGATCGTCGGGCTTCGGGGAGGTGTGGGTCTGCGGCGCGACCGAGGCTTCGGCCGAGGCGCGGTGGGCGGTGTTCGTGCCCTTCAGCCCGGCGAGGATCTTGGTGAACTCGAGCGGC
Organism: Actinomycetota bacterium; assembly: GCA_018268695.1. The sequence continues at coordinate 1,728 of JAFDWD010000802.1, forward strand.
TCCTGTTCGACGCCGCTGCAGGTGTTCGACAGTTCGCCGACCTTGGCGAAGGCGCCGCC
>JAFDWD010000803.1 GCA_018268695.1 Actinomycetota bacterium
CCCCTGCACGCTTGTCTCGCATAGCGAGACAAGCGTGCAGGGGGCGTGGCCGAGACGGCCGTGCTCGCCGCGGGCCCTTGCGTCCCTTGCCTCGCCCAGCCGACCCTCCTGGCATCACTTCGCGATCTCCGGCTGGCCAGCCAGCCAGCTTTATCGTTAGACTTCCGCACCATGGCCACGGTCGATACGACGGCGCCGCTTGCGGAGCGGCCTCCGCGGATGTCGGCGAACCCGGCGCGGCGGGTCGTCGATGACCTTCGGGCCGAGTGGCGGGGGAGGGGGGCCTATCCACCTGGGCCCGGCGATTTCAACATCGCTCGCACCAGGCAGGCGGCGTATGACCCGCTGCCGATGCTGCTCGGGGCCTACGAAGAGTTCGGGCCGATCTTCAGCATGCGCCTCCTGCACACCAAGGTGGTCTGGATGCTCGGGCCCGAGGCGAACCACTTCGTCACCGTCGGCCACCCAGAGAACTTCCACTGGCGCGAGTCGAGCTTCGGCGATCTGATCCCGCTGCTCGGCGATGGCCTGCTGACGGTCGACGACGAGTACCACGACCGCGCGCGGGCGATCATGTTGCCCGCCTTCCACCGCGAGCAGGTCGAGGCCTCGACCGCGGCGATGGTGACCGAGGCCGAGGCGGCGATCGCCGCTCTGCGTCCCGACACCGTGGTCGACGTCTATGCCTGGATGCGGGGACTGGCGATGCGGATCGCGATGCGGGCGCTGCTGGGGCTCGACCCCGACGACGGGGGAAAGGGCGCCCTCGCCGCGGAGAAATTCGAGGAAGCGCTCGGCTACTTCGGCATCGACTTCGCGTTGCGGCTGCTGCGCGGCCCCGGCTCGCCGTGGCGCCGCCTGATGGCGGCGCGCGCCGTCCTCGACCGGATCGTCTACGAGGAGATCGAACGTCGGCGCGCCGCCCCGGAGGGCGACCGCCTCGACATCCTCAGCCTGCTGGTGAGCGCGCGGGGCGAGCACGGGGAGCGCTTTACCGACTCCGAGATCCGCGACCAGGTGATGACCCTGATGTTCGCCGGGCACGACACCTCGACCTCGACCGTGACCTTCGCCCTCTGGGAGCTGGCGCACCACCCCGACGTCCTGGAGCGCCTGTGCGAGGAGCAGGATCGCGTACTGGCGGCAGGCGCGCCCCCGACGATCGACCAGCTGGAGAAGGAGCTGCCCTACCTGGACATGGTCGTCGACGAGGTGCTGCGCCTCTATCCGCCGGCCTGGATCGGCCCCCGACGCGCCGTCCGCGACTTCGAGTGGGGCGGCTACCAGGTGCCGAAAGGCGCCTACGTCAACTACTGCTCCTGGGCCAGCCATCGCCTGCCCGAGGTCTTCCCCGAGCCCGAGGCCTTCGTCCCCGAGCGCTTCACCCGCGAGCGCAAAGCGACCCTGCCACGCGGCGCCTACGTCCCCTTCGGCGGTGGCCAACGGATCTGCATCGGCAAACGCTTCGGCCTGATCGAGGTGAAGCTGGTGACGACGATGCTGCTGCAGCGCCTCCGCGCCGACGCCCTGCCGGGACGCACGATGACGGTCCGCCAGATGCCGACGCTGTCCCCGCGCGGAGGTCTGAAGATGCGCCTTAGGCAGCGCGCCTAGACTGTCCTTCTTGCGCGCGCTGGTCATTTCCGACACGCACTTCGGCGCCTGGACGGGCCGGGATCTCCTGCGCGAGGAGTTCTTCCTCGAGCGCCTCGCGCCGGCGCTGGACGGCATCGACGAGGTGATCCTGCTCGGTGACCTCTTCGATTTCCTCTTCGGCTCGGTGGCCGACGCGGTCGATTCCTCCGCCGACCTCCTCGAGCTGATCGGCTCGAAGCTCCCGGGCAAGCGCTTCGTCTTCCTCTCCGGTAACCACGATCACCACCTCGTCCACCGCGACGAAGAGAACCAGCTGGAGGCGGCGCTGGCGCGCGGTGAGGTGTTGCGCCCCGATGGCTCCGCGGTACACGAGCCGCCCGGTCCGAACTTCTTCCAGAGCTTCCTCGAAGCGCGGATGCCCGGGGTGGAGGTGGAGATCGCCTACCCGACCTACAGCTTCGCCGGCGTCCTCTGCACCCACGGCCACTACCTCGACCCGCACGCGCGGATGAGTGGCTCGCGCGGCTCGCGTCTCCTCACCCGGACCCTCTGGGCGATCGCCGCGGGCGGCCCCGAGGAACCGAAGTGCGAGGCCGATTACGAGTCGGTGACGACGCTTCTCACCGAGTGGCTCTATATCGCCGCGCAGATGCCGCACGGCACGCACGCGCAGCAGAACGTCTTCCGCGCCGCCCAGCGGGCCGGGCGCCTGGCCACCGCCGCGGGAGCCCCGGTGCGGCACGCCAAGCGCGCCGCCGCGAGCCTCCGCGACCGCACCGAGGGCGACACCGCGGGCCTGCCCAGCGCCGAGCACTTCGACGCCGTCGTCGCCGACGAGGCGGCCCGGCAGGCGCGCGAGCAGCCGGTCGCCGGCCCGGCGCCGTCGGTGCCGATCTACCCCGAGCCGACCGTCCTCTCCCGCTCGAACCCGACCGAGGGCGCGCTCCAGGCCTTCTCCCAGGTCGTCGCCAACCTCGGCTACGACCAGCAGGCC
>JAFDWD010000804.1 GCA_018268695.1 Actinomycetota bacterium
CGCGATGGCCGGGGTGACGATCGACAAACTCTCCGGCGGGCGCTTCATCTTCGGCTTCGGGCCGAGCGGCCCCCAGGTGTCCGAAGGCTGGTACGGGGTGCCGTACGCGAAGCCGTGGGGGCGGACCCGCGAGTACATCGAGGTGGTGCGGGAGATCGTCGCCCGGGAAGGGCCGTTGGAGCACCACGGCACCCACTACGACCTGCCGCTCGAGGGCGGCGAGGGCAAGGCGCTGAAGCTGAACTTCCATCCGCTCCGCAACGAGATCCCGGTGTTCGTCGGCGCGATCGGGCGCAAATCGGTGCAGATGGCGGCCGAAGTCTGCGACGGCTGGATCCCGATCTTCTTCTCCGTCGACCACCTCCAGGAGACCTGGGGGGAGCATCTGGAGGCCGGATTCGCCGCCACCGGGCGGACGCGCGCGGACCTCGAGGTCTCCCCGAGCCTGCAGGTGGCCATCGACGGCGACCTGGAGGCGGCCAAGAACATGGTCAAGGCCGGGCTGATGCTCTATCTGGGCGGCATGGGTTCGCGGAAGACGAACTTCTATGTCGACCTGGCGCATCGGTTCGGCTTCGGCGAGGTCGCCGACGAGGTCCAGCGGCGCTTTCAGGCCGGCGACCGCGGCGGGGCCTTCGAGGCCCTCCCGGACGAGATCGTCGCGGCGACCTCGTTGGTCGGGACCGAGGCGGAGGTGGCCGATCGGGTGGCTCGCTTCGCCGCCGCGGGCGTCGATCGTCTGATCGTCTCACCCGGCCATGTAGAGCGGGATCAGCAGCTTCACACGCTCGAGCGATTGGCCGCGATGGACTACGTCGACGTAGTCGGCTGACCAAGGCAACCAACAAGGCAAGCACCGAATCGCATAAGGTTCCGCGCCGCGTGAAGATCGGAGTGCCGAAAGAGACCGCTGATGGGGAGCGCCGGGTCGCGCTCGTACCCGATGTCGTCCGCTCGTTGAAGAAAGCCAACGAGAAGGTCGACGTCCTGATCGAGTCCGGGGCCGGAGAGGCCGCCGGGCACGTCGACGCGGCCTACGCCGACGCGGGCGCCGAGATCGCCCCGGCCGACCAGGTGTGGAGCGCCGACGTCGTCCTCAAGGTCGCCGTGCCGAGCGCCGGGGACGTCGGCCGGCTGAATTCGAACCAGATCTACATCTCCCACCTGAACCCGTGGGTGGCCGCCGACACCAACAAGGGCCTTGCCGCCTCCGGCGTCACCAGCTTCGCGATGGAGGCGATCCCGCGGACGACCCGCGCGCAGGCCATGGACGCGCTTTCCTCGCAGGCTGCCGCCGCGGGCTATGCCGCGATGTTGATCGCGGCTCGTGAGTCGGGTCGATTCTTCGGCATGATGACGACCGCGGCGGGTACGGTGCCACCGGCAAAAGTGCTAGTTCTCGGCGCCGGCGTCGCCGGACTGCAGGCGGTGGCCACGGCGAAGCGCCTCGGGGCGATCGTCACCGGCTTCGACATCCGTCGCGCCGCCTGGGAGCAGATCGCCTCGCTCGGCGGCCGGCCGCTGGAACTCGACTTCATCCCCGACGCGGAGGGCGAGGGCGGTTACGCGCGCCCGCTCACGGAGGAGGAGAACGCCCAGGTGCGCGACGCGCTCGCCGAGAACGCGAAGAAACAGGACATCATCGTCACCACCGCCGCGATCCCGGGCCGCGCCGCGCCGATCCTGATCACCGCCGACGCCGTGCGGAACATGCAGCCGGGCTCCGTGATCGTCGACCTCGCCGCCGAGACGGGCGGCAACTGCGAGCTGACGAAGCCGGGTGAGACGGTCGTCGAGAACGGCGTCAAAGTCATCGGCCCGCGCAACCTGCCGAGCCTGATGCCGGTCCCGGCCTCCCAGCTCTACGCGAAAAACCTGGAG
>JAFDWD010000805.1 GCA_018268695.1 Actinomycetota bacterium
GCGCCCGAACTGCTCGGCCACGAGCGCCCACTGCAGCCGCGTCCATCCCTGGCCGCCGTGCTCGCGCGCATGCAGCCCGCCGGTCAGGCCCGCCGCCAACGCCTCGCGCCTGACCCGCTCGACCGCCTCGTCGGGGAGCTTCCCGTCGGCCATCTCGGCCTCGATCTCGAGCGGGATCAGCACCTCGTCGGTGAACCGCCGGGCGCGTTCCTGAAGGTCGAGCGTGGCGTCGTCGAGGCGCTCCGGCGTCATTGACCGCGAAGGTATCATGCGATTAACTACAAGGTCAACGAGCACCGAGCTGAGGAGGATATGCGTGGGCGTTGCGAATGGAGACGGGCTGCACGGGACGATCAGCGGCTCCGAGCTGGAGGCGACGCTGCAGCCGCTCGAGCGGGCGACGATGCTGCCGAAGTCGGCCTTCCTCGACCCGGCCGTGCTCGCCTGGGAGCAGGCCAACATCTTCGCCGGCGGCTGGATCGTCGCCGCCCACGTCTCCGCCGTCGCCGAGCCCGGCGCCTACGTCGCGCGTGAGCTGGGCGAGCGCTCCTTCGTCATCGTCGGCGGCGAGGACGGGACGCCGCGGGCCTTCCACAACGTCTGCCGTCACCGCGCCGCGCGCCTGGTCGAGAACATCGAGGGCAAGGTCCGCCGCCGCATCCAGTGCCCGTACCACGCCTGGTCCTACGACCTCGAAGGGAACTTGCGCGCGGCCCCGCACATGGAGGGCGTCGAGGGCTTCGACACCGCCTGCTACGGCCTCGTCCCGATCCGCACCGCGGTGCTCGGCGGCCTCGTCCTCGTCGATCTCTCCGGCGACGCCGGCCCGCCCGAGGACCACCTCGGCGACCTCCTCCCGCACCTCGAGCACTACAGCGTCGCCTCCCTCGCCCGCGCCGGGATCGTCGACTACGACGTCCACGCCAACTGGAAGGGCATCGCCGAGAACTACAACGAGTGCCTCCATTGCCCGGGGGTCCACCCGGAGCTGAACGCGCTCTCCGACTACATGAGCGGCGAGGGCCTCTACGGCGCCGGCGCCTGGTGCGGAGGCTCGATGGTCTTGAACGAGGGGGCCGAGACGATGGGCAAGGAGGGCGGCCACCTCGACCGCCCGCCGATCGCCTCGCTCGGCGAGGGCGACCTGCGCAACATCCTCTACTTCGCGCTCTTCCCCAACGCCCTGATCTCGCTCCATCCCGACTACGCGATGCTGCACACGCTCTGGCCGCGCGAGCCGGGCCGCACCGACGTCGTCTGCGAGTTCTTCTTCGAGCCGGCGACGATGGCGCTCCCCGAC
>JAFDWD010000806.1 GCA_018268695.1 Actinomycetota bacterium
ACGATCAACGAGATCATGAGCTCGCCCGACTGGAAGCACACGGCGATCGTGATCAACTACGACGACTCGGACGGCTGGTACGACCATGCCAATCCGGGGGTTCTCAACCCGTCCCTGTCGGCCGCCGACAACCTGACCAACACGACGCTCACCGGCGCCACCTCGGGGCAGTGCGGCCCGAACCCGCAGACGACGGCCCCGCTCGGCGGCGAACAAGGTCGTTGCGGCCTCGGCCCGCGTCTCCCGATGCTCGTGATCTCACCGTTCGCCAAGGGCAACTCGGTCGATCACAACCTCAGCAACCAGGCCTCGACGATCAATTTCATCGAGTACAACTGGGGCCTGCCGGGCATCTCCGGATCTTTCGACCAGGCACAGTCGAAGATCGATCAGTCCGAGCACGTCCCGTTCGACCTGGCGGGCATGTTCCAGTTCAGCGAGCACCCCGACCCGGCCGTGCCGCTGAACCCGGTGACGGGACAGCCGGTCGAAATCGAAGAAGAAGGCTACGAAATGCCTCACGGCGGCGGTGGCGATCACCACGGCCACGGCGGCTGGGGCCACGGCTGGTAGGCCGACCTCCGAGCCGCACCGATGCACGGGCGCCTTCGGGCGCCCGTGCTCGTTGTCGGGGCCCGTCTCTTCGCCCGGACCTCCTAACCCAAAGCCTCCTCGACCGCCTTCAAGGCCTTTTCGACTCCGGCGCGGTCGACGTCGAGGTGGGTGACGGCGCGGACGCGGCCTTCGAGGAGGCTCATTTCGACGCCCCGCTCGACCAGCTCGTCGTGGAGGGCCTTGGCGTCGGGGACGTCGAAGATGACGATGTTGGTTTCCACCGTGGTCGGGTCGATCTCGACGCCGGGCAGCTCGGCCAGGCCTTCGGCGAGGAACCGGGCGTTGGCGTGGTCCTCGGCGAGGCGCTCGACGTTGTGCTGGAGGCCGTAGTGCGCGCCCGCGGCGACGATGCCCGCCTGACGCATCGAGCCGCCGAGCATCTGCTTGTAGCGGCGCGCTTCGGCGATCAGCTCGGACGTGCCCGCGAGGCAGGCGCCGACCGGGGCTCCGAGGCCCTTGGAGAAGTCGATCCAGGCGGTTTCGAAGCCGGCCGAGAAGGTGGCGGCGCTCTCGCCGGAGGCGACCGCGGCGTTGAGGAGCCGGGCGCCGTCGAGGTGGGTGCGCAGGCCGAACTCCGCCGCGACCGCGAGGACCTCGTCGATCCTCTCCCGCGGCCAGACACGGCCGCCGCCGAGGTTCGTCGTCTGCTCGACCATGACCAGGCGCGAGCGCGGTTCGTGGCTGTCGGCCGGGTCGCGCATGCGGCCCCGCAGCGCGTCCCCGGCGAACATGCCGCCGTCGCCCTCGAGCGGCATGATCATCGCGCCGGAGATCGTCGCCGCGCCGCCTGCCTCCGCCGTGATCGGGTGGGCGAGCCGGTGCAGGTACATCTCGTCGCCCAGCGGACGGATATGGAGGCGGACCGCGATCTGGTTGCACATCGAGCCCGACGGGAGGAAGACGGCCTCCTCCATCCCGAGCAGCTCGGCGACTTCCTCCTGCAACGAATTCACGGTCGGATCGAGGCCGCGCTGTTCGTCGCCGACCTCGGCGTAGGCCATCGCCTTACGCATCTCCTCGCTCGGCTGAGTCTGGGTGTCTGAGTACAGATTGATCACGGAATCGGGCATAGATCCGCAACCTAGTGGACCGCGTACGTCGGCCCCCCGGAGCGCCTAAGGGGTCCCCTTACGCAACTAAGGGGTCGCGCCCGAAAAGACTAGGAATTCGCCCGATGTGCGGGCCTTTTCTCAGTCGTACCTTGGAATGGCACACCAAGCGAAAGGCGATGGCGATGAATCCCAACCAAATGAATATCGCGAAGGCGATGGTCGCCCGACATGAGCTCCTCGAAGAGGCTCATAGGTCCCGCATCCAGGCCCAGGCCGAGCGCCGCGAGGCCGAGGCGACCCGCCCTCGCAAGAGCTTCTTCGCGCACCCGCTGGGCGATCTGTTCGGCCTCGGGTTGTCAGGACGGCGATAATCGCCGGGTGGCGACCCGAGTAAGTGCCAGTCGGCTGATCGGGCGGGCCGCGGAGCTCGCCGAGTTGGAGGCCGCGTTCGACGAGGCCGCCTCAGGGGCGGCCTCGTTGGCGTTCCTGGCGGGCGAGTCGGGAGTCGGCAAGTCCCGCCTCCTCCACACCTTCCTCGACCGCGCCAAGGAAAAGGGCGGCTGCGGGATCGGCGGCGAGTGCGTCGAGCTGGGCCGTGACGAGCTGCCCTACGCGCCGCTGGTCGCCGCCCTGCGCGGGCTCGTCCGCGAGCAGGACCGCGCCCTCGACCGCCTCTCCCCCGCCGGCCGCCGGGGGCTGGCCGCGCTGATGCCGGAGCTGGATCCGACCGCGGCGCCGGCCGATCCCGACGACCACTACGGGCCCTTCGAAGGGCTGCTCGGGCTGCTCGAAACGATGGCCGAGGAAGCGCCGATGGTCCTCTGGCTCGACGACGCCCACTGGGCCGACAACGCGACCCGGCACTTCCTCTTCTACCTGGCCGCGAACCTCCCCGACCACATCCGCCTGATGACCGTGATCGCCTACCGCTCCGACCAGCTGCACCGCCGCCACCCGATGCGTCCGCTGCTGGCCGAGCTCGGCCGCGACCGTCGCGTGCGACGCCTGGAGCTGGAGCCATTCGACCGCGGCGAGGTCGCGACCCAGCTGGACGACATCCTCGGCGCCGCGCCCGACCCGGAGGTGGTCGAGCGCTTCTTCGAGCGCGGCGAAGGGAACCCGCTCTTCACCGAGGAGCTGCTCGCGGCCGGCTCCGACGGCCGCGGCCGGCTCCCGACCACGCTGCGCGACGCGCTGCTCCTGCGGATCGAACGCCTGTCGGAGACGACGCGCGCCCTGCTGCGGGTCCTCGCCGTCGGCGGGCGCCTCAAACACGACCACCTGGTCAGCGTCTGCGACGCCGACGAGGACGACCTGGCGGCGGGCCTTCGCGAGGCCGTCGAGGCGCAGGTGATCGTGGTCGGCCGCGACGACCGATACGGGTTCCGGCACGCGTTGCTGCGCGAGGTGATCTACGACGACCTGCTCCCCGGCGAACGGGCCGAGCTCCACCTCGGGCTCGCCCGCGCCCTCGAGGAAGGGCTGAGCACCGCCGACCCGATGCCGATCCGCGCCACCGCCGTCGCCCACCACTTCAACTCGGCCGGAGACCAGCCGCAGGCGCTCCGCACCGCGGTCGTCGCCGCCCGGACGATCGAACGCGGCGGCGCGCCCGGGGCCGCGGCGGCGCTCTTCGATCGCGCCCTCGCGCTCTGGCCGCGGGTCGCCGAACCGGAGGCGCTGGCGGGGGTCGATCACACCACCCTGGTGACGCTCGCCGCCCGCGCCCACGGCCTCGACGCCGACGAGGCGCACGCGATCAAGCTCTTCGAGCAGGCCCTGGCCCAGATGGACGAGGCGGCCCAGCCGCACCGGGTGGCGGGCACCCTCGCCGAACTCGCCGCGGCGCGCTGGGCGATCGGACGCGCCGAGTCCGCCCGGGCCGACCTCGAGCGGGCGCTGGCGCTGCTGCCGGAGTCCGACCCGAGCCCGGAGCGCGCCGTGATCCTCGAGCAGAAAGCGCGCTTCCTCCTCCTCCAGGGGCGCTTCGCCGAAAGCCGCGACGCCGCCGACGAAGCGCTGGGCGCGGCCGAGGCGGCCGGGGTCGAGGACACCAAGGCCCTGATCCTCAACCGGCTCGGACTCGCCCTCTTCCTGCTCGGCGAAGAGGAGCGGGGCGAGCCGGCGATGCGCGAATCGCTGGAGCTGGCGCGGCGCTCGGGGTCCAACGACCAGATCGCCACCTGCATCGTCAACTTCGCCGACGCGCTCCACATGTCGGGTCGCGGCGAGGAGGCGGCCGAGCTGGTCAAGCAAGGGGAAGCGGAGATCACGCCGGGGGACCGCTCGATCCTCTGGTTGATCTGCGCGCGCTCGGAGATCCTCTTCTACCTCGGCCGCTGGGACGAGGCGGAAGCGATCCTGCCCGACCGCACGACCGGTGAGATGTGGACGGCGACGCTGGCCAACGTGCTGCTGCGGAGGGCCTCGCTGATGCTGGGACGCGGCGAGATCGCCGACGCGCGCAAGATGATCGACCACGCGAGCACCTGGCTCGCCAACTCGGTCGAGCCCCAGTACATCGCGCCGGCCGGGGCGCTGCGGGTGGAACTGGAGCTCCGCTCCGGCAACGTCGAGGGGGCGCGGGAGGCGGCCGAGAAGGCGATCGACCAGCTCGAGTTCTGCAGCGACGACGCCGCGCGGATGGCGCTGATCTCGGCCGCCGCGACGGCGGTCGAGGCGGAGGGCGCCGAACGGGCACGGGACCTCGGCGACGCCGCCGAGCTCGAGGCGTGTCAGCTGCGCGCCGAGCTCGGCGCGGCGCGGACCGCGGCGGCGGCCGAGACCACCGGACGCGAGCTCGAGCTCGCCTACCGGCTGACCGCCGAGATGCACCTCGCCCGCGCCCGCGACGACGACGACGCCCGCGACCGCGCGGCCGCGGCGGCGGATGCCTGGGAGCGGCTCCCCCGTCCCTACCAGGCGGCGATGTGCCGACGGCGCGAGGCCGAAGCGCGCGCCGCCCACGGTGAGCGCGACGCGGCCGGCGTCGCCGCGGCGAAGGCGCTGGCGACGGCGGAGGAGCTCGGGTCGGAGTGGCTGGCGGGCGAGGTCGCCGGACTGATCGCCCGGGCGCGCCTACCCACGGCCGCCACCGCGAGCGCCGCCGGCAACGGCAGCCGGCGCGACGACGAGGACCCCTTCGGCCTCACCCCCCGCGAGCGCCAGGTCCTCGCGGCCCTCGCCGAAGGTGCGACGAACCGCGAGATCGCCGCCGACCTCTTCATGGCGGAGAAGACGGCGAGCGTCCACGTGTCCCGGATCCTCGCGAAGCTCGGCGTCCGCAGCCGCACCGAGGCGGCCGCGGTCGCGCACCGGCTGAATCTGTCGTAGGGCGGGCGGCAGTCCTAGAAGCGGTGGCCTGGGCGTCTCATCGCGGTCCTGGCTGGCTGTGACCACGATGAGACGCCCAGGACAGGAGGGTTCCGTGGGAAAAATGCGTGAGATTCGAACGGTCAGAAATCTGCCGTGTTCGTTATCCGTCCATGCGACGGTTTTCGAACACCGCAGGGCCTGCGTGGTTCGAAACTTCGGCCACGGCGAAGTAAGGAACCACGGAAGCTCTTGCGGTGTTCGAAACTTGGCGCATCGCCAAGTAAGGAACCGCGCAGATTCCTGACCGTTCGGGGCCCGGCGTACGGCCCGGCCCGCCTCGCCTTCCCTCACATCCCCGGCCGTCTCGGCCACGGCCACAGCCAGCCAGGGCCGTGGCCGAGACGGCCGCTCTCGCCGCCACGCCTCGCGTCCCTTGCCTCGTCCCTACCCCCCGTCCGTCGCCCGCAGGAACGCCAGCACCGCCAGGACGCGGCGGTGGTCGTCGCCGGCGGCGCTCAGATTCAGCTTCGAGAAGATGCTGGAGACGTGCTTCTCGACGGCGCCCGGGGTGACCACCAGCTGCTCGGCGATCGCGTTGTTGGTGCGGCCCTCGGCCATCAGGGAAAGGACCTCGCGCTCGCGCGGAGAGAGGGCGTCGATCGGGCTCTCGGCCTCGGCGCGGCGCTCGCCGACCAGCTCGGCGACGACCTCGCGGTCGAGGGCGGTGCCGCCGTCGGCGACGCGGCGGATCGCGTCGAGGAAGGCGGGGATGTCCCCCACCCGCTCCTTGAGCAGGTAGCCGACGCCGCCCTCGCCGCCCGCCAGGAGCTCGGCGGTGTAGACCGGCTCGACATACTGGGAGAGGATCAGGACGCCCATCTCGGGACGGCGCTTGCGGGCCTCGACCGCGGCGCGGATGCCCTCGTCGGTGAAGGTCGGCGGCAGGCGCACGTCGACGATCGCCAGGTCGGGCTTGTGGCCGCCGACGATCCGCAGCAGGCCCTCGCCGTCTTCGGCCTGGGCGACGACCTCGATCTCCCGTTCGCGCAGCAGCGCGACCAGGCCCTCGCGCAGGAGGAGGTTGTCCTCGGCGATCACGACCCGCAAGGCAGCCTCACCTCGATCCGGGTGCCGCCCGTGGCGGGCGTGACGATCTTCATTTCGCCGTCGAGCGCCGCCACCCGGCGGCGCAGCCCGTCGAGGCCGCTGCCCTCGCTGACCTTCGCCCCACCCGGGCCGTCGTCGGCGATCGTCACGTCGAGCATCTCGTCATCCAATCGCAAGACCACCGTGGCCGCCGCCCCCGGGGCGTGCTTGGCGACGTTGGTGAGCGACTCGGCGACGACGAAGTACGCGGCGCTCTCCACCACCGGCGGCGGGCGTCGGGTCAGCCCGTCGGCTTCGACCTTGACCGGGATCGAGGCGCGCGTGCCAAGCGCCTCGACCGCCGCGGTGAGCCCGCGGTCGGTCAGCACCGGCGGCGCGATCCCGCGGGCGAGGTCGCGCAGCTCGGCGTTCGCCGCGGTCGCCTCGGCACGGGCCTGGCGGACCAGCGCGGCGATCTCGGGGCGATCGGCGAGGCCCTCCTCGGCGCGGCCGAGCTGCATCGACAGCGCCACCAGGCGCGCCTGGGCGCCGTCGTGAAGGTCGCGCTCGATCCGCCGCAGCTCCGCCGCCTGCACGTCGAGGGCGCCGCGCCGGGTCTCGGTCAGCGTCTCGACCCGCTCGGTCAGCTCGCGTTCGCGCTCGTCGCCGTAGAGCTGGCGCCAAGCCATCTGCGCGAGCAGGACGACGACGAAGATCACCATCACGCCGAGGATCGTCCAGATCGGCCAGAAGGTGCCGAAGCCGGCCAGCGCCCAGACCGCGACCGAGATCCCGACGACCACCAGGGAGACGACGGCGAGGATCGCCAGGCCGCGACGTTCGGGGGCGATCCGCGTCGCCTCCCGCAGGCCGAAGTGGAGGCCCAGCGGGATGACCAGCGCGAGCCAGACCCAGGCCGGCCAGTAGTACCCGCCCCCCGCCGCCGCCCAGACGACGGTGGCAAAGAGGCCGACGAGGCCGGAGATCGCCGCGTGGACCGCCAGCGAGAGTTCCCCTTCGGGCAGCATCCGGCGCACCCGGTCGGAGGAGAGCGGCAAGGTCGGCGCACCCGACGAGGGCGCGTCGGCAGCGGGCGCCTCCTCGCCGTCGAGGAGGCTCACCGCCAGCCAGAGCTCGCCCTTCGCCATCCACCGATCGACGAAGTAGGTGATCGCCGCCAGCGGGAACGCGGCCACCATCACGGCCAAGGCGAGCGGCAGGGTGTGGATGTTCAAGCCGCCCCAGTCGACGCCGCCTGGGATCGACCAGTACCAGAGCGGCATGGTGAGGAAGGCGACCACCGAGGCGACCAGGGAGACGGCGACGACCGCGAAGGTGAAGCCGACCACCGAGTGGAGCATGAGCCAGGCGAGGTCCTTCCACGTCTGCCGGTCCCGCGAGGTGCTGCCGAGCCGGGCGAAGAAGCTCTCCCCCTTGTGGTCCGCATAGACGGCGCGCAACGGCCGGCCGAGCAGCAGCGCCGCGTTACGCCGGTCGAGCTCCGCCGTCCAGCGGAAGGCGATCACGCTCAGCAGGTAGAGCGGCAGGCCGATGATGAAGACGATCAGCGACAGCACGACGCTGGCCGCCGTCACCCAGACGCAGAAGGCGACGATCGCGGTGAGCCCGCCGATCGAGAGATAGGCGAGGTCGAGGCCGGCGCGGCGGGCGAGGCCGGCGAGTCGCTCGCCGAACCCCGCCTCGCTGATGGCACTCATGCCCGCACCCCGGCCGGGGCCGGGCCCTCGAGCCCGACCTTCGGCAGCCACTCGAGCGCCCGCGGCAGGTACCAGTTGCGCTCGCCGAGCAGCTTCATCGTCGCCGGCAGGAGCACCCCGCGGATGATCGTCGCGTCGATCAGGATCGCCGCCGCCAGCCCCACGCCCCCCTCCCTGAATCCCCGAACGGCAAGGGGCGCGACGACC
>JAFDWD010000807.1 GCA_018268695.1 Actinomycetota bacterium
CAGGCCGACGTCGTCGTCCTCTGCCTCCCCTTCACCGCGCTGCGGCGGGTCGACCTCGGGCACTCGGGGCTCGGCGCGCGCAAGCGCCGCTGCATCGAGGAGCTCGGGATGGGAACCAACGCCAAGCTGCTGCTCCAGTTCGACCGCCACCTCTCCCGCTACGACCGCTGGAACGGCGAATTCTACGACGAGCAGATCGACACCTGGTGCAGCTCGATCGACGAGCGCGGCCGCCCCTCCCTGCTCACGGTCTACTCCGGCGGGAGCTACGGCGCGGCACAGCGCGGACGCGGGCCGCACGCTCCGGCGCCGTCCGCCCGCGTCCGCGAGGCGCTCGGTCGGATCGCACCGGCGGTACCGGGCCTTGCCGCCGCGCGCGAGGGCCGGGGCTGGCTCGACCACTGGACCTCCGATCCCTGGACGCACGGCTCCTACGCCGCCTTCGAACCCGGCCAGTTCACCCGCTACTGGGGCTTCGTCGGCCTCCCCGAAGGTCGGGTGCTCTTCGGCGGCGAGCACACCTCGCTCAGCGCCCAGGGCTTCCTCGAGGGCGCCGTGCGCAGCGGCGAGCGCTGCGCCGCCGAAGCGGCGGCGCTCGTCGGTTAGCTGGCGTCGCGGAGCATCTGCGCCTCGGGGAGGCGCTTCAGCTTTTTCAGCGTGTTGTTCTCGATCTGGCGGATGCGCTCGCGGGTGACCCCGAAGGTGCGGCCGACTTCCTCCAGCGTCAGCGGCTCGGCACCGCCGAGGCCGTAGCGCAGTTCGATCACCTGGCGCTCACGCTCCGGCAGCGCGTCCAGCGCCCGCCGCACGCCCTCCTTCTGCAGGTGCTCGCTCGCTTCCTCGAACGGCTCGAGGACCGCCTCGTCGGCGACGAAATCGCCGAGCTCAGATTCGTCCTCGTCACCCACCGGTTTCTCCAGCGAGACCGGGAGCTGCGCCACCCGCAGGATGTCGCGGACGTCGGAGACCGGCCAGCGCAGCTCCTCGGCGATCTCGATCGCGTCGGGCTCGCGCCCGAGCCGCTGCACCAGCTGCCGTTCCACGTGGGCGACGCGGTTCAGCTTCTCCACCATATGGACGGGGATGCGGATCGTGCGCGCCTTGTCGGCGATCGCCCGCGTCACCGCCTGGCGGATCCACCAGGTCGCGTAGGTCGAGAACTTGTAGCCGCGCCGGTAGTCGAACTTCTCCACCGCGCGGATCAGACCCAGGCTGCCCTCCTGGATCAGATCGAGGAAGCTGAGGCCGCGCCCCAG
>JAFDWD010000808.1 GCA_018268695.1 Actinomycetota bacterium
AGTGGCCAAGGTGGACAAGGCCGAGCGGGCGCGGCGGCGCGACGAGGCGCTGGAGATGGTGCGGCTGCCCGGCTACGGCGACCGCAAGCCGGGCGAGCTCTCCGGCGGCCAACGCCAGCGGGTGGCGCTGGCGCGGGCGATCGTCAACCGGCCGCAGGTGCTGCTGCTGGACGAGCCGCTCGGCGCGCTGGACCTGAAGCTGCGCGAGCAGATGCAGACGGAGCTGAAGTCGATCCAGGGCGAGGTCGGGATCACCTTTGTCTACGTCACCCACGACCAGGACGAGGCGCTGACGATGTCGGACCGGATCGCGGTCTTCAACGAAGGGCGGATCGAGCAGGTCTCGACCCCGGAAGACCTCTACGAGCATCCGGTGAACGAGTTCGTCGCCGACTTCGTCGGCACCTCGAACGTGCTCGAGCGGAGCGGCGAGCGCTTCACCGTGCGCCCGGAGAAGATCGAGGTGATCGGCCCGGGGATGGCCACCGACGGACTGGTGACCGAGCCCGGCCGCGTCACCGAGGTTGCCTACGCGGGCGCGGTGACGCGCTACACGGTGGAGCTCGACGCCGGGGGAGTCCTGACGCTGGTCAGGCAAAACGTCGGCGAGGCGCCCGGAGCGGTGCCCACCCAGGGGGATGAGGTGACCGTCGGATGGCGGCCGCAGCACGCGGCGACGATCACCGGTGCAACGAAAAAGGAGGAGGTAGCACCATGAGGGGACACAAGGGAACTCCGGCGCGCACGGCGTGGTTCGTCGTCGCGGGCCTGGTCGCGTTCATGCTCGTCCTGGCCGGCTGCGGTGGTAGCAGCTCCAGCTCGGGCACCAGCGGCGGCGATGAAGGCGGCGGCGGGGGTGAAGAACTGCAGAAGCTCGGCAAAGGCGAGGGGGAACTGAACCTCATCTCCTGGGCGGGCTACGTCGAAGAAGAATGGGTCAAGCCGTTCGAACAGGAATCCGGCTGCAAGGTCAACGACAAGGTGGCCGGCACCTCCGACGAAATGGTGAAACTGATGGAGACCGGGCAGTACGACGGGGTCTCCGCCTCCGGTAACGCGACGGCCCGCCTCTGGGCGGCCCACGAAGTCGCCCCGGTCAACGTCGCGCTGGTGCCGAACTACAAGACGGTCTTCCCCGACCTGAAAAACCAGGTCTACAACACCTTCGAAGGCCAGCCGTACGGGATCCCCCACGGCCGCGGCGCCAACCTCCTGATGTGGAACAAGAACGACGTGAAGCCTCCGCCGACCTCCTGGGAAGTGACCCTGGACCCGAAGGTGGCGGCCAAATACAAGGGCCACATCACCCAGTACGACGATCCGATGTCGATCGCCGAAGGCGCGCTCTACCTGATGGAACACGAACCGAATCTGGGCATCGAAGACCCGTACGAGCTGAACGAAGAACAGTTCAACGCGACGGTCGAACTGATGAAGGAACAGAAGCCCAACGTCGGCGAATACTGGTCCAGCGCCGAACAGCAGATCGAAGGGTTCG
>JAFDWD010000809.1 GCA_018268695.1 Actinomycetota bacterium
CGGCGCGGTCGATCGTGTGGACGACGTCGGACTCGCGGTAGGTGACGTCGATGCCGCCGGTCATGAGCAGGTCGCGGGCGGCGCGGCCGAAGCCGATCTCGATCACGGGGTCCCGGGTGCCGTGGGCGACGAAGGCGCGGGTGGCGGTGCGGCCTTCGAAGCTCGGCCGCCAGCCGGCCACCGTCGGGACGAAGCCGCTGAAGGCGAGCACGCCGGCCACCGCGGGGCGCTCGGCGCTCCACGCCATCGTGTGGCTCATCACCGCGCCCATCGAGAAGCCGGCGAGCACGGTCCGCTCGGGACCGAGGCCGGACTCCTCCCAGAGGCCATCGTGGAGGTCGGTGAGAGCCTCCCGCGCCGCGTCGAAGGTCGCCCGATCCGGGTAGCCGACCTTTTGCACCAGGTACCAGTGGTAGCCCGGCCAGCCGGGCACCTGGAGTGGCCCGCGGGCGGAGACGACGCGCAGGCGCCGCTCGGGGTCGAGCGCGTCGGCCAGGCCGAGCAGGTCGTTCTCGTCGGTCCCACGACCGTGATGGAGAACCAAGAGCCCGTCCGGCTCCCCCGCCGCGGCCCGTTCGACGGTGAGCAGCGGCGGCGCCATGCCCTCGGCCTACCTAGTTCGCCGAGGAGGCGGCGGTTTTCTCGAGGTAGTCGCGGACGAAGCTGTCGATGTCGCCGTCGAGGACGCGGTTGACGTCGCCGACCTCGTGTTCGGTCCGGTGGTCCTTCACCATCGTGTAGGGGTGCAGGACGTAGGAGCGGATCTGCGAGCCCCAGGCGACATCTTTGACCTCGCCACGCGCCTTCGCCAGCTCTTCGGAGCGTTTGCGCTCCTCCAGCTCGATCAGCTTCGATTTGAGCAGCTGCATCGCGACCGCCTTGTTCTGGGTCTGCGAGCGCTCGTTCTGACACTGGACGACGGTGTTGGTCGGGATGTGGGTGATCCGCACCGCGGAGTCGGTCTTGTTGACGTGCTGCCCGCCGGCGCCGGAGGCGCGGTAGGTGTCGATCCGCAGGTCCGACTCGTCGATGTCGACCTCGACGTCGCCCTCGACCAGCGGCCCGACGTCGACCTGGGCGAAGCTCGTGTGGCGTCGGCCCGAGGAGTCGAAGGGGCTGATCCGGACCAGACGGTGGACCCCGCGCTCGGCGGCGAAGAGGCCGTAGGCGTTCTCGCCGCGGGCGATGAAGGTCGCCGACTTGAGCCCTGCCTCCTCCCCCGGCGAGGCCTCGGCCATCTCGACGTCGAAGCCGCGCCTTTCGGCCCAGCGCAGGTACATGCGCAGGAGGATCTCGGCCCAGTCCTGGGAGTCGGTGCCGCCGGCACCGGCGTGGACGGTGACGACCGCGTCGCCGGCGTCGTACTCACCGCTGAAGAGGCGCGCCTCTTCGAGCTCGGCGAGCCGCGACTCGATCTTCGCCAGCTGCCCCTCGAGTTCGACCTCGATCTCCTCGTCTTCCTCGGCCAGCTCGGCGAGGTCGTCGAGTTCGGCGATGTCGGACTCGAGGCCGCGGAACATCTCCAGCCGGCGCCCGGCGCGGGTGTGGGCGGCGGAGGTGCGCGCCGCGGTCTCCTGGTCGTCCCAGAAGCCGGGGCGGCTCATCTCCTCCTCGAGCGCGGAGGCTTCCTTCTCTAGGCCTGCTGGGTCAAAGGTAGTCCGAGAGCAGGGACAGCTGCTCGCGGACAGCGGCGATTCGCGGCGCTACGGGCTCTTTTTGCGCGGCATCGGCCATACATAAAGGTTACTTGGTGATCACTTTCGGGCGAGCGCCCATTCTTGGGCGTCTCTATCGATGAAACCCGGCTAGCCGGAGCGCCTCCGCGCGGTCCTCGGAGGGCCGCCAGGAGCGGATCCGGTGGTCGCGCAGCTCGAAGGTCCAGGCCATCTCGTCCTCGCCCGCGAATTCGCCCTGGTCGTCGTCCCAATGCCAGCGGCGCATGATCAGCGCCACCGCGCGGCCGCCGCCGCCCTCGGTTCCTTCCTCGTAGAGCTGCTCGAGCTCGATCGTCTGCTGCACCCCGCCGCGCTTGCGCGTCGCCCAGAGGCGCGCGCCCTCGACCCCCTTGATCAGCCCCTTCATCGAGTGCAGCTCCACCTTCGGGTCGAGCACGGCGATGAAGCCGTCCAGGTCACGCTCGTTGAACGCCCGGATGAACTCGCGGACGGGGTCCTTATGGATGGGCGTGGACGAGGCCACGGCGGGTCAGCTCAGGAGCCGTGGCACTTCTTGTACTTCTTGCCGGATCCGCACCAACACGGGTCGTTGCGCCCGATTTTGTCGTGCTCGTCTTTGACCACGGTCTCGACCACGTCGCCGCCGTTGCCGCCGATCGCCTGGGAGGCGGCCAGGTCGACGGCGCCGCCCGCGGTGGCGGTCCCGGCGCCGGCGCTCAAGGCGACCTGTTCGAGCGCCGAGGGCTGAGCCTCGGCGGTGCCGCCCGAGTAGTCGAGCGCGCGCCGATCGGTCCCGGCTTCGAAGCCGCCGCCCTGGAACTGGGAGCCCGCCGGTTCGGTGAATTCGATCTCGGCGTGGAAGACGAGTTTCGAGAACTCCTCCCAGATCGAGTGCATGAGGTCTTCGAACATCGTGAAGCCCTCGTTTTTGTAGGCGACCAGCGGGTCGATCTGGGCGAAGCCGCGGAGGTGGATGCCCTCGCGCAGGTAGTC
>JAFDWD010000080.1 GCA_018268695.1 Actinomycetota bacterium
AGGAGCTGCAGAGGCTTGCTGCGAGCGGCGATCTTGCTCTTGGCGGACGCCAGGCGGGGCTGGTTGAGCGGCGCCGCGACCCCGACGATGCAGGGCAGCGGCGCCCGCAGGCGCTCATATCCACGCTCGGTCTGATGTCGCACCAGGACACCGCCGTCGGCATCGAGCTCGAAGCCGATCGCGTGGGCGACCGCCGGCAGCAGCAGGCGCTCGGCGACCGCAGCCCACATCAACGCACCGACCCCGTCGGCACTCTGGGGCCCGAAGAGGACGAGATCGGCCCCCTCCGATTCGATCGCCCTCGCCAACGCCCGACTCGTGGCCAGAAGATCCGAGCCT
This sequence comes from Actinomycetota bacterium, assembly GCA_018268695.1. Next base: position 340 of record JAFDWD010000080.1, read on the forward strand.
TCGAGCCCGGCGTCGGCCAGGACGATGGCGCGATCGGCGCCGACGCCAAGCGTTTCGCGCGCCGCCGGGCTCGCGCTCGCCGGCGCCATCATCAGGGTGACCACCTCGACGTCGGAACGCGCCTGCTTGAGCTGGACGGCGGCCTCGATGGCGTGCCGGTCGAGCTCGTTCAGCACCGAGGGACCAGGGCCGGCCGATCCGGCCCTGGTCCAGCTCTGGGCCCCGGCGGGGATCGCCTTGACGCAGACCAACACCCGCATCGCTATGCCTGGCTCCCCACCAGCTCCGAAGACCCCGCCCTTGCGATGTCCCGGCCCGCGATGCGTCCGAACGTCAGCGAGCGCAGCACCGAGGTCGCCGACGGATACTCATGGTAGAAGAGCCCGGTGATCTCGCCGGCGGCAAAAAGGTTCGGGATCGCAACCCCGTTGGGGGTGAGGACCCGCGCCGCCGCGTCGACTTTCAGCCCTCCATAGGTGAAGGTGATGGCGGTCGTCAGTGGATAGGCGTAGTAAGGACCCGAGTCGATCGGCTTGGCCCAGTTGGACTTCGGCGGGACGATCCCGACGGTGTGCTTGCCATCGCGCCTGGAGATGTCGAGCTCGCCCTCGCCGCAGGCCGCGTTGAACTCCGTCACGGTATGGAGGAGACGCTCACCGTCGAGATCCAAGGCCTCGGCGAGCTGCTCGATCGTGTCGGCCTTGATCGCGTCTTTATCGGTGTCATACCAGTGGGAGATCGGCAGGTCCATGAACTCCTGGTCGGTGATGAAGAACGCGCTCTGGTTCTGATTGCGCCAGATCTCAAAGGCGATCCGCTCGAATCCGGCGTCGAGCGGCGCGTCACCCTCGTCGAAGAAGCGGTTCGCGTCCTCGTTGACGACGATCCCGAACGGGTGTCCGTAGATCACGGCGTCGGGACGATCGGTGCGGGAGTCGACAGCCTCGGCATGGATCATGTCGAACTGGCCGGCGGTGCCGGCGCCGATCTCGGTCGCCATCCGCAGACCGGCACCACGGTTGTACGCCACGCCGGGAGCGATCAACTTGAGATCGCAGGCGTCCGGCCCGAGGTACTTGGTCAGCATCTCCGCGTCGCCCTCGAACCCACCGCAGGCCAGCATCACGGACGATGACCGGAGCGTCCGCATGGCACCGTCGCCGCCTCGCACGACCACACCGTCGACGACTCCCTCGTCCGAGATGCTCAGCCGCACGGCTTCGGTCTCATAGAGAATCGCGGCTCCATCGAACTCCTCGACCCGTGCCGCCAGCGTGTCGACGATCGCACGACCTCCACCATTGGGATTGGCCAGATTCGGAGGCCCACCGTTGCCGGTGTTGAAGTCCAGCGCGGCATGCTCCTCCAGGTGATGAATGACCTCGATGCCGTGATCCTTCAGGAAGGCGACGGTGTCGGGCACCTCACGCTCGAACACCTGGCAGTACTCGAGATCCGCCAGGCCCCTGGAGAGCTCCTGCACCGTCCCGACCCAGGTGGGATCGAGTCGCTCGTCCGCGGTCAGGCGCAACGTCGCCATCGTCCACCGCGAGGCACCGCCGCGCTCGGACTCGGGCGCGCACTCGATCACCGCGACCCGGCCGCTCTCGCCGGCCGCACTCGATGTCTCGAGAAAGCTGACGGCGGTGGCGAGACCGGCGGCCCCACATCCAACCACCACTAGATCGTACTGTGCCATGACTCCTCCTTGATGTGTCAGTCGGCCGCCGCTGTCGGCTGGGCGACAGGCGTGCGGGTCTTTGGGTAGCGAAGTGGACGAGTTCGCTCGTACGCTTCGATGGTGTCGAGGTGGATAAGGGTCTCGGCGATCTCGTCGAGACCTTTCGCGAGCAGGTGCTTGGCGTGCGCGTCGATCGTGAACTCGGCCTCTCCCGTCGCCCAACTCACCAGCTGGCGCTGAAGGTCGACCTCCGCCCGTCCCGCCGTCACGAGCGATTCGCAGAGCGCGACATCGAGCGTCACCGGCAGGCACCCGTTCTGGATCCAGTTGTTGTGGAAGATGTCGCCGAAGCTCGGCGCGATGATCACCTTGAAGCCGTAGTCACGCAGAGCCCAGGCCGCCTGCTCGCGACTCGATCCACAGCCGAAGTTGCGGCCGGCGACGAGGATCTCGCGCCGCGGCAGATCGAGCCCTTCCTTCCGCCACTGGAAGAAGGCGTAGTCCTCATAGCCGGTGGTGAAGATGAATTTCAGGAACTGCTTGGGGATGATCTGGTCGGTGTCGACGTCGTCTCGCAGCAAGGTGGAAACCTCGCCCTCGATCGTCGTGAAAGGCTCGCGCCTCATAGCCAGTCCCCTTCCGTGATGTCGACGAAGTGGCCCTCGATCGCCGCTGCCGCGACCATCTGCGGCGAGGCCAGATGAGCACGTGAACCTTGTCCCAGACGGCCCTCGAAGTTGCGGTTGTTGGTGCCGGCCACGCGCGTCCCGGGAGGCACCGTCTCGCCGTTGGTGCCGAGGCACATCGAGCAGCCGGAGGAGCGCCACTCGAAGCCGGCGTCGAGGAAGATCTGATCGAGTCCCTCGCTCTCGGCCTGTTTCTTGACCTGGGTCGAGCCTGGCACCACCCACGCCGTGACCCTGGGATCGACGTGTCTCCCCG
>JAFDWD010000810.1 GCA_018268695.1 Actinomycetota bacterium
AGCTCGACGATCGGGACGTACTTTTCGGCCAGTTCTTCGGCCGCGGACTCGGGCTTCGGCGTCGCCCCGCGCGCCGCGACGGGCGTCAGCGCAAGCAGCAGCAGCGCCGAGACGAGGACGAGCAGGCGACGCGGCCGCTTCACGCGGCCCAACGTACCAGCGTCAGACGGTCTCGGCGACCGGCTCGTCCTCGGGAACTTCGCCTTCTTCGACTTTGCCCCCGGGCATGAATTTGAGCGCGATCAGGAAGGCGATCGCCAGCGCGACGGCCATCCCGTAGAAGACGTCCCTGGTCGCTTCGGCGAAGGCCATCGGCACGGCGCCGAAGACCTCGCCCGCCTTCGGGCCGAGCGCGTGGCCGATCGCCTGGCAGGCGGCTTCGCCCTGAGCCACGCATTCGGCGGCCGCGTCGGCTTTGTCCTTGGAGATGCCCTTCGCGGTCGCGGCGCTCTCCAGGTTCGACTTGTTCCAGGTGATCAGCAGCGAGCCGAGGATCGCCAGGCCGAGGCTGGAGCCGAAGTTGCGCACCGTCTGCGTGATCCCGGTGGCCTCGCCATAACGGCTGCGCGGCACCCGGTTCAGCGCGTCGGTGTTGGCGGGGGAGAGGACCAGCCCAACCCCGAGTCCGGCGATGACGATGTAGTACCACTGTTCGCTGACGCTCAGGTGGGTCATCGACTTGCCCCAGAGGTAGAAGCCGACGGCGCCGACCGCGCAGCCGAGGACGACCGGCCGCCGCGCCCCGATGCGGTCGAGCATTTTGCCGCCCCACTGGGTCGCGGTCGCGAACCCGGCGAAGAAGATCAACAGGTAGAGGCCCGTTTCCGAGGCCGATTCGCCGAGCGAGATCTGCGCGTACTCGCTGGCGAAGAAGAACAGCGGCACGAAGGCGATCATCAGGAAGAAGAGGACGGCGCTGTCGACGGCGAAGGCGCGGTTCTCGAAGATCCGCAGACGCAGGAGCGGGTTCGCGGAGCCGAGCTGGTCTTTGACGAACCAGACGAGGATCGCCACGCCGAGCACGATCGAGATCCAGGTCTTGGCGTCGCCCCAGCCCCAGATCGCCGACTGCTGGAGGCCGAGCACCAGGAGCCCCATGCCACCGCAGGCGAGGACGGTGCCCTTGTAGTCGATCTTGCCGGGATGCCGCTCGTCGGCCGGCTTGGCTTTCCAGGTGAGGAAGAGGGCGATGATCGCCACCGGGACGTTGATCCAGAAGATCGACCGCCAGGTCCACTCGGTGAGGTAGCCGCCCGCGATCGGGCCGATCGAGGTGAGCCCGCCCGCGATGCCGAAGAAGATCGCCATCGCCCGGCCGCGCTCGGCGACGGG
>JAFDWD010000811.1 GCA_018268695.1 Actinomycetota bacterium
CAGCTCGGTGACCGGCCGCAAGCCCCAGAACGGCTTCTGGGACTCCGACCACGCCGGCCTCTTCAGCACCCTGAAGCTCCTCCCCTAGCGGAGCCCCAGGTCGACGGGCCGAAAACCGGACTATGTGACCGGTTTTCGGCCCATCGACGGGTGCGGGGGGGTGAGGGGACGCAAGGCGTGTCGGCGAGAGGCCGGGTCCTGTGGGGAGTGATGAAGGATCGTCGCGCCCGGGTCACGCGAGGCGCACGAGAGGGACGCGGATCCGTGACGGAAGCGTCTCTCCGGCGTAGGCCCCCCTGTGACGCCCGGATCCTTCCGTGGTTCCTTATCCCCCCTATAGCGCCTGTTTCGAACCACGCAGATTCCTGACTGTTCGAATCCCACGTTCTCCCGCGGACGGCCGCGACGGCCGGCACAACGCCCTAGAACGGTTCCAGCCCTTCGATCCCCCCGACTTCCCCGAGCCATTGGAAGACGTCGGTGCCGATGCTGTGGAAGATCGAAGGGGCGAAGGTCAGGGCGATGGCGATGAAGAGGAAGAGGATGGGGCCGGCGTCGGTGCCGGTCTTCGCGGCTTCCACGGCGCGGTCGACTTCGACTTGCGACACGCCGAGCGTCTGGGCGGTCTGGCGGCGGGTCGCGGGATCGTCCAGGTTCGTGCCGGCGGCGGCGATGGCCGCGGCGATCTGGGCCTCGAGCTCGGCTCGCTTCGGGGCCGGGAGGCGGTCGACTTCGCGCTGCAGCCGCGACTCCTGAGCGCCGCCTTCGGCGGCAACCGCCACTCCGCCCGACCCGATCGGACCGACGAGGAGCATCGCCGCGGTGGCGACGAGGGCGATCAGACCGTTGAGGAGGCGCGGCATGGCGTCTTCATCGACGCCCGGGAGCCGGTGCTTGAACCGGAGCGGCTCAGCCCTCGCCGGCGACTGCGCCGACGAATTCGGCCACTTCTTGTTGCTGCTCCGGGTTCAGGATCGCCGGGGGCATGCGGCCGGGGGCGTTGGAATCGACGCCTTCCTTCTGCGCGTTGAGAACGCGGGCTTCGGTCGCTTTGGCGGTCTTTTCGCCGGTCGGGCCCGATTCCGGCGGGCCGGTGGGGGCGAGGAGTTCGTCCAGGTTCGGGCCGTAGTTGCCGTCGGTGCCCGCCGCGTAGAGCGTGTGGCAGGTGCCGCAGTTCGTCTGGAACAGGGCCTGGCCCGCCTTCAGGTGCGCGGGGACCTTCTCGGCGCCCGTGTTGGCGTCACCGCTGCCGCGGAACGCGAGCCATGGGATGACCACCGCGAGGACGAAGACCGTAAGGCCGAAAGTGATGAAAGTGCTCTTCTTCATGGAGAGGCGGCGCGGATACTAACTCGCGCCATCCCCAGAGGCGTCGAGGCTCCGATACCAAGGGCACATCCGGCGCAGGTCGCAGTCCCCGCACTTCGGCTTGGGACGGCAGAGCGTGCGCCCGTGGCGGATCAGATTGACGTGCAGCTCGTAGGCGTCCTCGGGCGGCACGATCGCCAGCATCTCGTCGTGGGCCCGCTCCAGCGACGCCTTCGCCGGGAAGAGGCCGAGCCGTCCGCCGACCCGGTGGATGTGGACGTCGACCGGGATCTCCGGCAGCCCCCAGCTGAAGATCAGCACGCAGGCGGCGGTTTTCCGTCCCACGCCCGGCAGCGAGAGCAGGTAGTCCCGCGACTCCTCGATCGGCGCGTCCTCGGTCCAGTCGAGGTTCGGCTCGGGCCCGAGCTCCCGCAGGATCGCCTGGATCCGCGGCGCCTTCTGTTGCGCCAGCCCACCCGGCCGGATCGCGTCCTCGACCTCGCCGACCGGCGCGTCGCGCACCTCGTCCCAGGTCGGGAAGCGTTCCTTCAGCAGCTTGAACGCCCGCCCGCTGTTGGTGTCGTTCGTGTGCTGGGACAGGATCGTCAGCACCAGCTCGTCGATCGGCCGCCGGTTCGGCTCGTTCTCCGGCACCCCGTACATCTCCCGCAGGCGTTCGCGGATCGCCCGCACGCGGCGCCGATCCGGGCGCCGCCAGGCCGGTTTGTCTTTCCGCTTCTTGGGGGAGGTGATCGCCATTGTCAGGGACCCTGCTTAAACCAGGATTACAATGAAGCTTTCATGTCGCGTGCCTTCTCTGCCGTAAGCGCTCGGATGCCCAAGGGATGGGGCGACGCGGGGAGGCAGCTGGCGATCCTCGTCGGGGTCGATCTGATCTACGAGCTCGGCCGCGGCCTCGCCGACTCGAGCCGCGCCGACGCGATCCGTCACGGCGCGCAGGTGATCGATTTCGAGCGCGCCACCCACTCGCTCTTCGAGCCGAGCCTGCAGAAGTTCTTCCTCGGCGCCCACTGGACGATCGACCTCGGCAACTTCCTCTACATCAACGCCCAGTTCACGATCGCGCTCGCCTTCCTGATCTGGCTCTACCTCTTCCGCAACGAGTCCTACTACTTCGTCCGCAACATGTTCGTGGTCTCGATGTGCCTGGCGCTGATCGGCTACATCGGCTTCCCGACCGCCCCGCCACGGATGTTCCCGGGCGACGGATTCGTCGACACGATCACCAAATACAGCTCGGTGAACCACGACTCGGCGATCGCCAAAGTCTTCATCAACCCCTACGCGGCCGTGCCCAGCATGCACTGCGCCTTCGCCCTGATGATCGGCGCCAGCGGCTTCGCCGTCTGTCGCCACTGGTGGTCGAAAGCGTGGTGGGCCTTCTGGCCGATCCTGATCGCCTGGGTGGTGATCGTCACGGCAAATCACTACTGGGTCGACTGGGCGCTCGGCTGGCTGGTCGCGCTGGCCGCGTTCGCGATCGCCAAAGGGGCGCTGGCACGCTGGAAACCGGAGGCCTGGGAGTTCCGCACGTCGAGCCCGCCGAGGCGCCCGCAAGAGGTCGAGGCCTAGTGCGCCGCCCCGAGACCCTCTAGCCTCATAGGTAGATGGCATCGTCGGCGCCTCCAAGGGCATCCGGCGGCCGCAACGGTCGCCCGTCCCCGCCCCGCAACAGCCAGGAGCTCCGCTCCTACGCCCGCAACCGCCTGATCGAGTCGCGGCTGACGCCGAACGCGATCTCGCTGATGGGGCTCTTCGGCAACCTCGTCGCCGCGTTCCTCGTCACCCAGCGGCTCTTCTTCCTCGCCGGGATCGCCTTCATCCTCGGCTCGGTGATG
>JAFDWD010000812.1 GCA_018268695.1 Actinomycetota bacterium
ACGACGCTGCTCGTCGACCGGCTGGACGCCAAGGACGGCGACAAAGTTTCCCTGCGCCCGGTGCTCTTCCGTGACGGAGACGTGATCGTCGGGGCGAAAGACCTGGCGAAAGTCAAAGTCGAGGCCAAGGTGGCCGAGCACCTGCGCGGCCCGAAGATCAAAGTCTTCAAATACAAGGCGAAGAAGGGCTACCGCAAACGCGCCGGCCACCGCTCCGAGCTCACCCGGCTCGAGGTGACCAGCCTCAAAGGCGGCTCCAAAGCCTCGGCCAAAAAAGCGGACGCCGAGAAAGCCCCCGCCAAAGCTTCGGAGAAAGAGGAGGCCTAGGAATGGCTCACAAGAAAGGCCTCGGTTCGTCCCGCAACGGTCGCGAATCGAATCCGAACATGCTCGGCGTCAAGGTCTTCGCCGGCCAGCAGGTCACCGGCGGCGAGATCATCGTGCGCCAGCGCGGCACCCGCTTCTGGCCCGGTGAGGGCGTCGGCATCGGCCGCGATCACACGATCTTCGCGACCGCCGAAGGGAAGGTCTCCTTCCATTCGACGCGCAAGGGTCGGACGATCAGCGTCCTCGCCGACGAGTAGCTGAGCCGCCGTGGACGACACGGCGAAAATCTGGGTCGAGGGCGGAGCCGGCGGCAACGGCTGCATCTCGATGCGGCGTGAAGCGCACGTGCCGCGGGGGGGACCCGACGGCGGTGACGGCGGCCACGGCGGCGACGTCGTGCTCGTCTGCGATCCCTCGCGGCGCGATCTCGGGGCGCTGCGCGGGTCGAAACACTTCCGCGCCAAGCGCGGGAGCCATGGCGAAGGGGCCAACCGGCACGGGGCGCGGGGGGATGACCGGGTCATCCCGGTGCCGCCCGGCACCCAGGCGGTGACGGTCGAGGGCGCCGATGTCGACCTCGTCGAGCCCGGCCAGCGCGCGGTCGTCGCCCGCGGCGGGCGCGGCGGCCACGGCAACCGTCGCTTCACCACCTCGGTGCGCCAGGCTCCCCGCTTCGCCGAGAAAGGCACCAAGGGCGAAGCCGACTGGATCGAGCTGCGGCTGAAGCTGCTCGCCGACGTCGGCCTGGTCGGGCTGCCGAACGCAGGCAAGAGCTCGCTGCTCGCTCGCCTGACCAGGGCGACGCCGAAGATCGCCGACTATCCCTTCACGACCCTGTCGCCGGGGCTGGGGACGATCGAGGGTGAGGATCGCCAGGCGGTCCTCGCCGACATCCCGGGGCTGATCGAAGGCGCGGCCGCGGGAGCCGGCCTCGGCCACGAGTTCCTCGCCCACGTCGAGCGCTGCTCGATGCTCGTGCACCTGGTCGAGCTGGTGCCCCTGGAAGGCGACCCGGTCGGCAACTACGAGCTGGTCCGCGGCGAGCTGGAGGCCTACGGGGCGGGGCTGGAGCGGCTGCCCGAGCTGGTCGTCCTCTCCAAGCGCGACCTGCTCGAACCGGCGGCGGTCGACGCGGCGGTCGCCGAGTGGACGGAGCGCCTCGGCGATTCGGTGCTGGGCGTGATGTCCGTCAGCTCGGCGACGGGCGAGGGCCTCGACGACCTGCGCCGCCGCATCCTGGCCGACCTGTCGACGGTCCAGCCGCCCGAGGTCGCGCCCGCGGGCGCGACCTCGGGCGAGTTCGAGTCCGAGCACCGCGTCTACCGTCCGGCGGGTGAGGGCGGCTACTGGGTCGAGCGCGAGGACGACGGCGCCTTCCGCATCGGCGGCCGCGGCGTCGAGCTCCTCTTCGAACGCCACGACACCAAAAACGAAGAAGCCCTCGCCTACCTC
>JAFDWD010000813.1 GCA_018268695.1 Actinomycetota bacterium
ACCCTATCCGCGCCGCGACTTCCGCGTCACTGAGGTCGGTGCGATCGATCGTCGTGAGGTTCGGAATTTTCCGCATCCAGGTGAGTTGTCGCCGGGCGTAGTTCCGCGATCGCCGCTTCATCGTCTCCAGGTCCTCGGCCAGTAGCTCGTTCAGGCCCAAGGCTTTACGAGCGGTCCGCCCGGCCCCTAGCTCGTCTGCGCGACGAGCCTCCTCCTCGCCTCCGTTCGCCACGATCCAGTCGACCCGGGCGTCGATCCGCTCGTAGAGCTTGGCGCGGTCCATGTCGAGACCGAAGATGCGGGTCGGATGCCGGGTCTCCCCGGACCAGAGCTCCGAGGCCTGGTCGAAGGCGGGGACTTTCCGCAACGAGAGATCGGCGAGCGCGGCGCGCAGGTAGAGGCCCGTGCCCCCGACCACGATCGGAGTCCTCCCGGCGGCGAGGGCGGCATCGATCGCCTGGTGCGCGAGCGGCATGTACTCATGGATCGAGAAATCGGCCGAGATCGGCACGAATCCGAGCAGCTCGTGTGGCAGCACCTCCCGCTCCTCGAGCGTCGCGGCACCGGTGAGCACGTCCAGGCCCTCGTAGACCTGCAGGGCATCGCAGTTGATCGCCAGCGGATCCTCGCCGCGCTCGCGCAGGAGCCGGGCCAGCTCGACCGCGACACCGGTCTTCCCCACCCCGGTGGGCCCGAAGATCGCGACGACCATCGGCGCCTAGAGGAGCGGGGACAGGGGGCGCGCGGCGACGCCGGAGAGGGTCTGCGAGGTCGCCGATTCGATCGTCACGTCGACCATCTCCCCCGCCTCGGCGACGCCTTCGAAGTTGACCGCCTTGTTGTGGCGGGTGCGGCCGCGCAGGCGGGTCGGGTCGGTGCGGCTCGTCCCCTCGACCAGGACCTCCATCGTGCGGCCGACGAACCGCTGGGCCCGCTCGGCGGCGCGACGCTGGACCACCTCGACCAGCCGTTCCATCCGCTCGACCTTCAGCGGGTGCGGCAACTGTCCGTCCATCGTCGCCGCCTCGGTTTCGCGACGCGGGCTGAAGATGAAGGTGAAGGCACCGTCGTAGGCCACCTCCTCGGCGACCTCCAGCGTTTCGGCGAAGTCCCGCTCGGTCTCGCCGGGAAAGCCGACGATGATGTCGGTGGTGATCGCGCAATCGGGGACGTGCTCGCGGATCAGCGCGACCCGGTCC
>JAFDWD010000814.1 GCA_018268695.1 Actinomycetota bacterium
GCCTTCTCGCTGGTCCTCGCGATCGGCCTCTTCTTCGTCGTCCCGGTCGGGCTGACCAGCCTGATCAAGGACCAGCTCGGCTCGCCCTTCCTCTTCTGGCTGGTCGAAGGCCTGCTTCGCACCGGGATCTTCATCGGCTACATCTGGGCGATCTCGAAAATGCCGGACCTGCGGCGGACCTTCGAGTACCACGGCGCCGAGCACAAGACGATCTCCTGCTACGAGGCCGAAGACGAGCTGGTCCCCGAGCGGGCGCAGCTCTACTCGCGGCTGCACCCCCGCTGTGGCACCAGCTTCCTGCTGATCGTGATGGTGCTGGCGATCTTCATCTTCGCCCCGCTCGGCCTGCCCGCCTGGTACTGGCTGGTGATCTCGCGCATCGTCGGCATCCCGGTGATCGCGGGCCTCTCCTACGAGGTGATCAAGTGGGCGGGCAAGAACCGCCGCAAAGCCTGGGTGCGAGGAGTGATGTGGCCGGGATTGATGCTGCAGAACCTGACCACCCGGGAGCCCGACCTCGATCAGCTCGCCGTGGCGATCGCCTCGCTGAACGCGGTCCTCGCCCGCGAGAACCCCGAGGATCTGAAGTCCGATCAGACGATCGAGATCGTCGCCTAGCGACGGCGCGCGGCACCGCGGCCGCCCTCTCGGCGGTGCACCCCTAGAGTTGCCCCCATGATCGAGCAGTTGGTCGAACAGATCCGCGCGCGCTTCGCCGAGCTCGAGGCGCAGATGTCCGATCCGGCGGTGATCGCCGACCGCGAACGCTACGCCGAGGTCGGCCGCGAATACCGCCAGCTGAAAGCTGCCTACGACCTGGCGGCCGAGTACTCGACCTTGAAGGACGACCTCGAGGGCGCCCGCGAGCTGCTCGCCGAGGGCGAGGACGAGGAGCTGCGCAAGGTCGTCGAGGAGGCGCCGGCGCGCCTGGAGGAGCTCGAAGAGGAGATCCGCCTGGCGATGGTCGAGCGCGACCCGAACGACGAGAAGAACGTGATCGTCGAGATCCGCGCGGGTACCGGTGGGGACGAGGCGGCGCTCTTCGCCGGCGACCTCTACAAGATGCTGACCCGTTACGCCGAGATCCGTGGCTTCTCCACCGACGTCCTCTCGCAGTCGCCGTCGGAGGCGGGCGGCTTCAAGGAGGTCACCTTCGAAGTGCGCGGCGAGGGCGCCTACTCGGTCTTCAAGTTCGAGGGCGGCACGCGCCGCGTCCAGCGGGTCCCGGAGACCGAGAGCCAGGGCCGCATCCACAGCTCGAGCGCGACGATCGCGGTGCTCCCCGAGGCCGAGGAA
>JAFDWD010000815.1 GCA_018268695.1 Actinomycetota bacterium
ATCCCGACAACAACGAGGTGCAGGCGATCGTCCTCACCCCGACGCGGGAGCTCTGCATCCAGGTGACGCAGGCGCTGTGCTCCTACGCCGAGCACCTCGACATCGAGATCGTCGCCGTCTTCGGCGGCGCGCCGATCCGCTCGCAGCAGTCGCAGCTGCGCTCCGGCGCCCACGTCGTCGTCGCCACCGTGGGACGGATGATGGACCTGATGAGCCGCCGCTCGCTGGTCTTGACCGCGGCGCGCTTCGTCGTCCTCGACGAGGCCGACGAGATGCTCGACCTCGGCTTCATCGAAGACGTCGAGAAGATCCTGCGGATGTGCCCGAGCGGCCGGCAGACGGCGCTCTTCTCGGCGACGATGCCGCCGCCGATCAAAAAGCTGGCCGAGGGCTACATGTACGACCCGGTCACCGTCCGGATCACGCCGAAAACGCTCACCGTGGACGCGATCCAGCAGGCGTACGTCGAGGTTCCGGCGCGTGAGAAGGCGGCGAAACTGGTCGAGATCCTGAAGCTCGAGGAACCCGAGCAGGCGATCATCTTCTGCCGCACCAAGATCGGCGCCTCGCGTCTGGAGCGGACGCTGAAGGACAAAGGCCTCGACGTGAAAGCGCTGCACGGCGACATGAGCCAGGGCTCGCGCGACGGCGTCATGATCGCCTTCAAGGACCACCGCGTGCGCCTCCTCGTCGCGACCGACATCGCCGCCCGCGGCCTCGACGTCGAGCACGTCACCCACGTCATCAATTTCGACGTCCCCAACTCCTCGGAGACCTACGTCCACCGCATCGGGCGGACCGGGCGGGTGGGGCGGACCGGGCGCGCGATCACCTTCGTGACGCCGGACGAGCGCGATGAGATCGGCCGGATCGAGCGCGACGTCAACACCTCGATCGGCGAGTGGGAGAGCCCGGAGGAGCGGCTCGAGCACGCGCCGCGCCCGCGTCGCCGCGAGCGCTCCCGCGAACGCGAGAAACGCGAGCCGGAGGCCGCGGAGGCGGATTCGGAGGATGAGGCGAAGCCGACGGAGGCCCCGTCCGACGAGGACGGCGCCAAGAAGACCACCAAGCTCTTCGTCAACCGCGGCGAGCGCTCGGGCATCGAGGAGGAGGACCTCCGCTGGGCCCTCCGCGAGGGCGCTGTCCTTCCCGACGATGCCGTCCACGACGTCCGCGTCCTCCACCGCTTCTCCTTCGTCGAGGTAGATCCCGACAAGGCCGAGCGCACTGTCGAGTACCTCGACGGCACGAAGCTCAAAGGCAAGGAAATCCGCCTCGAGGTGGCGAAGAGCTAGGTGTAGATGCCGGCCACGTTGTTCCCGGTCAGTTCCCGTAACCGCTCGATCGGCGGTCGGTGACCGAGGGCGCCATGTCGTCGCCTGAAGTTGTAGCGCTCCAGCCACCCCGA
>JAFDWD010000816.1 GCA_018268695.1 Actinomycetota bacterium
CACCTCGACCCGGCCGTGGGCGGCCGTCACCCGCTCCCCGAGCCAGTCGCCTTCGCCGCCGCGATGGCCGCGCTCGGGATCGCCGACTCCGACACCGTCATCGCCTATGACGACGCCGGCGGCGTGATCGCCGGCCGCCTCGTCTGGATGCTTCGCATCACCGGCCACGAGGCGGCGCTCCTCGACGGCGGCATCGGTGCCTGGCGCGGCGAGCTCGAGGAAGCACCGGCGCTCCGCGACCCCGCCCAGTTCACCGCGCGCCCCTGGCCCGCCGAGCGGATCGTCGAGATCGACGAGGTCGCCGCCATCGCCGCCGACCCCGCATCGACCTCGGTGCTCATCGACGCCCGCCAGCGCGAGCGCTTCGAAGGCGAACCCGACGACGTCGACCCGCAGGCCGGACACATCCCCGGCGCCCGCAGCGTCCCCTGCCGCGAGAACCTCGACGCCAACGGGCGGCTGCTCCCGCTCGCCGACCTCCGCGCCCGCTTCGATTTCCCCGACGTCGCCGAGGTCATCTCCTACTGCGGTTCCGGCGTCACCGCCTGCCACAACCTGCTCGCGATGGAGCAGGCGGGGCTCGGCCCGGCCCGTCTGTACCCCGGCTCTTGGTCGCAGTGGAGTCGCGACCCGGCGCGGTCTATACAGACTGGCGCCGAGCCCACAGAGCCGACCGGATAAGTTCTGGGTAGGCCCCGACCGGGGTAGCTGCCCGCCGGGAAAGGGCAGCGAGGAATCCCAGGTCGATATCAAGTCAATACTTCAGCGCGAGGAACCCAGATGAGCGATTACGCCGTAGTCAATCCCGCCACCGGGGAGACGATCAAGGAGTACCCGACGATCACCGACGACGAGCTGCGCGGGGCGATCGGGCGCGCCGACGACGCGTACCGGTCGTGGACCCGGACGAGCACCGTCGCCGAGCGCGCCGCGCTGGTCCGCAAGGTCGGCGAACTGCACTCCGAGCGCCGCGAGGAGCTCGCCGCGATCATCGTCCGTGAGATGGGCAAGCCGGTGGAGCAGGCCCTGATGGAGGTCGACTTCTGCGGCGAAATCTACGGCTTCTACGCCGACAACGCCGAGGAAATCATGGCCGACGAAGAGGTCAAGCACTTC
>JAFDWD010000817.1 GCA_018268695.1 Actinomycetota bacterium
AGTGAATGACCTGAAGGCGGCCCGCGATGAGGTGCAGAAATGGAGGCTCCTGGTCGCCGAAGAGCCGGGTGCGCACGACCGGAAACTGGCCCGCAGCCTCAACACCTTGTCGATTCGCCTGGCCAAGGCCGGGCGCCTCGAAGAGGCTCTCGCGGCGACCGAAGAGGCGGTTCGGATCCGCCGCCGCCTGGTCGCGGCGAACCCCGAGGCGGGCGAGCCGGAGCTGGCCCGGTCCCTGAACAACCTCTCGAACCGGCTCGCCGCGGTCGGCCGCCGCAAAGAGGCGTTGGCCCCGATCCAAGAGGCGGTGGAGATCCGTCGGGCCCTTGCCGAGTACAAACCGGCGTCCTACGTTCCCGAGCTGGCCCGGTCCCTCAACAACCTCTCGAACCGGCTCTCCGACGTGGGTCGTCGGGCGGAGGCTCTGGCGGCGAGCGAAGAGGCGGTGGCGATCCGACGGAAGCTTGCCGCCGCCGACCCCGCTCGGCGCGAGCGCGAGCTGGCCCGGTCCCTCAACAACCTCTCGAATCGCCTCGCCGACATGGGCCGCCCCGACGAGGCCTTGGCGGTGATCGAGGAGGCGGTGGAGATCCGTCGAAGGCTTGTGCTCGAGGATCCGGGGAAGTATGAGCCCGAGCTTGCCGGCAGCCTCAACAACCTGTCGATCCGGCTGGGGGATCTGGGTCGCCCCGAGGACGCGCTTGCCCCGATCGAAGAGTCCGTGAGGATCCGTCGGAGGCAGGCCGAGTCGAATCCGTTGGCGTTCGAGCCGCTGCTTGCCCGAAGCCTCGCCAATCTCGGGGGTCGTCTGGGGAGCCTTGGGAAGGGCGAGGCCGCGGTCGTCGAGATCGAGGAGGCGGTCGAGAAATTCCACAAACTTGCAGCCGAGACCCCGGCTGCCTATGAGCCGGACCTCGCCAGCGCGCTCAACAACCTCGGCGTCGCGCTGATCGAGATGGGCCGCCTGGCGGAGGCGCTCGCCCCGGTCGAAGAGTCGATCGCGATCCGCCGTCGGCGGGTTGCCGACGATCCGGTGGCGTTCAAATCCGAACTCGGGCGTTCACTCAAGAATC
>JAFDWD010000818.1 GCA_018268695.1 Actinomycetota bacterium
ACCTACTTCCCGCCCGACACCAGCCGCGGCATGCCGAGCTTCCGCATGGTGATGGAAGGGGTCCTGGACGCCTACCGCGACAAACGCGACGAGATCCGCGAGCGCGCCGCGACCACCGTGGGGCGGCTCCAGGCGCTCGCGAGCGTCGAGCCATCGGGCGTCCCTGGTGCCGCCGATCTGGACGGGGCGGCGCGGACGCTGCTCTCCCACGCCGACCCGGTGAACGGCGGCTTCGGCAGCGCGCCGAAGTTCCCGCCGGCGTCCTCGCTCGAGCTGATCATGAGCCGTGAACAGGGCCGCAACGAACCGGGGCTCGAACACGTCGAGCGCACCCTCGACGCGATGCTCGCGGGCGGCATCTACGACCAGCTCGGCGGCGGCTTCGCCCGCTACTCGGTCGACTCGGCCTGGCAGGTCCCCCACTTCGAGAAGATGCTCTACGACAACGGGCTGCTCGCCCGCGCCTACCTGCACGGCTTCCAGGTGCTCGGCCACGCGCGCTACCGGCGGGTGTGCGAGGAGACGCTCGACTGGCTGCTGCGCGAGATGCGTGGCCCGGAGGGTGGCTTCTACTCCGCCTACGACGCCGATTCCGAGGGCGAGGAGGGCAAGTTCTACGTCTGGAGCCCGGCCGAGATCCGCGCCGTCCTGGCCGCGGACGCGGCGGGCCCGGCCGCGACGGGCGGGCGGGCCGACCCCGACGTGGTGCTCGCCTACTACGGGGTCACCGAGACCGGCAACTTCGAGGGCAAGAACATCCTCCACCTGGCCGACGGCGCCGCCGCGGCCCGCCCGCCCGGGATCGACGCCGCCCGCTCGGCGTTGCTCGCCGCCCGCGCCGAGCGCGTCCCGCCCGGCCTCGACGACAAGCGCCTCTGCTCCTGGAACGCGCTCGCGATCGCCGCGCTGGCCGAGGCCGGCGCGGTCCTGGGACGTGACGACTACCTGGACGCGGCCGCGGCCTGCGCCGAGTTCGTCCTTGGGACGATGCGCGACCCGGAGACCGGCCACCTCCTGCGCACCTACAAAGACGGCCGCGCACACCTGAACGCCTACCTCGAGGACCACGCCTTCATGGTCGAGGCCCTGCTGGTGCTCTACGAATCGACCTTCGACCCGCGTTGGTTCGCGGCCGCGCGGGAGCTCGCCGAAACCATGATCGAGCGCTTCGGTGATCACGAGAAAGGCGGTTTCTTCACCACCTCGGCCGACCACGAGTCCTTGATCGCCCGGCGCAAGGAGGTCGGCGACCATCCGATCCCGGCCGGCCAGAGCGCCGCTGCCCTCGGACTGATGCGCCTCGCGGCGCTCTCCGGCGAACGCGCCTTCGCCGACCGCGCCCTCGACGTCATCGCGCTCTTCGGCGAGCCCGCCGTCACCCACCCCGAGTCCTTCGCCCACCTCCTGCGGGCGCTCGATTTCCACCTCGCCCAGACGCGCGAGGTGGCCCTGGTCGGAGGTGACCTCGCAACCCTCGAAGGCGTCGTCCGCGCCGCATTCCGTCCCAACCTCGTGCTCGCCGGAGGCCCGGCGGGCGCGACCGAACCACCACTCCTCGACGCCCGCACCGAAATCGGCGGCGAGCCGGCAGCCTACGTCTGCGAGGGCTTCACCTGCAACCTGCCGGTGACCGACCCGGCGGCGCTAGAGCGCGAACTCGCGGACCTCGTCTAGCACGACCCTTCCCCCGACCTCGGCGTAGCCCTCGCCGACCGGCCGCGCGTCGAGGCGCGAGCCGCGGCCCTGGAGGATCTCGATCGGCCGATCGACCGCCGCGGCCAGGCAGATCGCGGCGGAGCCGGTGGCCTCGTCCTCGCCGATGTTGTCGTCGTGGGAGAAGCAGCGCGAGCGGACCGTGCCCTCGGCCTCGTCGACCCAGGACCAGATGCAGCCGACCTGCTCTCCGTCGGGCAGATCGGACGCGTCCTCGACCGCCGCGGCGTCGGACAGCTCGAAGAACTTCCAATCCGGCCCCCACTCCGGCCTCCCGGTGACGAAGGTCTTGCCGCCGTCGACCCTCACCTTGACCTCGCCGGCGGGCGGCCGCAGGGTCTCGACCGGCGCGCGCTCCTTACCCAGCAGCCAGGCCGTGCCGACGCTCGGGTGTCCGGCGAACCCAAGCTCGAACGCGGGCGTGTAGATGCGGATCCGCCCTGCGGCGGCGTCGTCGACGAAGACCGTCTCGGAGAAGCCAAGCTCGGCCGCGACGTCCTGGCGACGCTCCTCCGGCACCTCCTCGCCGTCGAGGAACACCCCGAGCGGATTCCCGTGGCTCCAGGCGGAGTCGCAGAAGACGCGCAGAACGTGGAGCTCGGCCATCAACAGGGCCTCATCAGAGGATCGGCAGGAAGTTTTCGATCTCGTACGGGGTGACCTGCACGCGGTAGTCGTCCCATTCCTGGCGCTTGATCTCGACGAAGCGACGGAAGGTGTGCTCGCCGAGCGTGCGCAGGACCAGCTCCGAGTCGGCCGCCAGCTCGATCGCCTCGCCGAGGGTCGCGGGCAGCTGCTCGATCCCCTGGTGGGACAGCTCCTCCTGGGAGAGGTGGTAGAGGTTCTGCTCCATCGGCTCGGGCAGCTCGTAGCCCTTCTCCACCCCTTCGAGTCCTGCCTGCAGCATCGCGGCGAAGCAGAGGTAGGGGTTGGCCGCCGGGTCCGGGCAGCGAAGCTCGGCACGCGTCGCCGCCTCCTTGCCGGGGTGGTAGAGCGGCACCCGGATCAACGCCGAGCGGTTGCGACGCGACCAGGCGAGGTAGACCGGCGCCTCGAATCCGGGCACGAGCCGCTTGTAGGAGTTGACCCACTGGGCGAAGAGGGGCGAGATCTCGCGCGCGTGCTTCAGCTGGCCGGCGATGAACGACTTCGCCGTCGGCGAGAGGAAGTAGGGGTCGTCGGCGTCGTAGAAGGCATTCTTGCCGCCTTTGGAGAGGCTCTGATGGACGTGCATCCCGGAGCCGTTCTCGCCGAACAGCGGCTTCGGCATGAAGGTCGCGTGGTAGCCGTATTTGAGCGCGTACTCCTTGACCACGATGCGGTAGGTCATGCAGTCGTCGGCCATCTCGAGCGCGTTCTTGTAGC
>JAFDWD010000819.1 GCA_018268695.1 Actinomycetota bacterium
AAGCTGCGCAAGGCGAAGCTGCGCGGGGTCGCCTCCGAAGGGATGATCCTCGCCGCCGACGAGATCGAGGTCGGCGAGGACCACGACGGCATCATGGTGCTCGACGACGCGCTCGCTGCGGGCACGCCGCTCGCCGACGTGATCCCGCTCGCCGAGCCGGTCCTGGAGATCGAGGTGACCCCGAACCGCAGCGACTGCTTCGGCGTCCACGGCGTCGCCCGCGAGGTGCACGCGGTGACCGGCGCCGAGCTCGGTCCCGACCCCTGGGCCGACGACGCGCCCGCCGAGGGGGAGGGCCAGGCCTCCGACTTCGCCTCGGTCACGGTCGAGGTCCCCGACCTCTGCCCGCGCTTCACCGCCCGCGTCTTCCGTGACGTGAAGATCGGCCCCTCGCCGCTCTGGCTCAAGGAGCGGCTCGCCGCCGCCGGCCAGCGGCCGATCTCCAACGTCGTCGACATCACCAACTACGTGATGCTGCTGACCGCTCAGCCGCTGCACGCCTACGACCTCGACAAGGTCCCCGGCGGCGAATTGATCGTCCGCAGCGCCCGCGAGGGCGAGAAGATGACGACCCTCGACGACGTCGAGCGGGAGCTCGATCCCGAGGTCGTGATCGTCTGCGACCGCGACCAGCCGAGCGGCATCGCCGGGCTGATGGGCGGCCAGGTCTCCGAGGTCTCCGATGAGACGACGAACTTGCTGCTCGAGGCGGCGAACTGGAACGGGCCGAACATCCTGCAGACCTCGCGGCGGCTCTCGCTGCGCTCGGAGGCCTCGGCGCGGTTCGAGAAGCAGCTGCACCCCGACCTGACGCTGCGGGCACAGGCGGTCGCGTCGAAGCTGATCGTCGAGCTCTGCGGCGCGACCATGGTGCCGGGGACGATCGACGTCGCCGCGCCCGCGCCGGAGCCCCACACGCTGCGGCTCCGCGGCGCCCGGGTCACCTCCATCCTCGGCATGGAGATCCCGCAGGCCGATCAGGTCGCCTACCTGGAGCGGCTCGGCTTCGGGGTCGAGGTCGACGGTGGGAATCTGCTGGCGACGGTGCCCGCCGACCGTTATTACGACGTCACCCGGGAGATCGACCTGATCGAGGAGGTCGGCCGGCTCCACGGCTTCGACCGGCACCTGCCGACGACCCTGCCGCGGGTCGGCGAGGGCAAGGTCGGTCGACTGAACCGGACCCAGCGGCTGCGGCGGCGCGCCGAGGACGAGCTACGTGACCTCGGCTTCGACCAGATCGTCGGCTGGAGCTTCAACAACCCCGGTGAGGCCGCGCGCCTGCGGATCGAGGCGACCGATCCGCGCGCCGAACCGATCCTGGTCGCCAACCCGCTCTCCGACGAGGGCGCGGCGATGCGGACGACGCTGATCGGCTCGCTGCTCGACGTGGCGGCGCGGAACCTCTCGCGCGGCGCCGAGGCGGTCTCCCTGTTCGAGGCCGGCGCCGTCTACCTGCGCGGCACGCCGCCCGAGACGGGAGGCCCGCTCGCGGGCAACTTCCCCGGCGACACGCCGGCGCCGGTAACCGAGCCGCATCGCTACGGCGCTCTCGCCGTGGGGCCGCTGATCCCGCGCTCCTGGCGCGGCGGCGGTGAGCCGGCCGACTTCTTCGCCCTGAAGGGCGTGCTCGAGGCGCTCGCCGGCTCGCTCGGCCTGAATCCACAGCTTCTGAACTTCGTCCCCGGCGAGGAGCCGTTCCTGCACCCCGGCCGCACCGCCCGCGTGTGCCTCGCCACCGAGGAGATCGGCTGGCTCGGCGAGATCCACCCGCTGGTCTGTCGGACCTGGGACATCGACGCCGCCGTCGGCTTCGAAATCGATGCTGCCCCGCTGCTCCGCTCGGCGACGCTTGGCGAGGAGGTCTTCGACGACGTCACCACCTTCCCGGCGGCGCTGCGCGACCTTGCCGTCGTGGTCGACTCCGACACCTCGGCGGCGCGGGTCCGGCTCGCGGTGGAGGCGGGCGGGGGAGGCCGGCTGCGCGCCGCGAAGGTGTTCGACCTCTACGAAGGGCCCCAGCTCGGCGACGGCAAGAAGTCCCTCGCCCTGGCGCTCGAGTTCCGCGCCGCCGACCGGACCCTGACCGACGAGGAGGTGGACGCGGCTCGCGCCTCGATCGAGGCGGAGCTGACGAAGATCGGGGGCGAGCTCCGTGCTTGATCTGGATGCCAAGCAGCCGCTGAATGGCGAGCCCGTCGCGCGGGTGCTCGTCGCCGGTGCCAACGGGTTCACGGGCGCCCTCGCGGCGAAGATCGTCTGGGACCACCCGCGCCTCGAACTCGTCGCCGCGACCTCGCGCTCCGACGCGGGCAAGCGGATCGACCAGCTCTACCCGCGCTACCGGGTGCCGGTCGAGCTGACCGAGCTCGACCTCGA
>JAFDWD010000081.1 GCA_018268695.1 Actinomycetota bacterium
GCGAGAGCAGATGGTCGATCGCCGCCTCCGACGCGAGCCCTGCATAGGTGCCGCGCAGGTCCTCGCGGACACCCGGGTGGGTCATGGTGAAGCCTTTGACGTGGGTCTCGTAGATGACCGTCTCCGCCCAGCGGGTGCGCGGCGCCGGGACGCCCTCCCAGTCGAAGGCCGGGTCGGCGACGACCGAGCGCGGCATCGCCGCCACGTCGTCTTCGTCGTCGGCTTCCAGGTCCGCCTCCTCGGAGCCGTCGGGGACGTAGGGCAGCACGTTGGCGCGGTCCCAGTCGGGCTGGCCGTCGATCGCCTTCGCGTAGGGGTCGACGAGGAGCTTGCGGCCGTTGAAGCGGTGCCCCGCCGCCGGGTCATAGGGGCCGAAGACGCGGTAGCCGTAGCACTGGCCGGGCCCGACGCCGGGCAGGTAGCAGTGCCAGTTGTGGGCTTCGCCGCGGGCCGGCTCGATCTGCTCTTCGGCGCCCTCGGCGTCGAACAGGCAGAGGACGACGCGCTCGGCATGCTCGGAGAAGAGCGAGAAGTTGGTCCCGCCGCCGTCCCAGATCGCGCCGAGCGGGAACGGCTCGCCGGGCAGGACCGCGCGCTCCGACCCGCGCCCCTCGACGTCGCTCATCGGAGCACCGCGCCGGCGAGCGCGGGGAGGGTCACGGCGTCACCGACCAGCTCGGCCCGGTGGGTCTCCAGGACGATCTCCCCCAGCTCGCAGGGGACCTGGCGCTCCTCGTCGCTGAAGTTGCAGACGATCTCGTGGCCTCCGCGGCGCACCCGCAGCCAGCGCTCGTCCTCGTCGAAGGCGACCTCGGCCTCGCCGCGGATCTCGCGCCGGAGCGCGAGGAGGCGGCGGTAGAGCGCCGCGATCTCGGGGTTCTCCTCCCGGGTCAGCTTCGAGCGCTCGAAGGTGGCGACGTCCTGAGGGTCGGGCACTTCGCCGGCGAACTCGACGAAGGCTTCGAACTCGCGCCGGCGGCCTTTGCGGGTCGCTTCGGCGATCTTCTTCTCGATGTGGTCGGTGAAGAACTGGAACGGGGCTTCCTCGCCGTACTCCTCGCCCATGAAGAGCATCGGGGTGAACGGGGAAAGCAGGGTGCAGAGCGCCGCCAGGGGGCGCGCCGGCGGTGGCATCCGGTCGCCGAGGGCGCGGTTGCCGACCTGGTCGTGGTTCTGCGAGCAGACGACGAACTGGGCCGGGGCGCGGTCCGCGGCGGGCGCCCCGACGCGCTTCTCGCGCGCCACCGAGTACTGCCCGTCGTAGACGAACGGGCGATCGAAGGCCTTCGCCAGGTCGGCGACCGTCCCGAAGTCCGCGTAGTAGCCCTGGCGCTCCTCGCTCAGCAGCGTCCGCAGCGAGTGGTGGAAGTCGTCGGCCCACTGCGCGTCCACGCCCCAGCCGCCCTCGGAGGCGGGCCGGATCGTCGCCGGATCGTTGGCGTTGCTCTCGGCAATCACCGTCGCATCCTGTCGGATGGCATGGACACGCGCGGCCAGCTCGGCCACCAGATGGGTCGGGCTCTGGTCGAGGATCGCGTGCACGGCGTCCAGGCGCAGGCCGTCGATCCGGTAGTCGCGAACCCACATCTCGGCGTTCTGGATCGCCCATTCGCGCACCGGATCCGACTGCGCCGCGTCGTAGTTCAGGCCTTTGCCCCAACCGGTCTGGTGGCCGTCGGTGAAGTAAGGGCCGAAGTCGGTCATCGCCTTGGTACCCGACGTACCCAGGTGGTTGTAGACGCAGTCGAGGATCACCGCCAGGCCGGCCGCATGGGCGCCGTCGACGAAGCGGGCCAGGCCCGCCGGGCCGCCGTAGGGCGCGAACGGCGCGTAGATGTAGATGCCGTCGTAGCCCCATCCCCGCTGCCCGGGGAAGGCGGCCACCGGCATCACCTCGACCGCGGTGACGCCCAGCGCGGCGAGGCGCGGCAGGTCGGCGATCGCGGCGTCGAAGGTCCCCTCGGGGGTGAAGCAGCCGATGTGCATCTCGTAGATGACGAGATCCTCCGGCCTGACGGCGGGCGGCTCGGCCGACTGCTGGGCGAATGCACCGGTGTCGACGACCCGCGACGGGCCGCGAATTCCTTTCGGCTGGAAACGAGAGCAAGGGTCGGGACGACGTCTGCCGTCGAGCAGCACGTAGTAGTCGTCCCCTGGGGCGGCCTCGATCACATCGGAGTAGATGCCGTACCCCTCGGGCTCGAGGATCTGCTCGCCCTGCCCGGCGAGCCTGATCGCGACCGACTCCTTCGCCTTCGGCGCCCAGACGCGGAACTCGACTCGACCATCTGCGGTGGGGACGGCGCCGAAGGGGCGCTCCCATGGATAGGAGCTCAAGAGGCGTCGGGCCGCAACCAGACGACGCCGAGCGGCGGCAGGGTCAGCTCGGCCGAGAAGGGCTGCTCGTGCCAGCCGATCGGCTCCGCCTCCACCCCGCCCCCGTTGCCGACGTCGCCGCCGCCGTAGTGGCGCGAGTCGGTGTTCAGGATCTCGGTCCAGGGACCCGGCTTGGGCAGGCCGACCCGGTAGCCCTCGCGCGGGATCGGCGAGAGGTTGGCGACGCAGACGACGGTGCGCTCTCCCCCGCTCGAGGTCCGCGCGAAGGCGACCACGTTGCGGGCCGCGTCGTTGGCCTCCAGCCAGTAGAAGCCGTCGCCGTCGAAGTCGCGGTCATACAGAGCGGGCTCGGCGCGCAGCAGGCCGTTCAGGTCCCGCACGAGGTTCTGGATCCCGGCGTGCTCGGGCCGCTCCAGCAGGTGCCAGTCGAGCGAGCGCTCATAGCTCCACTCCGCCTCC
>JAFDWD010000820.1 GCA_018268695.1 Actinomycetota bacterium
ACCCGGAGAAGCTGATCCCGCTGATGGTGCTGAACGCGCTCCACGGCGACTCGCTCCCCGTCTACGGCGACGGCAAGCAGGTCCGCAACTGGCTCTACGTCGAGGACTTCTGCCGCGGCATCCACACCGTGCTCGCCAAGGGCAAGGCGGGGGAGGCCTACAACGTCGGCGGCCCCGACGAGTGCGAGAACATCGAGGTCGTCCAGCGCGTGATCAAGCTCGTCGACGGCGACGAATCCCTGATCGAATACGTCACCGACCGCCCCGGCCACGACCGCCGCTACTCGCTCTCCTCGGAGAAGCTGAAGCGCGAGCTCGGCTGGGAGGCCCAGGTCCACTTCGACGAGGGCATCGAGAAAACCGTCAACTGGTACCGCGACAACGAGGACTGGTGGGGCCCGATCCGCTCCGGCGAGTACCGCGAGTACTACGAACGCCAGTACGGGAAGGCGCTGGGATGAGCGACACCGTGGAGGGCACCGAGACCGAGAACGTCCTCTGGGACCTCGAGCACCTGAAGGAAGCCCGGGGGCTCTCCGACTGGATGTTCGAGCAGTTCGAGGGCGATGTGAAGGGGCGGGTGCTGGAGGTCGGCGCCGGGATCGGCACCTTCACCGAGCTGCTGCTGGAGAAGCCGATCGACCACCTGCTGGCGATGGAGCCGTGGGAGCCGTGCGTCGAATACCTGCGGCGTGAGTTCGCCGGCAACGAGCGCGTCACCGTGCTCGACGAGGCGCTGCCCGGCGCGCCGAGCCTGGAGGGCCAGGACGGCACGATCGACTTCATCCTCTGCCAGAACGTCCTCGAGCACATCGGCGACCACCAGGGCGCCCTCGACGCGATGGCGGCGGCGCTGAAGCCCGGCGGCCGCCTCCACCTCCTGGTTCCGGCGAACCCTCGCCTTTATGGCCCGCTCGACAAGTCCTTCCTCCACTTCCGCCGCTACACCAAGGGCGTGGTCCGGGAAAAGCTGATGCTCGCCGGTCTGGAGATCGACGACCTCTATTCCTTCAACGCCCTCGGCATCCCCGGTTGGTGGGTACAGAACCGACGTGGCACCGACGCCGAGATCTCCGCGAGCTCACTGAAGGCCTACGAAGCGTTGCTCAAGGTCTGGAAGCCGATCGAAAAGCGCCGCCGCCCGCCGATCGGCCTCAGCGTGATCGCCCGCGCCCGCAAGCCCGCCTAGCGTCGGCCGTCACCGCCGCCCGCCATCGCGAGGCGGCATTCGACCAGGGTGCGCACGACACGCAGACCGTCGACCGCGGTGAGCTTCTTGCCCTCGGCGCGATCGCGCGCGCGGTAACGCACCGGCACTTCGAAGATCCGGTGCCCGTGCGCCAGCACCTTGCCGGTGATCTCCGGCTCGATGTCGAAGCCGGTGCATTTCAGTTCCAGTTCGCGCCAGATCGCCGTCGGCATCACCTTGTGACAGGTCATGATGTCGCTCAGGTAACAGTTGAAGAGCAGGTTGGCGATCAAGGTGACACCCTTGTTGCCCATCACGTACCAAAAGCTGAAGGCGGAATGTGACTCGAAGCCGCGGGACCCGAAGACGACCTCGGCCTCACCGGCGAGGATCGGCTGGAGCAGTTTGCCGATGTCGGCGGGGTCGTACTCGAGGTCGGCGTCCATGATCGCCGAGTAGGTCCCGTTGGCTTCCCGGATCGCGGTCTTGATCGCCTCGCCCTTGCCCGCGTTGCGCTCGTGGACGACGAGGTTGATGCGGCTGTCCGTCGCCAGCTCCCGCAGCAGCTCGCTGGTGCCGTCGGTGGAGCCGTCGTCGACGATCACCAGCTCGACCTCGGGGACGCCGTAGTCGGTCCCGAGGACGTGGTCGATGGCCGACTGGACGGTCGCCAGCTCGTTGTAGACGGGGATGAGGATCGAGAGATCTGGAGTAGTAGACATCGGCGCGAGAGCTTATTGATCGCTCATGTCCATTAGGCTGCCGCGTCGATGGCTGAGCGCGGCGAGACGAAACTCGACGGGGTCGTCCTCGTCGAACCGCAGGTGCACGGGGACGAGCGGGGCTTCTTCGTCGAGACCTTCAGCAAGGACGCCTGGGCCGAGCTTGGCGTCGGCGCGGAGTTCGTCCAGCACAACCACTCGCGCTCGTCGAAGGGCACCCTGCGCGGACTTCACTTCCAGACCTCGCCCGGCCAGGCGAAGCTGCTGCGGTGCGCGCGCGGCGCGATCCTCGACGTGGCGGTCGACCTGCGGAAGGGCTCGAGCACCTTCGGCCAGTGGGAGGGCCATGTCCTCGACGACGAGAAGCACCACCAGCTCTTCGTCCCGATCGGCTTCGCCCACGGCTTCGTCGTCCTCTCCGACGTCGCCGACGTCGCCTACCTGGTGTCGTCGGTCTACGACCCGGCGACCGAGGCGGGCATCGCCTGGGACGACCCCGATGTCGGTGTCGACTGGCAGGTCGCCGAGCCGCTTCTCTCGGGGCGAGACCAGACCGCTCCGCGGCTCGCCGAGATCGCTGAGCAGCTCCCGTGGTAAAGGCCCAACCCGTCGAGCGGTTGCGCGAGGCCTGGCTGGTTCGTCAGGCGGACGATGGCCTGGGCTTGGGGGCTGGCGCTCAGTAGGATCGCGGCCGTCCGGCTTTGGGTCGGCCGGCGTCCTATGGCTTCCTCCCTCGACAAGTCCATCTTCCTCGGCAAGGCGGGAATCAGGCGCCTGCGCGGGCTGCCGGGTGACCTGCTGTCCAGTGGCGACGACGGTCGGCTGACGCCGCCGAAGTCACTCTCGTTCGTCGGCCGAGGGGACTTCCACCAGGCCGGTGACGAATACCTGGGTCATTTTCGCCAGCTCGGCGGGCTGGTCCCCGGCGACGACATCCTCGACATGGGATGCGGCATCGGCCGGATGGCGATCCCGCTGATGGACTTCGTCGAGGGCGGTAGCTACGCTGGGTTCGACGTCAGCAAGTCGATGATCCGCTGGTGCGAGCGGAACATCACGACGCGGCGGCCCGACTTCAAGTTCGAATGGGCGCCGGTGCACAACCGCAAGTACAACCCTTTCGGTTCGGTCGAGGACACCGCCTACCGGTTCCCCTACGCCGACGATTCCTTCGACTTCGCCTTCGCGACCTCCCTCTTCACCCACATGTCGGGGGATGCGATCCAGCACTACCTGGTCGAGCTGGCGCGCGTGCTGCGGCCCGGGGGACGCTTCCTGGTCACCTTTTTCGTGCTCACCGAGGACTCGAGGAGGGCGGTTGCGGAGCACCGGGCGGCCTACGAGTTCGTCCACCCGGTGGATGGCGGCTTCACCGCCGATCCTCGGCAGCCAGAGGCTGCGATGGCATTCGACGAAGACATCGTGACCGGGATGTTGCGGACCGCCGGACTCACCCTGACCCCACCGATCCACCACGGGCAGTGGGGCGCGAACCCCGGCGCCGTCGCCGGCCAGGACATCGTCGTCGGCTCCTTGGCGACCTAGCCTTCCTCCCGTAGGCTGCCGCCGCGGATGACTTCGCGGCGGAACATGAGGATCACGCTGGCGGCGATGACGCTGGCCAGCTCGATGATCCTCGTCGACCAGACCGCGGTGCCGCTGGCGGCGCCGCACGCGATCTCGGGGCTCCATGCCGAGATCTCGCAGTCGCAGTGGCTGATGACCGCGAACATCCTGCCGCTGGCGGCGCTGATGGTCTTCGGCGGGCGGCTCGGGGACCTGTTCGGGATGCGCCGCGTGTTCCTGGTCGGCGCGGTGATCTTCGCGCTGGCGACGACGGCGATGGGCGCCTCGCAGGACATCACGATGGCGATCGCCGCCCGCGCCCTGCAGGGTGCCGGGGCGGCGCTGATGATGCCGACCGCGCTGGCGATCGTGAGCGCCGTCTATCCCGACGAGCAGAAGGGGGCGGCGCTCGGGATCCTGGCCGGTGCCTCGGCCTTCTTCGCCGCGCTGGGGCCGGTGCTGGGCGGCGCCCTGACCGCGATCGACTGGCGGCTGGTCTTCCTCATCAACGTGCCGCTGGCGATCATCGCGATCGTCCTGACGCTGCGCGCCACGCCGCAGCTCGAGCCCGATCCGGACGCCTCGCGCGACCTCGACTTCCCCGGCGTCGTCACCTTCGCGCTGATGGTCGGCACGCTCGTCTTCGGCCTCAGCCAGGGGCCGACCGAAGGCTGGAGCGACCCGACCACGGTTGTCCCGATCGCGGTCGGCGTCCTCCTCATCCCGGTCTTCCTCCTGGTCGAGAGGCGGGCGAAGCAGCCGATGATCGACTTCAAGCTCTTCCGCCACGAGAACTTCCTCGCCTCCAACCTGAGCCAGCTGCTGGCCGGGATGGTCGAGCTCGGGCTCGGCTTCCTCACCCCGTTCTTCCTGCTCCTGGTCGT
>JAFDWD010000821.1 GCA_018268695.1 Actinomycetota bacterium
CTATCCAGGTCAGCGCGCGGGTAACCGACAATGAAGTGGAGATCAGCGTGACCGACAACGGCCCAGGCATACCCCCCGCGCAGTTGGAGCACATCTTCGAGAGATTCGTGCGCGGGGACGCGGGGCTGACCCAACGGGTCGGCGGCACCGGCCTGGGCCTGGCGATCTCCAAATCGTTGGTCGAGCTGCACGGCGGCACGATCACGGCCGACTCCGTGGTCGGCCGCGGCTCGACCTTCACCGTCTCCCTCCCGGTCGGCGGTCCGGCCGCGCTCGAGGCCACCCCCACCGCCGCCCCGATGATCGGCGAAGGAGGGCGACGATGACCACGGTCCTCGTCGCCGACGATTCCGAGACGATCCTCCTGCTGATGCGCACGCGCCTCGAGCTGGCGGGCTACACGGTGGAGACCGCGGCCGACGGCCAGGAGGTCACCGAGCGCGTCGACCCGAACTCCACCGACGGCCCCGACCTACTGCTGCTCGACGCGATGATGCCGCGGAAGTCAGGCATCGACGCCCTGCGCGAGCTGCGTGCCGCCGGGGTCGAGACGCCCGCCTTGATCGTCAGCGCCCACCAGACCCCGGACGACGCCGACGCCCCGGCCGACCTCGAGATCAGCGGCTACGTCACCAAGCCGATCGACTTCGACGCCCTGCTCGGCGCGGTCGCCGAACTG
This sequence comes from Actinomycetota bacterium, assembly GCA_018268695.1. The sequence goes on from JAFDWD010000821.1 coordinate 680, forward strand.
ACCGCGAAAGAGGCCGCCTAGCTCCGCCGACGGGGACGGCGCCGCGCCGGCCCGGCTCAAGACCGCCGGCAAGGCCGCCGATTACCGGGGTGTGTTGACGCCCCGCAGGTTCCTTCCCGTCCTGTCCGCGCTGCTCGTCTGCGGGTGCGCGCTGCTGCCGGCGATCGCCTCGGCCGACACCGTCGCGGTGGGCGAAGCGCCGCCGCTGCCCGTGGGAGCAACGATCGAAGGGCCGGTCGCCCCCCAGCGCCCCCTGAACCTTTACGTGGCCCTCGAACCGCGCGATCCCGAAGCGCTGCGCGCCTACGCCGAAGGAGTCGGCACACCCGGCTCGCCGCTCTACGGCAGGCACCTCTCGGTCGCCGAATTCGCCCGGCGCTTCGGCCCGACGGCCGGTGAGATCGCGACGGTCTCCGACGCGCTCGAAGAAGAAGGGCTCGCGGTCGGGACGCCGACGGCCAATCTCCTCGCGCTGCCGGTGGAAGCGACCGCCGCGGAAGCCGAAGCGGCCTTCGACACCGAAATCGAACGCATCCGGACCGCGGAAGGCGAACCCGGCTTCATCAGCACGAGCGATCCCCAGGTCGACGCGAGCGCCGCGCCCTACGTGTCGGCCGTCCTCGGGCTCGACGACCTGCCGCGCCCGCACCGCGCCCACGCGCGGTCGCAGGCGAGTCCACTGACGGCCGGCCTGAGCACCGGCAGCGGCGCCGCAACCGCCTCGGGCACCACCGGGCCGCAGCCCTGCTCCGCGGCGATCGCGACCGGGGCCGAACACTCGCCCTCGGGGGACCTCGGCTACACCGGAAACGACCTCGCCGCGGCCTACGACTTCGACCAGTTCTACGAAGCCGGCAACTTCGGCGCGGGTCAGAGCATCGGGCTCTTCGAGGAAGAACCCTTCAGCGCCGCCGACATCGCCACCTTCCAGCAGTGCTACGGGACGCACGCCGTGGTCGAAACCGTCGAAGCAAGCGCCGGGCTCGATCCCAAAGCCCCCGACGAAGGCGAGGCCGCGCTGGACATCGAGCAGGTGATCCAGCTCGCCCCTGAGGCGCGCGTGGTGGTCTATTGGGGCGAAGGCGCAAACAACGAAGTCGAAATCCTCTCCAAATGGGTCTCGGAGAACCGCGCCAAGGTGATGTCGAGCTCCGACGGCATCTGCGAAGGGCTCTATGAAGGTGGAAGCGCCGGGATGGACACGGTCGGCACGTTGCTGCAGGAGGCCGCCGTCCAAGGCCAGACCTTCGTCGTCGCCTCCGGCGACTACGGCGCCGCCGACTGCTCGCAGCAGAAATCCTCCGACAAACTTGCCGAAGTCGATTTCCCCGGCAGCAACCCGTTCGCGACCGACGTCGGCGGCACCCGGATGGAGGAACCGCACGCGTCGGTGCCGACGGAGTATCTCTGGAACGACGCCCCCCGCTGGGGCGCCGGCGGCGGCGGGATCTCGAGGCGCTACCCGATGCCCTCCTACCAGCAGGAAGCAACCCCGGGCCTCGGGGTGATCAACGCCCTCTCGAAGAACGTGACCTGCGGCTCCCCCGCCTATTGTCGTGAGGTCCCCGATGTCGCCGCCGACGCGTCGGTCGAGACCGGCGTCGTCATCTACTTCGCCGGCCAATGGGAAGTGAACGGCGGAACCAGCGCGGCGGCGCCTCTCTGGGGAGCCCTGGCGACGCTCACCAACGCGTCCCCGGCCTGCGGGGGCCACTCGATCGGCTTCCTCAACCCGGCGCTCTACTCGATCGCGGGCACCGACTACGCGGCGAACTTCCGGGACATCGTCGCCGCCAAGCCAGGCGGCTACACCACCACCGATCGTGACGAACCGGGCACGCCGTACCCGGCCGCGACGGGCTACGACATGGCATCCGGGCTCGGCGTGCCGATCGCCGGAAATCTGGGCGCCTCGCTCTGCGCGCTCGCCAACCCGGTCGCGGCACCCGAACCGCCCGCACCACCCGCGACGCCGGCCTTGTCCGGTCAGGGCCAGAGCACTGCCAAGCCCACCCCGTCCGCGCCGGTCGCCCATCTGGCGAGCTCGCACCTGGCGGGCATCGCCAAGGGCGCGCCGATCCTCACCCTCGGCATCGAAGCGCGTCAGGGCTCCCGACTGGAAACCGTCACGATCGCCCTGCCCTCGGGCCTCACCGCGGCGACCGCGAAGAAAGCCCTCGCCGCCGGGATCGTCGCCAAGGCCGGCGGCAAGCCCCTCAAGGTCGCCGTCCGCACGGTGGGCAAGTCGATCCAGATCCGCCTCCTCTCCCCCATCCAGTCCGTCTCACTCCAGATCCGCACCCCCGCGGTGACCGTCACCGACAAGCTGCGCGAACGAGCCAAGACAGGAAAGACGAAAAAGCTCGGCCTCGTCGTGACGACCAAGGAATCCGGCGGCCAGAACTCCCGCTTCCCCCTGACCCTCCCACTCTGAGGCAACGAGCCGATCGGGCCTCGCCCGCGCTCGGCTTAGGGTTGGCGAGTGCCCGGGGAAAGGGACGCAAGGGCTTGCGACAACACGGCCGTCTCGCCCACGCCCCCTGCACGCTTGTCTCGCTATGCGAGACAAGCGTGCAGGGGGCAGGCAGTGGCCGTGGCCGAGACGGCCGGGGTATGAGAGGTGAGGAGGAAGTGCGACGCCGTCCCGAGAGACGTGCGAGAGATGTCGCGAAGTCCGCGTTTCCGTGCGTGAGAGCGTGAGAAGCGCCGACTTCGGTGCGTGTTGCACAACACCGGATTCGCCGCTGCACGGGTTTTCCACGCCATAGGGTGGAAAAGACATGCAGCGCCGATCCGGCCGCGACGGGACCGTCACGGAAGGCCGGGGAAACCGACCGAAGGCGCAAGGAAGTGTGGAGTTCCCGGCATCTCTGTGAACGGATCGGGCGAATGTGGCATCTCACGCGCATCACCCGACGCAGGTCCGGACCCCCGCCGGCGAGAACCCGCCTCCGCTCGATCCTGCCCCCGACCCCCACCGTCCCCCTGCCTTCGCGTTGTCGACTTCGAGTCCCTTATAGGGGCCCTGAAGTCGACAACGCGTTCTGGGCCCCGACGGGACCGTCACGGAAGGCTGCGGAGACCGGTCACAAAGGCTCAAGGAAGCGCGGAGTTCTCACGCTCTTCGTCACGACCCCGGCCGGGTGTGGCAGACCACGTACGGACCCTCGGCGAAACCCGCACTCCCGCCCGTCCTGGGCGTCTCATGGAGGTCACAGCCTGCCAGGACCTCCATGAGACGCCCAGGACACCGCCAATAGGACGGCCGCAACGGCCAGGACCGCGAAGACCTAGCTGTAATTCCTAGGCACGTTGTTCATCCGGACCTCCTTGGAGGCTGGGGGTGCTCAAGCCACCCAGCACCAAGGAGACCGGATGAAGCTCCACGCTAACGCGCCCCTCGGCCCGAAGGGCAGGGC
>JAFDWD010000822.1 GCA_018268695.1 Actinomycetota bacterium
GTCTCATCAGGGCCTCCACTCCCCCATCGCCGCGAGCGGCTCGGGAATCTCGAAGCGATGGTCGAAGCGCGGGCTCGCCAGCGCCGCGGCGGCCAGCAGCAGGCGCGCCTCCTCGGCGGTGACCGGCGGCGCGACGAGCTCCTCGACGTGTTCGTCGAGGAAGCTGGTGGTCGTGTCGCCGGAGGCGAAGGCCGGGTGGGCGAGCACGCGCTCGAGGTAGGCGGCGTTCGTCGTCAGCCCGAGCAGGACCGTCTCGCGGAGGATCTCGCGACTGCGCCGGATCGCGTCGTCGCGGTCGGCGCCGGAGCCGATCACCTTGGCGATCATCGGGTCGAAGGAGGCCGAGACCTCCTGGCCCTCGATCGTCCCGTGGTCGACCCGCACGCCCGGTCCGGCGGGGAAGTGGACCAGCTCGAGCCGGCCGGTGGCCGGCGCGAAGTTGGCGGCCGGGTCCTCGGCGTAGATCCGGCACTCGATCGCGTGGCCGGTCAACTCGACCGCGGACTGGTCGTAGCCGAGCTCCTCGCCGGCGGCGATCCGCAGCTGCTCGGCGACGATGTCTTTGCCGGTGACCAGCTCGGTGACCGGGTGCTCGACCTGGAGGCGGGTGTTCATCTCGAGGAAGTAGAAGTTCCGCTCGCCGTCGACGACCATCTCGATCGTCCCCGCCGAGACGTAGCCGACCGCCTTGGCGAGGTCGACCGCGCGGGCGCCCATCTCGGCCCGGGTCTGGGGATCGATGAAGGAGGACGGTGCCTCCTCGATCACCTTCTGGTAGCGGCGCTGGATCGAGCACTCGCGCTCGCCCAGGTGCACGACGTTGCCGTGCGAGTCGGCCAGCACCTGCACCTCGATGTGGCGGGGGCGGTCGACGTAGCGCTCGACGAAGACGCGGCCGTCGCCGAAGCTGGCGACCGCCTCCGAGGAGGCGAGGTCGAAGGCTTCGCGGCATTCCTCGGCCGACCGGGCGATCCGCATCCCCTTGCCGCCACCGCCGGCGCTCGCCTTCAGCAGGACCGGGTAGCCGACCTGCTCGGCGGCCGCCAGCGCCGCGTCGGCATCGGAGACGGCGCCGTCGGAGCCGGGCACCGTCGGCATCCCGGCCTTCTGGGCGATCGCCTTCGATTCGATCTTGTCCCCCATCGCCCGGATCGCGTCAGGCGGCGGCCCGATGAAGGCGATCCCGGCGTCGGCGACCGCCTGGGCGAAATCGGCGTTCTCCGAGAGGAAGCCGAAGCCCGGGTGGATCGCGGTGGCCCCGGTCTCCACCGCCGCGGCGATGATCGCCTCGGCATTCAGGTAGGCGCCGACCGGGGTGTCCCCGTGCAGCTCGACCGCCTCGCCGGCGTCGCGCACCGCCGGGCTTTCGCGGTCGAGCGCGTGGAAGACGGCGACGCTCGGGACCTCGAGCGCGCGCAGGGTGCGGATGATCCGCGCCGCGATCTCGCCGCGGTTGGCGACCAGGACCTTGTCCGGAAGCTTCATCGACCCGCCTCGAGCAGCGCCGCGACCTCGGCGTCGACCTCGATCGGCATCGTCAGCAGCATCGCCGCGTACGACTTCGCCTGCGGGTCGTAACGCAGGGTCGAGGTGCCGCCGGTGCCGCCGAGCACCTCGGTCATCACGATGTTGATCGCGTCGAGGCCCGGCACCGCCCAGCGCTTGACGACGGCGTCGTCGCGCAGGTTGTGGGCGAAGAAGGAGCCGACCCGCGCGGCGGTCACCTGTTCGGCGATCGTCGCCGCGAACTCCGGCCGGCGGGCGATCAGGCCGATGTTGGCGAGGTTGCCCTTGTCGCCGCTGCGCCCGTAGGCGAGCCGTTTGAGCGGCACCTTGGTGGTCCCGGAGAGGGTCGCCTTCGGCTCGTCGAGGACGGCCGTCCCCGGCTTCGCGTCAGGATTGCCCGGCGAGAGCGAGAGCGGTACGTCCTCGCCCGCCATCGTCACCCGCGGTTCCAGCATCCCCTTGTCGACCAGCAGGTGGATGACGCGGAAGACCGGGGCGGGGCGCGGCCGGCCGGCGAAGAACCCGGTCATCCCCTGGGCGACCAGGCTGGTCGGGACGTACTCGCCGGAGAAGACCTCCACCCCGGCCCGCTCGGCGTGCAGGACGCCGAGCTTCACGACCACCTCGGTGGCCGCGTCGGGCATGCTCTTCTCGCCGTAGATGTCGCCGCCGCCGACCACCTCGAGCGAGGTCTCGCGGAAGGGCTCGAGGCCCTTCTCGGCGAGCAGCCGTTCGGAGCGGGCGAAGATCGCCTCGCCGGCGCGGCGGGCGCGGCCGGCCGCCTCGTAGCCGGCGAACATCGCCGTGGTCACGGCGCGGTAGCCGTCCTGGTGGGTCGCGGTCACCTTGTAGGTGCCGGTCGGGGCGCTGCCCTTGGCGCCGCTGGCGCGGACCCGGTCGGGCCCGACCTGCTCGAGCGCCACCTCGCGCCAGTCGCAGACCACCTCCGGCATCACGTAGGCGCCGGGGTCGCCGATCTCATAAAGGATCTGCTCGCCGACCGTCCCCGGGGTCACCAGGCCGCCGGTTCCGGGCGCCTTCGTGATCGTGACCGTGCCGTCCGCCTCGACCTCGGCGATCGGGTAGCCCATGTCCTCCCACCCCGGGACGCTCGACCAGTCGGTGAAGGTGCCGCCCGCGCACTGCGGGCCGCACTCGACGATGTGCCCGACGAGGGAGCCGGCGGCGAGCAGGTCGTGGTCGTCGTCGGACCAACCGAACTCGTGCATCAGCGGGCCGAGGACGACGGCCGCGTCGACGCAGCGGCCGGTGACGACGATGTCGGCGCCGGCGGCGAGGGCGGTCGCGATCGGCCGCGCGCCGAGATAGGCGTTCATGGTCGAGACGTCGGCGGGCAGCGGCTCGCCGGTGAACATGTCCTTGGCGCCGGCGCCGACCAGCTCGTCCACCTTCGGCAGCAGGTCGTCGCCGGTGACCGCGGCGACCTTGAGGTCGAGCCCGGCCTCCTTCACCGCCTCCTCGAAGGCGGCGGCGCAGGCGGCCGGGTTGAGCGCGCCGGCGTTGGTGACGACCGTGATCCCGCGCTCGGAGATCTCCGTCAGGTACGGCTTCAGCGCGGCGATCGCGTCGGGGACGAAGCCCGCCGCGGGGTCCTTGGCGCGGGCGCGCGCCAGCAGCGCCATCGTGATCTCCGCCAGGTAGTCGGAGACCAGGTAGTCGAGGTCGTCCACGCGCAGGAGCTGCGCGACGGCCGATCGGGTGTCGCCCCAGAAAGCTGCCCAGCATCCGATCTTCGTCACGTCGTCTCCTTCGGGTGGTGGTGGTCTTCGGGGCTCATTTGGCCTCCTTCGCGAGGAAGGCGCGCATCGCGCCCAAGGTCTCGTCGGTGCCGAGCGCGATCGCCTGGGCCAGCGCCTCGATCCGCAGCGAGTCCTCGAGCGTCGTCCCCTCGCCACGGTTGATCAGGTCCTTGGCCATCGTCACCACGGCCGGGATCGGCGTCGCCAGCTTCTCCGCCAGGGCGAGCGCCTCGGCGAGCGCCTCGTCGGCGGTCTCGACCAGCCGGTTGACGATCCCGAGCTCCTTGGCGCGGGCGGCGTCGATCTCCTCGCCGAGCAGCATCAGCTCCTTCGCCGCGTGGGTGCCGACGGTGCGCGGCAGGAGCCAGGCGCTGCCCAGGTCCGGCACCAGGTTGCGGCGGACGAAGACCTGGCAGAAGCGGGCGTCGGCGGCGGCGACGATCAGGTCGCAGGCGAGCGCGGTCGAGAAGCCGGCCCCGTAGGCGGGCCCGCTGACCGCGGCGACGATCGGCAGGCGGCTGTTCCGCAGGCCGGTGATCAGGTGGTGGAGCGCGCCCATCACCGCGATCCGCGACTCCGGATCGCCGGCCTCGACGCGAGCGCCGACGTCGGCCAGGTCGCCGCCGGAGGAGAAGGCGCGGCCGGCGCCCGCGAGGACGACCGCTCGCACATCCGTGTCGGCCTCGAGCTCTCCCAATGCGGCGACGACGTCGGTGACCAGCTCGACCCCGAGCGCGTTCAGCCGCGCCTCGCGGTCCATGCGCAGGATCGCGACGTGACCGTCGCGACGCTCGATCGTGGCGTAGGACAAGTTCGGCCTCCTCACATTCGAAAGATCGGCTGGCGGCGCTCGCCGAGCGGCGCGTTGGCGGTGACGGAAAGGGCCAGCCCGAGGACGTCGCGGGTGCTCTCGGGGGCGATCACGCCGTCGTCCCAGAGCCGGGCGCTGGCGTAATAGGGATGGCCCTGGGTCTCGTACTGCTCGCGGATCTCGGCTTTGCGGGCCTCGATCTTCTCCGGGTCGGTCTCCCGCCCGACCATGGTCAGGACGTTGGCCGCCTGCTCGCCGCCCATCACGCTGATGCGGGCGTTCGGCCACATCCAGAGGAAGCGCGGGAAGTAGGGCCGGCCGCACATGCCGTAGTTGCCGGCGCCGAAGGAGCCGCCGACGATCACGGTCAGTTTCGGCACCCGCGCGGTGGCGACCGCGGCGATCATCTTGGCGCCGTCCTTGGCGATCCCGCCCGCCTCGGCGTCGCGACCGACCATGAAGCCGGTGATGTTCTGGAGGAAGACGAGGGGGATGCCGCGCTGGTCGCACATCTCGATGAAGTGGGCGCCCTTCAGCGCCGAGGAGGAGAAGATCACGCCCTGGTTGGCGAGGATCCCGACCGGGTGGCCGTGCAGGTGGGCGAAGCCGCAGACGAGCGTCGTCCCGTAGCGCGCCTTGAACTCGTGGAAGCGGCTGCCGTCGACGATCCGGGCGATGATCTCGCGCGGGTCGTACGGGGTGCGGATGTCGGCGGGGACGGCGCCGGTGAGGGTCGCCGGGTCGACCGCGGGCGGCTCGACCGCCTCGCGCGGCCAGGGGCAGGGGCGACGCTCGGGCAGGGTGGCGACGATCGAGCGGACGATCGCCAGCGCCTCGCGGTCGTCGGCGGCGAGGTGGTCGGCGACGCCGGAGACCTTGGTGTGGAGCTCACCGCCGCCGAGATCCTCGGCGCTGACCTCTTCCCCGGTCGCGGCTTTCACCAGCGGCGGGCCGCCGAGGAAGATCGTCCCCTGTTCCTTGACGATGACGCTCTCGTCGCACATCGCCGGGACGTAGGCGCCGCCCGCGGTGCAGGAGCCGAGCACGGCGGCGATCTGCGGGATGCCCTCGGCGGAGAGGTTCGCCTGGTTGTAGAAGCTCTGGCCGAAGCCGCGGACGTCGGGGAAGAGCTCGTCCTGCAGCGGCAGGTAGCCGCCGCCGGAGTCGACCATGTAGACGCAGGGGAGCCGGTTCTGCAGGGCGATCTCCTGGGCGCGCGTGTGCTTGCGCGCGGTCATCGGGTAGTAGCTGCCGCCTTTGACCGTGGCGTCGTTGCAGACGATCATCACCTCGCGGCCCTTCACCCGGCCGATGCCGGTGATGATCCCGGCGCCCGGCGCCTGGTCCTCGTACATCCCGTGGGCGGCGAGCTGGGAGAGCTCGAGGAAGGGCGAGCCGGGGTCGAGCAGCATTTCCACCCGGTCGCGGGGCAGCAGCTTGCCGCGGCTGACGTGGCGCTCGGCGGCGCGCTCGCCGCCGCCCGCGCGGACCCGCGCCCACTGGTCCTGGAGGTCGGCGGTCAGCTCCGCGAACGCCGCCTCGTTGGCGGCGAACTCCTCACTGGCCGGATCGGCGTGGCTGCGCAGGACGACGCTCATCCGACCGGCTCCAGCTCGACCAGCGACTGGCCCTGGCGGACGCCTTCGCCGGCGGCGACGAGGACGTCGGCGACCGTCGCCTCGGTCGGCGCGGTCAGGGACATCTCCATCTTCATCGACTCGATCACGACCAGGACCTGGCCCTCGGCGACGCTCTCGCCGGGGGCGACGCGGAGCTCGAGGACGGTGCCCGGCATCGGCGCCTCGAGCGAGCCCTGCGCCCCGGCCACGGCGCCCTCGACCACCGGCTCGACCAGGCGGAAGGCGAAGGCCTCGGGGCCGGCGGCAACCCAGGTTTCGCCGTCGTCGGTAGTGGCGAGCTCCCAACCCCAAGCCGGCCCGACGGGCAGCACCGTCTCCCGCACCTCCTGCACGCTTGTCTCGCATAGCGAGACAAGCGTGCAGGAGTTCGCGATCGTCACGGTGACCGGATCGCCGCCGCGGGGGGCAACCTCGAGCTTCAGCGGTGCGGGGCCGCTCAGGCGGAAGCCGACCAGGGAGCTCCAGGGGTCGTCGTCCTCACCACTCCGCAGCTCCTCGCACTGTGCCGCGGCGAAGGCGGCCAGCGCCTCGCGTTTTTCGGACTCCGGCGGGAGCGCGGCGGCCTCGCCGCGGTCGATCAGGCCGGTGTCGATGTCCCCGGCACGGACGTCGTCGAGGCCGATCAGCCGCCGCAGGAAGCCGCCGTTGGTCGGCAACCCGAGCAGGCGCAGTTCGCCGAGGGCCAGGTCGAGCCGCTCGATCGCCGCTTCGCGATCGGCGGAATGCGCGATCACCTTCAGCAGCAGCGAGTCGTAGAAGGGGGTGACGGTGCTGCCCTCCTCGACGCCGGAGTCGACGCGGACGCCGGGGCCGCTCGGCTCGCGGTAGCCGACCAGCTCGCCGGTGGCCGGGAGGAAGTCGACCGCGGGGTCCTCGGCGCAGACGCGGACCTCGATCGCGTGGCCGTCGAAGGCGACCTCCTCCTGGGCAAAGGAAAGCTCCTCCCCCGCGGCGACGCGCAGCTGCTGTTCGACCAGGTCGAGGCCGGTGACCATCTCGGTCACCGGGTGCTCGACCTGCAGGCGCGCGTTGACCTCGAGGAAGAACCACTCGGAGGGATCGTCGGCGGAGACCAGGAACTCGACCGTGCCGGCGCCGACGTAGCCGGCCTCGCGGGCGAGGGAGACGGCGGCCGCGGTGAGCGGCCCGCGCACCTCCGGGGCGATCGCCGAGGACGGCGTCTCCTCGACCACCTTCTGGTGGCGGCGCTGGAGGCTGCACTCGCGCTCGCCGAGGTGGACGACGTTGCCGTGGGAGTCGGCGAGGATCTGGACCTCGACGTGGCGGGCGCGCTCGACGTAGCGCTCGACCAGCAGCGAGTCGTCGCCGAAGCCCGCCAGCGCCTCGCGCCGGGCCGCGGCCAGGCCGTCGGGGAGCGCCGCGCCATCGCGGGCGATCCTCATCCCCCGCCCGCCGCCGCCGGCCGCGGCCTTGATCATCAGCGGCAGGCGCCCGGGGTCCTCGTCGACGAAAGCGACGATCTCCTGATCTTCCAGCCCTGGTCTCTGCAGCCCGGGCAGGACCGGCACGCCGAGGCGCTCGGCGAGCGTCTTCGCCGCGACCTTGTCGCCGAGCAGGCGGGTCGCCGCGGGCGGCGGGCCGATGAAGACGAGGCCGGCCGCCTCGCAGGCGGCGGCGAACTCGGCGTCCTCGGAGAGGAACCCATAACCCGGGTGGATCGCCCGGGCGCCGGTGGCAGCCGCCGCGGCGAGCACGCGCTCGGCGGAGAGGTAGGACTCGGCGGCGGTCGGCGGGCCGAGGCGGACCGCGCGGTCGGCGGCGCGCACGTGCGGCGCCGCGGCGTCGGCATCCGAGTAGACGGCGATCGATTCGATCCCCAGCCGGTGCAGCGTCCGGATCACCCGCAAGGCGATCTCACCACGGTTGGCGACCAGCACCGAGGCGAACATCGACCGCTCCAAAGCAGAGGTAACCATTCTCCGCTCCAAGCTACGGGTCAGATTTTCGGCTGGTCACTGGCTAAAGCGCCAGTGCGCGGAGGGCGCCGCGTTCCACCTTCCCGGTCGGGTTCTTCGGCAGCTCATCGAGGGTCAGGATCCGCTTCGGCAGCTTGAACGAGGCGATGTGCGGGCGGCAGGAGTGGATCAGCTCGGCGGCCGGGATTTCGGCGCCCTCGCGGAAGACGACGAAGGCGACGACCTCCTCGCCCCAGTGGTCGTCGGCGACGCCGACGACGGCGGCCTCGGCCACCTCCTCGCGCTCGAGGATCGCGTTCTCGACCTCGGTCGGGTCGACGCTGAAGCCGCCGGTCTTGATCATCTCCTTGCTGCGACCGACGTAGTGGAGGTCGCCGGCCGGGTCGATCCGGCCGAGGTCCCCGGTCCGCACCCAGCGGCCTTCGAGCGCCGCCGCGGTCTCCTCCGGGCGGCCGTGGTAACCGCTCATCAGCGAGGGGCCGGCGAAGGCGATCTCGCCGACCTCGCCGGTCGCGACGGCGGCGCCGCCGGGGTCGAGGACCGCGACCTCCGAGACGCCCATCGAGCGGCCGACCGAGGTCGGCTCGGCGGCGAAGTCCTCGCGGCGCGCGCAGGTCAGCTGCGCCTCGGTCAGCCCGTACATGTAGACGAAGACCTCGCCGAAGCGGGCGAGGGCGGCGCGGCGCAGGCGCTCGGGGAAGGCGTAGGCGGTGTAGACGATCTCCAGGGCGGAGAGGTCGCGGGCCTCGTGACCCTCGACGGCGAGCATGGCGCTGATCATCGTCGGGGCGAGGAAGGTGCGGGTGGCGCGGTGCTCCTCCAGGAGGACCCAGGCGCGGTCCGGCGCAAAGGCGCCGTCGAGCACCACGGTCGCCCCGCCGAGCAGGGCCGGCACCAGGAAGTGGAGGAAGCCGATGCCGAAGATCGGCAGGTTGAAGAGCTCGACGTCGGCGCTGGTGCGGGGGGCGCCGAGCGCCGAGTTGACCGCGTTCCAGGAGTTGGCGCGGTGGCTGCGGACGACGCCCTTCGGCAGGCCGGTGGTGCCGGAGGTGTAGATGATCGTCGCCGGAACCCGCTCGTCGCCGTCGTCCGCGCCGGGGGGCGGGCCGGGTGCGGTGGCGCGCAGGGACTCGACCGAGGTGCCCCCGCCGCGGAGCGGGATCACGGCCAGGCCGAGGTCCCCGCCGAGCTCGCGGGCGAGCGCCAGGTTGTCCGCGTCGGCGACGATCGCCGCGGCGCCGCAGTCGGACAGCGCGAAGCGCAGCTCGGGGGCGGCGAGGCGCGTGTTCAGCGGCACCACGACCGACCCGGCCCGCGCCAGCGCCATGTAGAGCTCGACCGTCGCCGACTCGTTGGCACTCAGCGCGGCGACCGTCTTCCCGCCCAGGCCGATCTCCCCCAGCCCGGCGGCGAGGCCGGCGATGCGGCGCTCCAGCTCGGCGTAGGTGACCTCCCCGTCGCGGTCGACCAGGGCGACCCGATCGCCGTTGCGGAGGCAGGAGCAGTAGAGCGGATACGAGTAGTTCAGCTGTCTTCCCCCTCCGTCGACACGGTAGATGCGGACGGTGGCGCCGAGGTCTGGCGGAAACGACAGCGGCCGCGACGGAATACTGGGATTCGTGAGCGACGACTGGACCACCCTCGAGCGCCGGGACGGGGTGGCCCACCTGCGGCTGCACCGCCCGCCGGTCAACCAGTTCGACTCGGCGCTGCTCCAGCGGATCCTCGACGCGGTGGCCGAGATCGGTGAGGAGACCCGGGCGCTGGTGGTCAGCAGCGACCTCGAGGGGTGCTTCGCGGCCGGCGGCGACATCCCCTGGATGGCCCGCGCCGGGCTCCCCGAACAGCTCGACTTCGTCGCCCTCTGCCAGGACACCTACTCGGCCTTCGAGCGGATCGTCTGCCCGGTCGTCGTGGCCATCGACGGCCACTGCCTCGGCGGCGGCCTCGAGCTGGCGCTCTGCTGCGACATCCGCGTCGTCTCCCGCACCTCGAGCCTCGGGCTGCCGGAGGCGAACATCGGGCTGATTGCCGGTGCCGGCGGCACCCAGCGGCTGGTCCGCGCGATCGGCCAGGGGGTCGCCCGCGACATGCTGCTGACCGGGCAGCGGATCGACGGCGCCGAAGCGCTCGCGTTGGGACTGGCGAGCCGACTCGCGGCGCCGGGGGAATGCACGGACGAGGCGCTCGAGATCGCCCGCAAGCTCGCCGACGGACCGGCCGAGGCGATCGCCGCGACCAAGCGCCTGGCGGTCGCCGCCTCGGAGGTGACGATCGAGGACGGCCTGGCGCGCGAGCGGGCCGAGTGGGCCCAGATGCGCCCGTCGCGCTCGACCCAGGAGGGCCTCACCGCCTTCGCCGAGCGCCGGCCGCCCGACTTCGACGCGGCCCGCCGCGGCGAGACGCCGCCGGGACCGAGCTGAGGATGGCGGTGGGCGAGGTCGGCGCCGAGGCGGTCGTCGTCGACTGCGGCAACGAGCTCGGCGAGACGCCGGTCTGGGACGCGGCGGCGGGCCTACTGCACTGGGTTGACATCTTCGCGGGTGCGGTGTGGAGCCTCGACCCGGCGGGCGGCGAGCCGCGCTACTTCGAGCACGGGACGGTGGTCGGGGCCGTGGTCCCGCGCGAGCGCGGCGGCCTGGTGCTCGGCGCCGAGCGCAGCCTCGTCGCCACCGAGCTCGACGGCAGCGGCGCCGAGACCTTGGCATCGGTCGAGCCCGACCGCCCCGAGAACCGCTTCAACGACTGCCGCGTCGACCCCGCCGGCCGCTTCTTCGGCGGCACCAAAGTCAACGACCCCGACGTCGAGGGCCGCGGCGCCCTCTACCGCGTCGGCCCCGACCTCCAGCCCGTCGTCGCGATCCCCGACACCGGCATCGCCAACGGCATCGGCTGGAGCCCGACCGGGGACACGCTCTACTTCATCGACACGCCGCTCGCGCGGGTGGACGCCTACGACTACGAGGTCGCGACCGGTGAGATCGGCGCCCGCCGCACGGTCGCGAGCATCGACCCCGACGACGGCCTCCCCGACGGCCTCACGGTCGACGCCGAGGGAGGCATCTGGGTCGCCCTCGTCAACAACGGGGCGCTACGCCGCTACGACCCGAGCGGCGCCCTCGAAGCCGAGCTGCGGATGCCGGTCCGCAACCCGACCTGCCCCGGCTTCGGCGGCGAGGGCCTTCGAACCCTCTACGTGACGAGCGCCCACCTCCGCTCCGACCCGACCTACGCCGACGAGACCCCCCTGGCCGGAGCCCTCTTCGCCCTCGACGTCAGCGTCTCCGGCCTCCCCGAGCCCCCCTTCGCCGGCTGAGCCCTGCACGCTTGTCTCGCTATGCGAGACAAGCGTGCAGGGGGCGCGTGCAGGGGCGCGTGGCTACTCGCAGAAGGCTGGTGCGGGGACCGCTATCGCTTCGACGGTGCGGGTTCCGGGTTCGACGATGAGGGTCATCTTCGGGTGGGTGAGGTTCGGGATCCAGAGGAAGCCCTGGGGGAACGGATCGGCCGTTCCGGGTGCCTGGTAGAGGGCGTGGGGATATGCCGTCCGCGCTTCGGAGGCGGTCGATCCGATGGCGATGTGCCGGGCGGTTTCGGCGCCGCCTTCGATCGTCAGACCGGTCAATCCGTGGCCGTGGGCGGCAAAGGTCGCCCAGCCTCGCAGCGGCGCCCGCAGCGGAGCGACCCGCTGCCCGGGTTCGAGCTCGCAACCCTTGCGCAGGTTGCCGATCAGGTTCTTCTGGCGCAGGGCGGCAGGGGCAGTGCCGAGCCGCAGAGCGCCGACGCCGCTGGTAGTCACGACCGGAGTCTTTGCCGCCGGTGCCGCGGCGGTGGCGGTGGCCGAGGCCGTCACGGCGGTGACGGCGACCAGCAGGATGCTCAGGACGGAGAGACGCCCGATCCGGGCTCGCTTGATCATGCGTCAGGCTAGCAACGCCCGGCCCCGCCGGCGACCGGCTCAGGCCAGACGGTCCCAGGTGTCCTGGGTGATGCCGTCTTCGCGGAGCTTGAACTTCTGGATCCGCTGGCTCGAGTTTTTCGGCAGCTCGCTCATGATCCGGACGTAGCGGGGGACGGCGAAGCGGGCGAGGCGGGACTCGCAGTGGGAGATCAGGGCCTCGAGATCGAGGTCGTCGGCCTCGGGGACGACGGCGACCATGACTTCGTCCTCGCCGAGTTCGGAGGGGACGCCGTAGGCGGCGCACTCGAGGACCGCGGGGTGGGCGGCGACGACCGCCTCGAGCTCGAAGGAGGAGACGTTCTCGCCGCGGCGGCGAATGCTGTCGGTGAGGCGGTCGTAGTAGTAGAAGTAACCGTCGGCGTCGCGGGTGGCGCGGTCGCCGGTGTGGAACCAGAAGTTGCGGAAACCCTCCGAGGTGGCGTCGGGGCGGTCCCAGTATTCGTGGATCATCACCTCGGGCTCGTTCGGGCGGACCTGGATTTCGCCGACCTCGCCGACCGGCACCTCGCGGTCGTGCTCGTCGGCGAGGCGCACCGTGTAGTGGGGCGCCGCGAGGCCGATCGAGCCGACCCGCCGCACCTGGCGCGTGTTCTGGGTCGTGATCCCCGTCTCGGTCATGCCGTAGTGCTCGTGCAGCCGCACGCCGAAGCGCTCTTCGAAGGGCTCCCAGAGGAGCGGCGGACAGGCGCCCCCGTAGGCGCGGACGACGCCGTGGCCACGGTCGGTCTCCCTCGCCGGCTGCTTGTCGATCATCGTCAGCAGGCCGCCGAGGTAGTTGAACGAGGTGACGCCCTCCTCCTTCATCCGCGGCCAGAAGGTGGAGGCGCTGAAGCGCTCGTCGAGCACCAGGCGCGCGCCGGCGAGCATCGCCGAGGTGACCGAGGTGAACTTGGCGTTGACGTGGAAGAGCGGGAAGGCGGTGTAGAGGACGTCGTCGGCCGTGTACTCCATCAGGTCGATGTTCGCCCGCGCCAGCTTCAGGTTGGCGCCGTGCGGCAGCACCACCCCCTTCGAGCGGCCGGTGGTGCCCGAGGTGTAGAGGATGCAGGCGACGTCGGCGATCGTGGCCCGCGGCAGCGAGGCGGCGGGCGGCGCGGCGAGCGCCTCCTCGAGCGGCACCGTCGGCAGGTCCGGCGCCTCTCCCTCGACCTCGCCGCGGACCACGATCCGCTCCAGGTCGGGCAGCTCGAGGCCGACCAGGCGCGGCACGAACTCGGCGTCGCAGAAGAGGATGCGGGCGCCCGACTCGCCGAGGATGTGCTCGAGCAGCGGGCCGCGGTGGGCGGAGTGGACCGGCACCTCGATCGCCCCGGCGCGGAGGATCCCGAACCAGCAGGGGAGGAACTCGGGGACGTTCCCCATCATCACCGCGCAGCGGTCGCCGACCTCGATACCCCAGGCGCGGAGCGCCCCGGCGACGCCACGACTGCCGGCGTCGATCTCCCCCACCGTCGTCTCCCGACCGGCGGTGCGTAGCAGCGGGTGGTCTGCGTCGCGCGCGACCGCGGCGTCGAGCGCCTCGGTCATCGTCGTCGCGGCGGCGAGCGCGTCGGTCATCGCTTGCGCGGCCGCATAAAGGCGGGCTCGACCCGACGCGAGGCGAACCGCCAGCCGGCGTCGGTGAGGCGGAAGGTGTCGTGCGCCTCCCCCATCCATTTCGGCACTTCCATCACCACCGGCAGCGATTCGTCACCTTCGGCGCGGTCGTGCCGGTAGTTGATCATGTAGCTGAGGCCCGTCGCCTCGGTCGCCGACACCACGTCGATCATCACGTTGGTGAAGACGTGGCGGGACACCCGTCGGGCGACCGCCTCGCGCTTCTCGAACCAGGCGCGGATCTCCTCGCGGCCGGTGAGGACCAGGTCGGTCCCTTCCCAGGTCGCGTCCTCGGTGAAGAGGTCGGCGACTGAAGCCGCCTCGCCGAAATCGACGAGGCGGCTGTACTCATTGATCAGTCGCTCACAGGAGCGCTCGACCTGAATGCGGTCGAGTTCATCCATACATCAGACCCCGTATTCGGCTTTCCATTTGGCGATGAAGTAGGACGGCACATCCCACTTCGGCATCACGTACTGGCCCGCTTCGGGGAGATTTTCTTTGGTCACGATCTGGTAGGTGAACGGGTCACCGATCGTCGGGTATTTCGGCTGGTTTTCAGTGCTCATCGATTCTTCGCGAGCGAGTTCCTGAGCGATCCCGTCGATACCCATCCAGACCGCGGCGTCGTAGTTGACGTCGGACTCCATGTCGATCGCACCCGATTCGATCAGACCGAGCGTCGCGAGATCACCGTGGAAGGTAGCGACGAGCGGCTTTTCGGGGAATTCCTTACCTGGGAATTTCGACTGGATCACCTGACCGCCGACCTGGCCGGTGGTGTCGAACGTGAACCAGTAGGCCTTCACGTTCGGGTTCTGGGTGATCTGCGTGGTGACCGTGTTGCGGGTGAAGGGCACGAGGTTGGCCGCATCGGTCACGACCTCATCGCTGATCTTGATCTTGCTCTGGCCTTCGACCGCCTTTTCGAGCTGTTCGGTCCGTTCCGTGCCCCACTTGGCGGGGAAGTTGTGAACGTCGATTTCGACCGGTTCTTCTTCAACCGTTTCGAGTTTTTCGAACAGGGCTTCGGTCAGCAGCTGTCCGGCTTTCGCCTCGTTCGGGCCGTAGTTGCCATTGAGTTCGCCGAGCGGCACACCGCCGCCGCCAACCTGGACGACCGGGATCCCTTTCGATCGCGCCTTCTGCAAGACCGGCGTGATCTGACCCGGTTCGATCGCGATCTCGACGATCGCGTTGACGCCTTCGGCGAGCAGCGAGTTGCCGCAGGCGACGAACTGGGACGGCGTGCCTTTGCCGTCGCAGACGGTCGACTTCCAGCCGAGCTGCGCCGCCGCGAAGGTGGTCGAGTCGGCAAGACGATCAGACGATTCGATCCCGTTCAGGAAGTTGATGATCCCGATCTTGGCCTCCGGGACTTTCGCCGCTTCCTTTTCTTCACCGGCTTCGGTACCGGCTTTTTCGGCTTTTTCCTGTTCGGCGCCGCCCTGCGGACGGATGCCGCCACCGGTTTCGCCTTCGCTCAGGTAGGTGGCGCTTTCAAGCGCGGCGGTGACGGCGGCGCTGGTTTCGCCCCCGCTTTCTTCGCCGCCTTCTTCTTCGCCGCCTTCTTCTTCGCCGCCGGTTTCTTCGCTGGTTTCCGCCGGTTCGCTGGATTCGGTCGCACTGGAGCTGGAGCTGCTGCCCCCGCCGCAACCGGCCACGACCAAAATCGCGGCCAGCGCCAGGACGACCAAGCCCAAGAGCCGTAGGCGCGATAGTCCGATTGATCTCATCGTCTTCTTCTCTCCTCTGCTGTTTCCTAGGACATCGAACGGTTTCTGAACGAGGTCAGCTGGCCGCGAGCGGCTCTGCCTCGTGGCTGTAGCAGGCGTCGACGAGTTCCCCTTCGGAGATGTCGACGCCCTCGAACTGAGCAACCAGTTCGCCCTCGCGCATGACCAGGATCCGACTGCAGGTCCCGGTCAGCTCGTTGAACTCGGAGGACACGAAGATGACCCCTTTGCCCTGATCGGCCAAAGCGGACATCAACTGGTAGACCTCCTCCTTCCCTTCGACGTCGATTCCCTGGGTCGGCTCGTCGAAGATGAAGACGTCGGCGCCGCTGTCGAGCCACTTCGCCAGCACCACCTTCTGCTGGTTGCCGCCCGAGAGGTAACGGGTCGGATGCTCGACGTCGGCGACCTTGATCTGCAGGCGCCCGACCAGGTCGCGGGCCGCCTTGCGCTCGCGGCGCTCGCTCGGGAACGGCGCCGGGCCGGCGACGCGGAATTTCGGCAGCGAGGGCAGCGTCATGTTCTTGCGGACCGAGAAGTCGAGTACGCCGCCCTGGTTCTTGCGGTCCTCGGGCAGCAGGACGATGCCCGCCTTGAGGCCCTCGCGCGGGGAGCGGATGCGAACCTGCTTGCCGTGCATCAGGACCTCGCCGGAGGCGGCGCGGTCGGCGCCGAAGATCGCCCGCATCAGCTCGGTCCGGCCGGCGCCGACGAGGCCGGCGATGCCGAGCATCTCGCCCTGCTTCAGCTCGAAGCTGACGTTTTCGACGATCCCCGGGATGGTCATCCCCTTGACCTCCATCAGGTTCGGCGCCCCGGCCGGGGTCGAGTGCGGCACCCGTTTCTCGACCGCGATCGCCGAGCCGGTGATCAGGCTGATCAGCTTCGCCTTGTCGAGGTCGGCGGTCTCGCCGTGATGGACGGCGGCGCCGTTCAGCATCACCGTCACCTTGTCGGTCATCGCGAAGATCTCGTCGAGCCGGTGGGAGACGTAGAGGATCGCCACGCCCTCGGCGCGGAGGCTCTTCAGCGTCCGGTCGAGGTGGTCGATCTCGGCGTCGGTCAGCGAGGTGGTGGGCTCGTCGAGGACGAAGAGGCGGGCGTCGGCGGCGAGCCCGCGGGCGATCACGACCAGGCGACGCTGGGCGATGCTGAGGCTCGTCAGCGGCGCGCCGGGGTCGATCCCCGCGTCGAGGCGGTCGAGCGCCTCGGCCGCCTTCTTGCGCATCGCCCGACGCCGGACGAAGGCACCGCCCGCGGTCGGGTAGCCGAGGCCGAGCAGGACGTTCTCGGCGACGGTCAGGTTGGGGACGTCGGTCAGCTCCTGGTGGGCGAAGGCGAAGCCGAGCTCACCCGCCGCGTGGGGGCTGTGGATCTCGGTCGGCTCGCCGTCGATCTTGATCTCGCCGCCGTCGGGCTGGACCACGCCGGCGAGCACCTTGATGATCGTGCTCTTGCCGGCGCCGTTCTTGCCGAGCAGTCCGTGGATCGAGCCAGCCTCGACCGTGAGGTCGGCCTGGTTCAGCGCGAGGACGCCGGGATACTGCTTGACGAGGCCGCGCGCCTCGATCCGCAGGCCTTTCTCGGGGCCGGTCATGTCAGACCCTGGCGGCGCCGAGTCGGCTGACCAGGACGGCGGCGATGAGGATCCCACCCTGGACCAGGTTGATCACGTACGTTTCGAAGTTCAGCATCACCAGGCCGGTCTGGATGACGCCGAGGAAGAGGACGCCGACCACGGTGCCCGGAACGTTGAACTCGCCCGGGCGGAACACCGCGGCGCCGAGGAACACGGCGGCGAAGGCGGGCAGCAGGTAGGTGGCGCCGCCGTTGGGCGAGTAGGACGAGGAGAGGGAGATCA
>JAFDWD010000823.1 GCA_018268695.1 Actinomycetota bacterium
AGCTCGCGCATGTCGGCGACGTCGATCCGGACCTCGGGCCCGGCTTTGGCCCGCGCCAGCTCGACCATCGACGGGGAGATGTCGAGGGCGGTCACCTGCCAGCCCAGGCCCAGCAGCGGCATGAAGCCCTTGCCGGTGCCGCAGCCGACGTCGAGGACCGTGTTCCCGCGCAATCCGTGCGACGCCCCGAGCGCCAGCAGGGCGTCGATCCACGCCTCGTAGTCGTGGTGGGAGGTGAATTCGTCGTAGACCGGAGCGATCTGCTCGTAGGCGATCTCCGCATGGCGGTCGCCTCCTCCCGGCGATTGCATCGAACTTTTCATAGCAATGGGGAGAGTAGGCCCGTGCTTATCGTTTTTCAAATGTTCTATCCGCGTATTCCGCTCTTACGGTCTTGCCGGTCTCGCGCGTTTATGTAGGTTCGATCAATCGACTCTCAGAGGGACCATTCACACCAAGGTGAGGATGGCTGGGAGTGGGGTGAGGCACAGAGGATTTGCCTGCGATTGGCATATCGCTACGCGCGGAACGCGGGCGAGGCCGAAGAAATCGCGCAGGAGGCCTTGCTCCGCGCCTGGCGTCGTCGCTCGACCCTGCGCGACGCGGCCAACCGCAAGTCGTGGCTGGCGGCGATCCTCCGCAACGAGGCATTCCGCTACTACTCGCGGCCGCGCCCCGATCCGACCGACCTGGCGGAGGTCCTCGAGGGCTCCGAGGACGCGATGGTCGTCTCGACGGTCGACCGTTTCGATCTGCAGGCGGCGCTCGAGGTCCTGTCCGAGCGCGAGCGGGCGCTGATCGCGCTGCGCTACGAGGAGGACCTGACGCAGCCCGCGATCGCCCGCCGGCTGGGGATCCCGGAGGGCACGGTCAAAGTGCAGCTGCACCGGGCGCGGGTCAAGCTCCGGCGCGCGTACGCCTCCTAGGCGGCCTGGCGCCCGTCTGTACACGCGGGCGAGCGCGGCGCCCCTAAGTTCGGACCGCTGGATAAGGACTCGGACAGGGCGCGACGCGAGTATTCGGTACATGAAAACGGCGCCCCGACAGATCGTCGCGTTCGGAGGAGGCGGGTTCTCGATGGAGTCGGG
>JAFDWD010000824.1 GCA_018268695.1 Actinomycetota bacterium
ACCTCGCCCACCTCTACGCCGAGGGTGAGGCGCTCCGCGCCGGCCTGACCGGACCGCCGCCCCCCGAGGCCGAGCCCGCCCTCCGCCGCGCCACCGCCGCCCAGGAGCGCATCGCCGCCCTGCTCGCCGACCGCCTCGCCGCGCGCGACGACGACCTCCAGCACCTCCACCGCGCCCGCGAGGCCGCCAAGGCCTACGCAACGACGGCGGGGGCGCGGGTCGGCTAGGGGTTGTGGGGGGCGCTCCGGCCGTCCGAGTGGCGTTGTCCTGGGCGTCTCATGGAGGTCCTGGCAGGCTGTGACCTCCATTTCGCCACGTTCCCCCCGCCCCGATGTTGATGGGCCGATTTGTCAAGCATGTCTTGACTTTTCGGCCCGTCGACATCGCCGGCCGTGGTCCCGTGACGAAGACGCCGGGAACTCCACGCTCCCTTGCGCCTTGGGTCCCTTTCCGTGGCCTTCGGTGACGGTTCCGTCATACCCCGGGGGCGCGGTCGTCCTTGGTGAACCTATGGCTAACCAAGGACGACCGCGCTTCGTCGGTGTCGGGGAAGGCGCACGGGAGCGTGGAGTTGGTGACGTCTCGCGCACGTCTCCCGGGACGGCGTCGGACTTTCTCCCCGCCTTTCATACCCCGGCCGTCTCGGCCACGGCCACAGCCAGCCAGGGCCGTGGCCGAGACGGCCGTGCTGGCCGCAAGCCCTCGCGTCCCTTTCCCCCGCCCTACCCCTCCAGCTCCGCCGCCGCTTCGCGCAACGCCTGGTCGAGCGGGATGCGGTTGCGGGGCGGCAGGGCGTCCATGCCGCTCGGGTCGGTGACGACGGTCTCGTGGGAGAGGCCCTCGATCAGAGGGCGGGCGACGCCGGTGTCGACCGGGGTGACGAGGCCGACCCAGAGCGAGGAGAGGTGCGGGGTCAGGACGGGGACGGTGACGCGGATCGGGGGGCGGCGGTCGAGCGCCCTGGCGAGCTCGTCAATCATGCCGCCGTAGGTGGTGACGTCCGGGCCGCCGATCTGGAGCTCGCGGTCGAGCGGCGCGGAGAGGTCGGTGGCGGCCGCGAGGTCGGCGATCGCGTCCTTGACGGCGATCGGCTGGGTGCGGACCGTCGTCCACTTCGGGGTCACCATCGCCGGCAGGCGACGGACCAGGTGGTAGACGGTGAGGAAGGACTCGCTGCCGGCGCCGATCACGGCCGCCGCGCGGTAGTAGGCGACGGGGACGTCGCCTGCCCGCAGGGTGACCGCGGTCGCGTGCCGGCTGTTCAGATGCTCGGAGCCCGAGCCGAGGCCGCCGAGGTAGACGATCCGCTTCACCCCAGCCGCGGCGGCCGCCTGGGCGAAGTTCCGCGCGCCGTCCCGGTCGCGCGAGGCGAAGTCGCGATCGCCGCCCCGCCCCATCGAGTGGACGAGGTAATAGGCGACCTCGACGTCCTCCAGGGCCGGGCCGAGGGCCTCGGGCTCGAGCACGTCCGCGCGCCGCACCTCGCACCCCGCCGCGGCCAGATCCTCCGCCTTCTCCGGCGAGCGCGCCACCGCCGCTACGTCATGTCCTTCCGCGACCAGGTGCCGCGCGAGCAACCCGCCGATGTATCCGGTGCTTCCGAGGACCGCGATCACGGATCCCATGTGCCCGTTCGCGACGAACTTAAAAGAGCGAGAGGCGTCTCAGCCGTAGCGCTCGAGGCCGCCGGCGATCTCGCGGAGCTTCGAGCGGTCGTGCGTCGCCTGGACGCGGCGCACCGTGCCGGACCGCGAGCGCATCACCAGCGATTCGGTGGTGGCGCCTTTGCCGCGGTAACGGACGCCCTGGAGGACGTCGCCGTCGGTCACGCCGGTGGCGGAGAAGAAGACATCGTCGCCGGAGCAGAGGTCGTTCGCTGTGAGGACCTTGTCAAGGTCGTATCCCTCGTTGACCGCGGCGCTGCGCTCCTCGTCGTTGCGCGGCCACAGTCGTCCCAGGAGCTGGCCTCCCATCGACTTCAGCGCGGCCGCGGAGAGGACGCCCTCGGGCGTGCCGCCGATGCCCCAGAGGAGGTCGACCGGGGAGCGCTCGGAGACCGCCAGCAGGGCCGCCGAGACGTCGCCGTCGGTGATCAGGCGGATACGGGCGCCGGCATCGCGGATTTCCTTGATCTGCTCCTCGTGACGGGGTCGGTCGAGCACGACGACGATCACGTCGCCGATCGAGCCGCCGCGGCGCTCGGCGACCAGCTTGCAGGTCTCCACCAGCGGCCGGTCGAGGTCGAGCAGGTCGGCGATGTCTTCACCGCCGGCGAGCTTTTCCATGTAGACGCAGGGCCCGGGGTCGAACATCGAGCCACGCCCGGCGAGCGCGATCACGGCCAGGGCGCTCGGCCTCCCGAGGGCGCAGAGGCGCGTCC
>JAFDWD010000825.1 GCA_018268695.1 Actinomycetota bacterium
AGAGCCGTGAGCCCTCGAGGCGTTTCAGGACGCGTTCGCGCCCAGTTTGGTCGAGGCGGCTGAAGCGTCGGGGGAAGGGCAGCCACTCGAAGGCCCGCAGGCCGAGACGCAGTTGCAGAAGGAAGCTCGGGGGGACGGAGGCGAGGAAGTCGGCGACCGGCTCGGCGACGGCAATCTCGCGTTCCGCCGCGGGCGCGCCGTCGACGCCGGGCGCCATCGTCGCGGCGATCGCGGCGAGCGTGCGCCGTTCGGGTCCGCCGAGGCCGCGCCCGCCCCGGCCCACCTCAAAAGGGCGGCGGTCTATCCGTCCTACGAGGGTCCAGAGCCAGATCGAGAGCAGGATCAGCGAGCCGTCGACGAGGAAGCCGAGCAGGTAGGTGAAGACCTGGCCCTGGATCAGGAAGAAGGCGAGCGAGGTGAGCGAGGAGGCGGCCTTGCCGGCGGCGAGCAGCAGGATCAGCGGACGGAAGCGGACGACGTCGGCCTGGGCGATCAGGCAGATGCCGGTGATCACCGCCATGTAGGCGAAGCCGAGCGAGAGCCACATGTACTCCTGGGTGTGGGGCGCGCGGTTGTGGTTGCCGAGTATTTCTCCGACGTCGGAGATGACGTCGAGCGTGGGGGTCGGCAGGAACAGGTACAGCAGGCCGACCACCGCGAAGCAGACCGCGAGGACGCGCAGCGCGAAGACGATGAATCTCTCGGCAGCCTCTCCCTGCACGCTTGCCAGCCTAACTGGCCGGCCGGCCAATTGCGAGGCCGCGGTGGGTAGGGTGGGGTCCGTGGAGGAACGGGCGCGCTTCATCGAGGTCGCCGGCAAGGCGGGCCACTACGAGAGCTTCTACCTGAAGGCGTGCGCGCCCGGCGGCGGCCGCGGGGTCTGGATCCGCCACACCGTGCACAAGCGGCCCGGGGCGGAGGCGACCGGCTCGATCTGGTTCACGTTCTTCGACCGCGAGGCGGACGCGCCGCGGGCGACGAAGCTGACCGTGCCCGCGAGCGGGCTGTCGGTGCCGGCGGATGGGTGGATCCGGGTGGCCGACGCGGAGATCGGACCGGGGGAGGCGAGCGGCGCGCTCGACGTCGCCGGACTTGCCGCGTCCTGGTCCCTCCGCTTCGGCGGCGACGACCGTCCCTGCCGTTACCTGCCCGCCGACTGGCTCTACGAGGCGCCGCTGCCGCGGACGAAGTTCGTCGCCCCCTTTCCGGCCGCCGTCTTCGACGGCACCCTCGAGGTCGACGGCGAGAAGATCGAGCTCGCCGGCTGGCCCGGCATGATCGGCCACAACTGGGGGACCGAGCACGCCGAGCGCTGGATCTGGCTCGAGGGGACCGGCTTCGCCGGCTCGCCCGACACCTGGTTCGACGCCGGCGCCGCCCGGATCAAGCTCGGCCGCCGCACCAGCCCCTGGGTGCCCTCCGGTTTCCTTTCGCTCGACGGCGTGCGCCACCGCCTCGGCGGCCTCGGCGCCATCCGCTCGTCCCGGATCGATGAGACCCCGACCGGCTGCACCTTCCTCCTGCCCGGCAAGGACATCGTCGTCCACGGCCGGGTCGAGGCCCCGCGCGAGGCCTTCGTCGGCTGGGTCTACGCCGACCCCGCCCCCAAGGGCGGCGAGCACCACACCGTCAACTGCTCCGTCGCCGACCTCGAGCTGACCGTCGAAGAGCCCGGCCGCCCCGCCCGCACCTTGACCCTCCCTGGCGGCGCCGCCTACGAGCTCGGCATGCGGGAGACCGACCACGGGGTCCCGATCCAGCCGTTCGGCGACGGGTAGGCCGCCTGAAGCGACTTTGGGCACGGTCGAACTAGTCTTCTCTACATGAATCGGTGGCACGAACGGGCACCATGGCTGTTGCCGGTCGCCCTGTCGGTACTCA
>JAFDWD010000826.1 GCA_018268695.1 Actinomycetota bacterium
ACGATCACCTCGAGCTCGATCAACGAGTCGACCCTCGGCACGGTCCCTTCGGCGCAGACCGCGACGACGGCCGCCACCGCCACCAAAGCCAACAGCGCGACCAAATCCGCGACCGCGACGAGCGCCGAATCGGCAAAGCACGCCGAAACCGCCAAGCAGGCTGAATCCGCGAAGCACGCCGAAACCGCGGACTCGGCCAAGCACGCCGAAACCGCCGATTCCGCGAATCGTGCCGGCTCCGCGGGCACCGCCGATCGCGCGACGATCGCCGGCGACGCGGAAAAGCTCGGCGGCCAGACGCCCGAAGAACTGAAGGCCGAGCTCGAAGTGAGATGCGCGACCGGGACCGAGTTCTACGGCGGCATGTGCTGGGACGAATCTGTTCGGCCGGCGAAATTCTGGCTGGCGGCGGTCAAAGAGTGCGGTGAAGCCGGTGGGCGCCTGCCTTCGATCGAGGAACTGATCGCCTACATCCTCCAGCCCGGCGTTCAGGTGACCGGCCAGACCTGGTCGGCCGACCTCGACACCCTCGAAGCCGGCGAAGAAGCCGTCTTCACCAGCGACGAGACCAGCCGTTCGACCAAAAAAGGGATCGAACTCGGCTACCGCTGCGTCTTCCCTCAGTCAAACTGAGCCGGGTGATCGCCTTCGCGACGAGCCGGGACCTGCCCGGAGGCTGGGACGACGACCAGGAGGCGGCGCGGCTGGCGGGGGCGGAGTTCGTCGTCTGGGACGACCCCGCCGTCGACTGGGAGGCCTACGACCGGGTGGTGATCCGCTCGGTCTGGGACTACAGCCGGCGGGTCGAGGAGTTCCTCGCCTGGTGCGGGGCGTTCGGGCCCGAGCGGTTGCGCAACAGGCCGGAGCTGGTCGCCTTCGACGCCGACAAGCGTTATCTCGGCGAGCTCGGCGTGGCGATCGCACCGACGACCTTCGTCGGGCCGGGCGATCCGCTGCCGCCCCTGGCCGGAGAGGTGGTGGTGAAGCCGAACGTCTCGGCGGGTGCCCGCGACACCGGCCGCTTCGGGCCGGCGAGGCACGGTGAGGCGATCGCGCTGATCGAGCGGATCCGGGCGAGCGGGCGCGTCGCGATCGTCCAGAGCTACCTTGCCGATGTCGGTCGCAACGGGGAGACCGCGCTCGTCTTCATCGCCGGGGAGCTCTCCCACGTCCTCCACAAGCGCCCGGTCCTACGCGGCGAGGGAGAGGCGCCGCTCGGCGACGACGAGGACGGGCCGGCGGCGGTGATGCTGGAGGACGACCTCGTCCGCCCGGGCAGCGCGGACCCCGCGCAGCGGGAGTTCGCCGAGGGCGTGGTGGCGAAGGTGACGGAGGGCTTCGGCACGCCGCTCTACGTGCGG
>JAFDWD010000827.1 GCA_018268695.1 Actinomycetota bacterium
CCAGCCCTGGCCTCTGGTACGGCTCGGACTTCACCCCGGCGGCCCCGCCGGAGCCCTCCGGCGACGTCGCCGCGCGGCTGGAGGTCCGCGGGATCGAGGCGGTGGCGACGTTCGAGCTGCTGCGCGAGCTGCTCGCCGAGCCGATCGGGCACGGCGCCTCGGCGCCCGGCGAGGCCGAGCCGTGCGGTGTCGCCCGGGTCGAGAGCCCGCGCGGCGAGACCGTCTGCGCGGTCGAGCTGACCGCCACCCGCCGGCTCGCGCGCGTCCACCTGCGGACCGGCTCCTACGCCAACTGGCCGGTGCTCGCCCACGCCACCGCCGGCAACCTGCTGCCCGACTTCCCGCTGATCAACAAGAGCTTCGAGCTCTGCTACGCCTGCGCCGACCGCTGATGTTCGTCCTCCTCCGACACCTCCGGCGCGTCCGCCGCGAAGCGGGGCTCTCGCGCCCCGAGCATCCTCGCTCGGTGGCGCTCCGCCATGTCGACGCCGGCTCCTGCAATGCCTGCGAGCAGGAGCTCACCGCCACCGCGGCGCCCCAGTACGACCTGCAGCGCTTCGGCCTCGACATCGTCGCCTCACCCCGCCACGCCGACGTCCTCCTCGTCACCGGGCCGATCACGAGGCGGATGGAACCGGCCCTCTTCGCCGCCTACGACGCGATGCCGGAGCCGCGCCGGGTCGCCGCGCTGGGCGACTGCGCGCTCGGCTGCGGTGTCCTCGCCGACCCCGACGAGCTCGCCCCGCCGCTCGACCAACTGCTCCGCGTCGACATCCGCATCCCCGGCTGCCCGCCGACCCCCGCCGAGATCGCCGCCGCCCTCCTCACCGCCACCCCCGGCTAGCTGTTCTTTATGGACGCCTGGCGTCCATAAAGAACAGCTAAGGGCGCTTGGGGGCGCGCGGAACCTAGAATCGGCGATGAGTGCCCGATCCTGCGATATCCATCAGCGGCCTGCGCATGAGCTACGGCGAGAACGAGGCCGTGCGCGGCATCGACCTCGAGGTGACGCGGGGCGAGATCTTCGCCTTCCTCGGCCCGAACGGGGCGGGGAAGACGACCACGGTCGAGATCCTGGAGGGGTACCGGAAGCGGACCGGGGGAGAGGTGTCGGTGCTCGGCGAGGACCCGGAGACCGCGGGCCGGGCGTGGCGCGACCGGATCGGCATCGTCCTGCAGTCGAACAGCCTCGATCCCTACCTGACCGTGCGCGAGTCGATCGAACTGTACGCCGGGTACTTCAGCCATCCGCGCTCGGTCGAGGAGGTCATCGACCTGGTCGGATTGAGGGAGAAGGCCGACGACCGGGCGCGCAAGCTCTCCGGCGGCCAGCAGCGGCGCCTCGACGTCGGCATGGCGCTGGTCGGCGACCCCGAGCTGCTCTTCCTCGACGAGCC
>JAFDWD010000828.1 GCA_018268695.1 Actinomycetota bacterium
CGGTTGCTACCGCCTACCGGCCCGGTGTTTCGCCTGGCGACGCTGGAAGCGCTCGACGCGCCCGCCGGTGTCGACCAGCTTCTGTTTGCCGGTGTAGAAGGGGTGGCACTCGGAGCAAAGCTCGACGTGCAGGTCGTCTTTCGTCGACCGCGTGTAGAACTGGTTGCCGCACGAGCAGTGCACGTTGGCAAGCTGATAATCGGGGTGGATTGAAGCTTTCACTCCTAAGAGTTTAGAGCAGTGCGCAAGGGGGGTCGGGTGGCGGGCGGTTGCCGGCTGGCGCCTCTTGCTGCTCCGGGTGGGGAAGCTGGCGCCCGGGGCTGCTGATCGGCGACCCCGGTCTACTAAGGTCGCCGATCAGCAGCCAGGGTCGGGAGGGTTGTGGAAGGTGCGCGGAAGCGTCACGGGAGACGCACGGAGCGTCAATTCTTTGCCCTTCCGGGACCCTTCCTCCACGTTCGTGCGTGTTCCTCATGAGCGGATCCGTCGCTCGCTGAGTTGAGCGCCCTATAGCGCCGTCAACTCAGCGAGCGTCGAGTTGCCTGAGTCAGAAGGCGCACGGAAGGGTCAGGTCGTGCGGGTCCCGTGTCCTTCTCCGCGCTTCCGCGCGTGTTCCTCATCACCCCTCCCGTCGCTCGTGCACTTGAGCGCGTCATAGGCGGCTCAAGTGCACGAGCGGCCAGGACCCTGATGAGGAAGTGTGTCGTCCCGCCCTCCCCCGCTCCGGGCCGCCGCGGATTCTGGGCCGACCCTTAGCCAGCCGGGGGTCGGACCAGAATCCGCGGCTCCCGCAACCCTTCGTCCCGTCCCCTTACCCCTAACCCGGCAAGGGCGCGGCGAAGCTGTCGATCAGGGCGAGGAGGACGCTGGTGATCTCGGCGCGGCCGGCGGGGTCGGTGGAGCGGGCCTGGAGCATCGCCGCCTCGTCGAGGGCGCCGAGCAGGAGGTGGGCGGTCGGCTTGACCGGGAGGGGACGGATCTCCCCCGCCTCGATCGCCGCGATCAGGCTCGCCTCGATCAGGCCGAGGCCGTTGGCGGCGGCGATCTCGCGCCAGCGCTCCCAACCGAGGACGGCGGGCGCGTCGTGGAGGACGATCTGCTGAAAGCCGGGCTCGGCGCACTCGTCGAGGAAGGCGGCGACGCCGGCTTTCATCGCGGCGAGCGGGCTGTGCATGTCCGAGTCGAGGACGACGTGGGCGACGCGCTCGGTCGATTCCGCCTCCATCCGTTCGTAGATCGCCTCGAGCAGCGCGGGCTTGCCGCCTGGGAAGTGGTGATAGAGCGCGCCGCGGGTCAGCCCGGCGGCGCGGACGATCTCTTCGGCGCCGACGTCGTCGTAGCCGCGCCCCGCGATGAGCTCCCGCCCCGCCGTGATCAGGGCCGTACGGGTGGCCTCAGCCCTCTGCGCCTGCGATCTACGGGGTTGTTTTTCATTCATGCTGTATGTATGTTAGATCCATGGATAAAGAACTGAGGCTGGAGCAGGGAACTATCCGTTATCGAGAGGCGGGATCAGGGCCCCCGATCGTCTTCGTCCACGGCTTCCTCGTCGACGGCCGCCTCTGGGACGGCGTCGTCGACGCCCTTTCCGACCGCTACCGCTGCATCGCCCCGCACTGGCCGATGGGTGCCCAGCAGGTGGCGATGGCGCCCGACGCCGACCTCACCCCTCCCGGGGTGGCGACGATCATCGAAGGGTTCCTCGAGGCCCTCGACCTGGAGGACGTGACGCTGGTCGGCAACGATTCCGGCGGTGCGATGTGCCAGGTGCTGGTCGCCCGCCGCCCCGCGCGCGTCGGCCGGCTCGTCCTCACCAACTGCGACACCCACGAGAACTTCCCGCCGTCCATCTTCAAGGCGCTGCCGCCCCTGGCGAAGCTCCCCGGAGGCGTGACGATGCTGGCCGCCCCCTTCCGCTTCCCGGTGCTCACCCGGGCCGCCTTCCGCCCGTTCGCCAGGACCCGGCCGCCCGCCGGGCTGGTCGAGTCCTGGGCGAAGCCCGCCCTCGCCGACAAGGCGATCCGGCGCGACCTCGGCAAGGTCACCCGCGGGATGGACAAGCGGCACACGCTCGCGGCGGCCGACAAGCTCCGCGGATCCCGTTTCCCCTTGCTGCTCGCCTGGGCTCCCGGGGACCGCTTCTTCCCGACCCGATACGCGGAAC
>JAFDWD010000829.1 GCA_018268695.1 Actinomycetota bacterium
CGACGACGCCCTCGGCGAAGCGATCCGGGTCCTGCACTCCGGCGCCACCCTGCAGGCGCACTGGGTCACGATCCACGACACGGCCACCGACGGCACGGCCTCCTTCGACGCCAACGCCCTCGCCAAGGCCAAAGAAGCGACGCCGCTGAAGCGCCCGGAGAACGGCAAGTTCGTCCCCGGCAGCGACTTCTCCTCGTTCGTCTTCGACGAGACCGGTGACACCGACAAGACCGCGGGCCTCTACCCGGGCGCGGCGGAACGCGGCTCCTGGGGCGCCCTGCTCGAGCTGAAGATGCCCGAAGCGGGTGCCTCGACCGGGACGGTCAAGACGGTGGTGCTCGGCGACGAGACCCACAACTCGTTCGACAACGTCACGTTCCTCGACTCGCACACGCTGCTCACCACCGAGGACCGCGGCGACACGCTGCACGACCAGGAGAACGTCCTCGACTCGATCTGGTCCTACGACCTGAACAAGAACTACGGTGAGATCGAGGGCGACGCCCAGCGTCTGGTGGCGCTCGGCCGCGATCCGGAAGCCGCCCCGGGCGGCGCCGAGGACAACGAGCCGACCGGCATTTACGTCTCCGAAGGCGGGACCTCCGCCGGGGACCTCGTCGGCGCCTCCGATCCGAGTGCCTCTCCGGCCACCCGGATCTTCTTCACCGAGCAGCACGGTGCCAACGACACCTATGAAGTGGTGGCGCCCGCGGTGACTCTGCCGCAGGGGCCGCAGGGCGAACCCGGCCCGGAAGGCAAACAGGGCGCGGAAGGCAAGCCCGGGGCGGAGGGTCCGGCCGGGCCCACCGGCCCCGCCGGCAAAACCGGCGCGACCGGTCCCGCGGGCCCGGCCGGCCCACAGGGTCCGGCCGGCTCGAAGTCGCAGGTCACGGTGAAGATCGTCTTCTCCAAGAGCGGCGGCAACTCGCGGCTCCTGGCGTCGACCGGCTCGGCCGGTTCGGTCACCGCCCAGGTCACCGCGATGAGCGGCGGTAAGAAGGTGGTCCTGGCCCGCGGCGTCGGCAGCGTCGGCTCCACCGGTCAGAGCAAGGTCACCCTCCACGCGCAGGCCGTCCGCGGCCTCCACGGGTCCGTCCCGGCGCGGCTCGAGGTGAAGTTCACGCCGACCGGCGGCGGCAAGGCCGTCACGGTCGCGCGCAAGATCAACTACGAGGTCGGCAGCTGACCGCCCGCCTCGTCTCCCTCGCCGTCCTGGCCCTGGCGCTCGCGTCGGGGCTGGGAGGGTGTGGTGGAGGATCCGACGACTCCACCCGGAGCGTCGGCGCCACCGCCGACCCGATCTACATCTCGCCACTGCGGCTGCGGGTCGATCTCGGCAACTCCTTCTCCGCCGGCCTCTACCGCCTCGCGGTGATGTCGCAGCCGGCCGACGGCGCCACCGACCTCGGCCAGTCGCTGCCGACCGGCGTCCTCGACGGGGTGGTCTGCGCGCCGCCCGCCGCGGCCGGCACCCAGGCGGGTGGGATCGAGGTGGCCCGCTGCTCGGTGCGCTGGCGGACCCAGGTCGGGCACCCTCGCAGCACCGCCTATCGGGTCCGCCTGTACCCCGACGGCTGCTTCGACGCCTCCGCCCGGCCGAGCCTCCCCCCGCACGTCGACCCGACCATCGAGGGGTACTCCGAACATCCGCTGAACGTTCTGGTCGGCGCCGAGAAGGGATGTACGTGAGGGCACGATTCCTCCCTTCGGCCGGCGTCCTCGCGACCCTGGTCGCCCTCGCCGGGTGCGGTGGCGGGAGCGGGGAGTCGTCGACCACGGCGGTGGCCCCGCCGGCGAAGCTGTCGGACCGGGTCCTCGTCTCCGGCTCCGTGCCCCACGTCAAACCCGCCGACCTCGACCGACCGATCGCCGAGTACCGGCGCTACGTCGCCGCGACCCTCGGCGGGATGGAAGGCGACGTCCGCCGGCTCGCGAGCGCGGTCGCCGCGGGCGATCTGCCCGCCGCCCGGCGCGCCTGGCTCGACGCCGACGCGAGCTACGAGTCGATCGGCGCGGCCTACGGCGCCTTCGGCGAGCTCGACGCGCGGATCGACGGCGAAACCGCGGGCCTGCCCGGTGGCGCGCGCTCGCCCGACTTCACCGGCCTGCACCGGATCGAGCTGGCCCTCTTCGGCCGCGGCTCGACCGTGGAAGCGGCGCCCCACGTCTCCCGCCTCGCCGCCGACGTGCGGAAGCTGCGCCGGACCGTCCCGACCCTGCGGATCGAACCGCTCGAATACGTGCTGCGCGGACACGAGGTCTTCGAGGGCGCCCTCGACCTGCAGCTGACCGGCCGCGCCGGCCCCTGGAGCAGCGACGCGCTCCTCGCCCTGGAGTCGAACCTGCGCGGCACCCGGCTCGTGATCGGCACGCTGCGGCCGCTGATCGAGCCGCGCGAACCGCTCCTGGTCGGCCGGATCGACCGCAGCCTCGACGCGCTCGGCCGCACCCTCCGAGGCCTGCGCGGACGGGGCGGGACGATGCCGCGCTGGGACCGCCTGTCCGCGGCCGAGAAGACGCTCGTCGCCGGCCAGACGGCGGCCGCGGCGGAGGAGCTCGCCTACGTCCCCGAGGTGATCGACCCGCGCCCGCTGGTGCCGGCGCGTTCGGCGATCGGCGAGGTGCAGGCCGAATGAGCGTGCGACGGCGGGAGCTTCTGCTTGGCGGCGCGGCCCTCGGGGCGGGCGCGCTCGCGGCGCGCGTCCCGGGCGGCGCGAGCGCCGGCGCGGCGGCGCCCTCCTCCTCCGGCGACGCGTCCCTGACCACGGCGGTCCCCTTCGACGGCGCCCGCCAGGCGGGCATCCTCGACCCACGCCCGGCCCGCGCCCTGTTCGTCTCCTTCGACTCGATCGCCGGGTCGCGCGGCGAGCTCGCCGCCGGCCTGCGGGCGATCTCCGAGCGGGCCCGCGCCCTCACCGCCGGGTACGCGGCGCTCTTCGGCCCGCCCGGCGAGGGCCCGACGCCCGACTCCGGGATCCTCGGCCCGCGGGTCGAGCCCGACGCGCTGACGGTGACGATCGGCCTCGGCGCCTCGCTCTTCGACGGCCGCTACGGGCTCGCCGGGCGCCGGCCCGCCGGGCTGAAGCCGATGCCGACCTTCCCCGACGATGCCCTGGTCGACGCCGAATGCCACGGCGACGTGCTGCTCCAGCTCTGCGCCAACTCCGAGGAGACCCTGCTCCATGCCCTCCGCGACATCTCGCGCGAAACCCGCGGCGTCCTCGGGCCGCGCTGGAAGATCGAGGGCTTCCTGCCGGCGCCGGCGCGGGAGAGCGGCGCGGGACGCAACCTGCTCGGCTTCAAGGACGGCACCGCGAACCCCGACGTCGGCGACGCGCGGACGATGGAAGACCTCGTCTGGACCGGTCGCGAGGAGCCCGCCTGGGCACGCGGCGGCACCTACGGCGTCGTGCGGATCATCCGCAACCGGGTCGAGTTCTGGGACCGCGTGTCCCTGACCGAGCAGGAGCTGATGATCGGCCGCGACAAGGCGAAGGGCGCGCCGCTCGGCCAGGAGCGTGAGCTCGACGATCCCGACTACGCCTCCGACCCCGACGGCAAGCGGATCCCTCTGGACGCACACATCCGCCTCGCCCGCCCGCGCACCCCCGCGGCCGAAGGCAGTCGCATCCTGCGCCGCGGCTACAACTACTCGCGCGGGTACGACGAGGCCGACCAGCTCGACATGGGCCTCGTCTTCGTCTCCTTCCAGCGCGACCTCGAGGCCCAGTTCGAAGCGACCCAGAAGCGCCTCGCGGGCGAGCCCTTGGTCGACTACGTCGTCCCCACCGGCGGCGGCTACTTCTTCCTCCCGCCGGGTGCCCGCGGCGGCGGCGACTGGGTCGGCTCGGCGCTCTTCGTCTGAGGCCGCCGGGCCATCCGGGCGCCCGGCGCAATATCCTTAGGACATGCCGATTCGCGACGCTCGGCGCCTGAGGGCGCCGATGGCGATCGCGGTCGTCAGCCTTCTGGCGCTGCTCGTCCTGGCGGCCGTCTCCATCGTCATCCCAAGCAAGACCAAGGCCGATGCGCGGGCTCTCGGGGCCGCGCCATGACGACGATGAGCCTGGCGCTTCCGCTCGCCAACGTCATCGACACCTTCTGGTCGGTGATGGAGGTGGCCGTGCCGCTGGCGCTGGCGGCCGCCTATCTGAAGCGCGCCCACCGGCTCGGCGCCGAACGGCGCCCGGTGCCCGGTTGGCGCCAGCTCTGCTTCGGCCTCGGGATCGTCGTCTGCGGGATCGCCCTCGCGGGGCCGGTGGACGTGGAGTCGGAAAAGCTCCTCTGGGTCCACATGATCCAGCACCTGATCCTCGCCGACCTTGCCTCGCTCCTGATCGTCCTCGGCTTCACCGGGCCGCTGCTGCAGCCGTTGCTCCAGTTCCGTGCCGGCCGGCCGCTGCGTCGCCTCACCCATCCGGTCGTCGCGATCTCCCTCTTCACCTTCAACCTCTACATCTGGCACGTGCCGGTGCTCTACCAGGCGGTCCTCAGCAGCGAGTCCCTCCACGTGCTCGAGCACCTGCTCTTCCTCGGCACCGGCATCCTCCTCTGGATGCCCCTGTTCGGGCCGCTGCCGAAGCCGGAGTGGTTCGGCAAGGGCGCCCACGTCATCTACACCGTCTTCATCTGGGCGCCGTCGATGGTGATGGCCAACGTCTTCATGTGGTCGGACACGGTGATGTACCCGGACTACTCGAAGACCGCGGAAGCGGCCGGGATCACGCCGATCGCCGACCAGAGCACCTCGGGCGCGATCCTGATGGGGGAGTGCACGATCCTGGCGCTGATCATCTTCGCCTGGGTGTTCCTGCGCTGGGCCAAGGAGGACATCGAAAAACAGGACCTGCTCGACCTGGCCTACGTCAAGCAGGTGGAGCTCAGCGACGCCCGTGCCGCCCGCGCCGTCGCCGCCGGCCGCGGCTCCGAGCTGCGGGCGCGGATCGAGGCCGATGGCGATCGCGGAGCGGCCGCCGCTACGGCCGTACCTGGACCGTCAGCCCCTTGGTCGTCGATCCCACCTTGATCGCGAGCTTGTAGGAGCCGGGCGCGAGCTTCTTGCCGCCGACGCTCGCGATCTTGCGCTTTGACTTGCCTGCTTTGGCTTTTTAGCTGACCGAGCCGAGGGCTTTCTTCGCGCCTTTGCGGGTGACGGTGACGCGTACCGTCGACGCCTGCCCGAGGGTGACCTCGAGCGTGAAGGCACCTTTCTCCGCGGTCGCCTTCGCGGCGCTCAGGGTCGGGGCGGACGGCTTCTTCGAGGTGCCGCCGGTGGGCTTGGTCGTCCCGCCGGTCGAGCCGCCGGCGGGCGTGCTCGGCGCCGGCGCGGGGGTCGACCCGCCGCCCGTGGCCGGCGCCGTGACTTCGAACGACGCCCAGTGCACTGACCGGCCGCCGGGCACGACGAGCTTCGGCTGCAGCAGGCAGGTTTCGCCGCTCACCACCGGGGCGGGAGAGACGTAGATGCCTTCCGGCGCGTTCCAGGCGATCTGCGACCCGTCCGGCGACCAGACCGGCCCGCCGCCGCCGCCGCCGTCGTTGGAGACGTAGCCTTCGGCGGTGCAGAGGAGCTGGGGGTCCGAGTTGGTCGGCGCGGCGGCGCCGGTCGAGAACTCGGTGTAGCTGAGGAGGGCGAGGGTGTGGGCCTTCGTCCCGACGCCGACGTCGGCGAGGTCCATGAGGAGCTTGGTCTGGGTCGGATGGAAATCGAAACCTTCCAGTTCGACCCCGCCCGAGATGGTGATCCAGTCCTGCATGTGGGCGGCATCGTTCTGCCACACCTGTAGCCCGCTGCCGCCGATCCCGGCCAGCCGCTGGTCGGGGTGATGGGTCCAGGCCGGCTTCGCCAGGTAGTCGTAGGACGGGTAGGTGCTGGTCCCGAACGTCGGTGAGTTGCGATTGGTCAGCCGCACCGATGGCGTGTAGGAGCCGCCGATGCAGTTGTTCGAGCCTTTCCAGTAGGAGACAGCGACGAAGGTCCCGTCGGGGGAAGTCGCCGTCCAGTAGGGGGAGAGGCCGCCGCAGAGGCCGGACTTCTCGAACAGGAAGGGACCGCTGCGCACCGCACCGCTCTGATCGAGGACGACGAAGCTGGAGTTGCCGTTGTCGTCACGTTTGATCAGGTAGGCGGTGATGCCACCGTCGTCGGCGACGGAGATCGCCTTGAAGCCATTTTCGGCGTCGGTCGCGTGCGTGACCTTGCGGGCGAGGCTCCCGTCGGGCCGGGCCACCGCGACATCGTTGCCGTCGTCGAGGTAGACGAGGCTCGCGGCCTGAGCGGCTGCCGGAGCAAGGACGAGGGCACCGATGGTCGCGATCAGCAACCGGACGAGTTTGCGCATGCCGCGATCCAATCGGCTCGGCGCCGAACCCGCATCGGGGAAAGCACGGATGGCGGGGGAGCGGCGCCCGAGGCAAGGGACGCAAGGGTCTGCGGCAAACCCGGCCGTCTCGGCCACGGCCCCCTGCACGCTTGTCTCGCATAGCGAGACAAGCGTGCAGGGGCAGGCTGTGGCCGTGGCCGAGACGGCCGGGGATGTGAGGGAAGGCGTGGCGGGCCGGTTCGTACGCCGGGCCCCGAACGGTCAGGAATCTGCGCGGTTCCTTACTTCGCCATGGCCGAAGTTCGAACCACGCAAGCGCTTC
>JAFDWD010000082.1 GCA_018268695.1 Actinomycetota bacterium
CTTCAGCCCGTCGAGGAGCTTCTTCGTCTCCTGGCGGGTGAGCAGCTCGGCGGCGTGGCCGCGGATCGTCTCGGTGAGGTGGGTGGCGACGACCGATTCGGGGTCGACGACGGTGTAGCCGAGCGCCTCGGCTTCGGCCCGCGCGGCGTCCGGCACCCAGGTCGCCGGGAGGCCGAAGGCGGGCTCGGTGGTCGGCACGCCGGGCAGCTGGCCGACCCCCTCACCGGAGTCCATCGCCAGCTGGTGCCCGGGCATGACCCGCCCCCGCGCGACCTCCGAGCCGCGCACCCGCAGCACGTATTCGTGCGAGTCGAGGCCGAGCTCGTCGTGGATGCGGACCGCTGGGATCACCGTCCCCAGCTCGCCCGCCAGCTGCTTGCGCATCGCCCCGACCCGGCCCATCAGCCCGCCGCCCTGGCCGGCTTCGACCAGCGGCACGAGGCCGAAGCCGATCGCCAGCTCCAGCGGGTCGACCGCGGTCGCGGCGTCGGCGGTGGGGCCGGAAGGAAGCTCCGGCACGCCGGCCCCGAGCTGCAGCGGGCCGCCCGGCCCGCCGGCGAGCGCGGGCGTCCCCGCCGGCTGTGGCAGCCCGTCCTTCATCGCGTAGGCGACCCCGGCCAGAGCCCCGCCGATCAGGAGGAACGGGATCTTCGGCAGGCCCGGCACCAGCGCGAACGCGCAGATCACCCCGGCCGCCACCATCGGCGCCTTGCGCTGGGCGAAGATCTGCCCGGCGATGTCGTTGCCGAGATCGCGCTCGGACGCCGAGCGCGTCACCAGGATCCCCGCCGCGACCGAGATCAGGAGCGCCGGGATCTGCGCCGCGAGCCCGTCGCCGACGGTCAACAGGGAGTAGTGCTGCACCGCTTCCGGGAAGGAGAGGTGCTGCTTCATCACCCCGACGACGATCCCGCCGATCAGGTTGATCATCACGATCAGGATGCCCGCGATCGCGTCGCCTTTGACGAATTTGGAGGCACCGTCCATCGCCCCGTAGAAATCGGCTTCGCGGGCGATGTC
>JAFDWD010000830.1 GCA_018268695.1 Actinomycetota bacterium
CGAAGCGGGCCTGGAACTCGAGGATGTTGCGCGGAAAGTCTGGTCGGGCCACCCGGCGAAGTTACGAAGGCGACCGGACGGAGCTAACCGGATATGCAGGAGGGCTCATATCTAGGGCGGGCGGGAGGGCTGCGGAACCCATAGCTATCCATAGAAGCGACCCAAAGATTTTGAGAACGATGTCCAACAGAAGGACCAGCCGTGACGGTGCGCCCGCCGCAAGAGGGTCCGCGAGAACGTCTGGCGGAGACATCCAGGGTGCTGGCGGGCCCCGGGCGGACGCGAATCGCGCTCGAGCTCCATGTCGAGGGGGAACTCGAGGTAGGGGACCTCCCGGGGGGCGGCCGGGCTCAGCCCCACCGCCTGCTCCCAGCAGCTCCGCCTGCTGCATGCCGCGCGCCTAGGGGGCAGACGCTGCGAGGGTCGCCATCTACTACACGCTCTACGGCGGCCGCATCGTTCGAGCTGATCGAAATGCACATCGACGAGGAAGGATGAGGTGCGGTGGCAGACGATCTTCCTCCGGACTGGCCGACGTGAGAATGCCCCGGCCTGATAGGCCTGAGGACACAGTCGGTCTCACTGATCGCGCTTCGGCGCCATCGCCGTCAATCAGCTCCGCTTCCTGCCCGCCTTCGATTCGCCAACCGGCCGCGAGACTCGTCCAAGGCCTGCCGCAGCCCGTCGTCGATGGTGCCGACGAATCGCCGTGAGCGATGGCGGTGCAAGCGCGCGGCCAGCGGCTAGCCGCGAAGGCACTCGTTAGGAAACGTGCAGTCTTTCCATAGCGGCCGCGTGACCGTTGATGTCACATCGCAACCCATAGCGCGACAGGGCGAAGACGCATAGATTTGGGGGACATGAGCCAGCGGTCATTGCCGCCGCCCCCGAACTCCTACATAATGTAGTCGTGCAGTTCGTCTACGTGCTGATCCTGGTCGCCATCGTGGCACCGTTGATGGCCGCTCCACTGTGGCGCCGTCGCGACACCGGCGACCCGGCCGACTTCCACCGCGAGGAGCTCGAGGACCTCAAGGAGGCCAAATACCGCGAGCTGCGCGACACCGAACTCGACCACGCCGCCGGCAAGCTCTCCGAGGAGGACTACCTGCACCGGCGGGCGACGCTTCGGAGCGAGGCGGCCGAGATCCTCGCGCGGATGGACCTCCAGCCGCCGTCCGGGTCGGTCATGCATGGCTGAGGACTCTCGCTACGTGCCGGCGCTCCGATACCGCGCCCTCACCGCCCTCTACGACCCGGTGGTGCGGCTGACCTCGCGGGAGGGCGCCTTCAAGCGACGCCTGCTCGAGATCGCCGAGTTGAAGGCCGAGGATCGCGTACTGGACCTCGGGTGCGGGACCGGCACGCTGGCGATCGCGGCCAGCCAGGCCCAACCGGGAGCGGAGGTCACCGGGCTCGACGGCGATCCCGAGGTACTCGCACGGGCGCGCCGGAAGGCTTCCTCGGCCGGCGCGCATGTCGACTTTGACGAGGGCCTCTCGACCGAGCTGCCCTACGACGACGGCCGCTTCGACGTCGTCCTCTCGACCCTGTTCTTCCACCATCTGGAGCCGGCCGCCAAGCGTGTAACGGCGGCGGAGATCGCGCGCGTCCTCCGTCCAGGCGGGCGCCTCCTCGTCGCCGACTGGGGCCCGCCTCAAGATGCGCTGATGCGGATCGCATTCCTCGCGGTCCGCAGTCTCGACGGCTTCGAGCTGACCCGCGAGAACGCGGAGGGTGCCCTGCCCTCGATCTTCGCCGACGCCGGGCTGCAGCGGGCGGAGCAGGTGGACCGGCTTCGTACGGCCACCGGGACGATGGCCTTCTTCGTCGCCACCGCGCCCCGACCGCAATAGACCCCTTTCGGCCTGCGGCCCGGCGAAGCTCAGCGCAGACCGATCACGACCGAGGCGATCAAGGTGACCGCCGCCAGGGCGATGGTCGCGGGCCGGCCGAAGGAGGTCTGCCGCGGCTGCGCACGGTAGGGCAGGATCATCTGC
>JAFDWD010000831.1 GCA_018268695.1 Actinomycetota bacterium
CGTCGACGCCGGCGTCACCGAGGACGACGCCCTCGAGCTGGTCCTCGGCCTCCTTTCCCCGCCCCGCCTGATGACGCTCGCGGTCGAGGCCGTCGAGCTCTACATCTGGGATCGGGCGGGGAGCGACAACTAGGGCTGCTGTTCTGACCGGGGCGGTCGTCCGAGGGGCGTGACGTTCCCGTGTGGATCCCAGGGAGTTCGTCACGTTTCCCCCGCCCCCGATGTTGATGGGCCGATTTGTCAAGCATGTCCTGACTTTTCGGCCCGTCGACATCGCCGGCCGTGGTCCCGTGACGAAGACGTCGGGAACTCCACGCTCCCTTGCGCCTTCGGCCTCCTTCCGTGGCCTTCGGTGACGGTTTCGTCGTACCCCGGGGAGCGCGGTCGTCCTTGGTGAACCTATGGCTGACCAAGGACGACCGCGCCTCGGTCGGTCCTCATAGACCCGGCCGCTCTTGCCGGCAACGCCCCGCGTCCTTTCCCGTCCCGCTTCCCACCTCCCCCGTCCGCGCCAACAAAACGATCACGTCTCGCGGACCCAGGTAGCTACTCTGCGCTCATGGCAGGCGGCGATCACAGCGGGGTGCCCATGACGCACCGGGAGAGGGAGCAGCACATCACCGAAGAAATGGACGCGCGCGTCGTCCAGCCGCTGCCGCCATATTTGATCGTCATCTTCGGGGTCACCGGGGATCTGGCGAAACGGAAGCTGCTGCCGGGGATGCTGCGGTTGTTCCAGTCGGAGCTGATGCCGGAATTCCGGGTGCTGGGGACGTCGATCGA
Source organism: Actinomycetota bacterium (assembly GCA_018268695.1). The sequence goes on from JAFDWD010000831.1 coordinate 784, forward strand.
GGAGATCGGCAACGAGGAGTTTCGGGAGATCGTGCACGAGGCGTGCGAGGAGTTCGGCCGGCACGAGTTCACCGAGGACGACTGGGCCGAATTCTCCCGGCGGATCGTGTACATCCCGGTGGGGGAGGGGCCCGAGAAGCTGAAGGCGGCGGTCGAGCACGAGGTCGAGCTGCTCGGCCCCGATACGCACCTTCTGCACTACCTGAGCGTGCCGCCGGCCGCCGCCACCGAGGTGATCCACACGCTCGCCGACGCCGGCCTGACCGAGGACGCCCGGGTGATCATGGAGAAGCCGTTCGGGACCGACCTGAGGAGCGCGCAGGAACTGAACGACACGCTCCACGAGGTGCTGCGCGAGGAGCAGATCTTCCGGATCGACCACTTCCTCGGCAAGGAGGCGGCGCAGAACATCCTCGCTCTGCGGTTCGCCAACGGCCTCTTCGAGCCGATCTGGAACCGCGACCACATCGACCACATCCAGATCGACGTGCCGGAGACCCTCGGGGTCGGCTCCCGCGCCGCGTTCTACGAGAAAACCGGCGCCTTCCGCGACATGGTCGTCACGCACCTGATGCAGATCCTTGCGTTCGTCGCGATGGAGCCGCCGACCGCGCTCGCCTCGCTGCCGATCACCGAGGAGAAGAACAAGGTCTTCCGCAGTCTGCTGCCGTTGAACCCCGACGAGGTGGTCCGCGGTCAGTACGAGGGCTACAAGGACGAACCGGGCGTGAACCCGAACTCCAGCACCGAGACCTTCGTCGCGCTCAAATGCGAACTCGACAACTGGCGTTGGAGCGGCGTGCCGTTCTACCTCCGCACCGGCAAGCGGATGGGGGAAGGCGCGCGGATCATCTCGGTCGCCTTCCGCGAGCCGCCGCAGTCGATGTTCCCGGCCCACTCGCGGGTCGGCCGCTACGGCCCCGACCACCTCACCTTCGACCTCGACGAGTCCTCGCGCGTCTCACTCTCCTTCTACGGCAAGCGGCCGGGGATGGGGATGGTCCTCGACAAGGCGAGCATGCAGTTCTCGCTCGAGGAAACCGACTATCGCGACGACACGCTGGAGGCCTACGAGCGGCTGATCCGCGACGCGATGGCGGGTGACCACACGCTCTTCACCAGCGCCCGCGACATGGAGCGGCTGTGGGAAGTGGCGGAACCGCTGCTGCAGGAGCCGCCGGCGGCGAAACCGTACCCGCCGGGCTCCTGGGGACCGGCCGAGATCGGCGGCCTGATCGCCCCGCACAGCTGGCGCCTGCCGTTCGCCCGCCGCTGGCGCGAACACCCTCACGCCCCCGCCGCTGCGGCAGCCGCTGCCGAGCAGGCCTAGGCGAGCGCGGCGCGGACCTCGGCGATCGCCTGGTCGGCGTCGCGGTACTGGACCGCGGTGAAGCCGAGCTCCCGTGCGGCTTCGCAGTTCAGCTCCATGTCGTCGACGAAGAGGCACGCCGACGCCGGCACCCCGATCCGCTCCAGCGTGATCTCGTAGATCTGCCGTTCCGGCTTGCGGTAGCCGACGAAGCCGGAGTCGATCACCGTCTCGAAGATCTCGTCGACCGGCAGCATCGTGCGCCAGAGCGGCTCCCACTCCTGCACGTTGTTGGTCAGCATCGCCATCCGCCGCCCGCTCGCCTTGCACTCGCGCATCAGCTCGATCATCGGCTCGTTCGGGTCCAGCGCCTCGAAGAAGATTTCGCGGAAGCGATGCAGCTCGGGACGGTGGCCGAGGACCGGCTCGAGCCCGTCGCGCAGGACCTCGAGGTACTGCGCTTCGGTGATGTCGCCGCGCTCGAGCTTGAACAGCGGATTCTCGCCGTCGCCGGCCTCGGCGGCCGCCCGCATCGCTTCGCCGAAATGCTCGGCGCTGACGCCGTGGGCGTCCTGTAGGGCGAGGAAGGAGTTCATCAGCGGCGTCGTCAGCACCCCGCCGAAGTCGGAGACGACAGCTTCGATCGAGGACCCCGCCTCAGCCACGGGCGCGCGCGATCTCGTAGTGGCCGAGGCCCTCGCGACCCTCGACCGACCAGCGGAAGAAGGCGATCCGCGTGTGCAGCCCCCCCATCTCGACCTCGACCGCGCTGATCAAGGTGCCGCCGCCGCGGATCGGTCGCCCTTCCTCGGTGTCGAGCCACAGCTCGAGCGTCGCCCGCC
>JAFDWD010000832.1 GCA_018268695.1 Actinomycetota bacterium
GACGCGGATCAAGCGCCTCGAGGAACGCCTCCGCAACGCGGTCGTGGTCGAGGCCGACGAGGGGAGTGACGGCACCTTCTCCTTCGGGCGGACGGCGGAGGTCGAGGATCAGGGGAAAGGCGAGACCGTCACCTGGACCCTGGTGGGCTCGACCGAGGCGAACCTCGCCGAAGGCAAGCTCTCCGCCGAGTCCCCGATCGGCCAAGCGCTGATGGACTGCGAGGTCGGCGCGACCGTCGACGTCGAGACCCCGCGCGGCACAAAAAGCTTCAAGGTCCTGAAGCTCGTCAGCTAGTCCGCCGGACGCCCGCTCATGATGGGCGGGTGCTGCGGCTCCACGCATCCCTCGACGCTCGGCGCGAGCCGGCGTTCGCCTCGCTGCTCCGTGAGATGGAAGGGGTGCGCCGGGTCGTGCGCCAGCCCGACGAGGCGTCGGACGCCGGGCAGACCGTCTTCTTCGCCGACGTCGAGCCCTCGGCCGCCGACCGCCTGGTCGAGGAGATCGCGGCGATGGGGATCGCGGTCGAGGACTACCTGCTGACCAAGATCGAGGTGGTGGCGCCGCAGCGCGGCGGCTTGAGCGGGCGGGACGTGGACGGGTTCGCCTGGGTCGAGGTGATGGGACAGGCGCGGGCGAACTCGCGGCCGCTGGCACGCTACCTGGCACTGATCAACGTCGCGGCGGTGATCGCCGCCACCGGCGTGATCGTCTCCAGCTCGATCCTGATCGTCGGCGCGATGGCCGTCTCGCCCGACCTGCTGCCGATCTGCGCCACCTGCGTCGGGCTCGTCGGCGGGCGGCGGATGCTCGCCGGGCGGGCCTTCGCCACGCTGATCATCGGCATGGTGTCGGTGGTGGCGACGGCGGCGATCGTCTCGGGGCTGCTGAAGGTGACCGGCATCCTTCCCGGGGACTTCCAGGTCGAGCACTCGGGCCTCGACTCGCTCGCCCACCTCGACTACTCGACCGTGCTGGTCGCCGCGGCAGCGGGGATCGCGGCGATGCTGTCGTTCGAGAGCGGCGCCGCCCAGGCGGTCGGCGTGGCGATCTCGGTGACGACGATCCCGGCCTCGGCCTACCTCGGCGTCGCGATCGGCGGCGGCGGGATCGACAAGGCCGGCGGCGCGGTCCTCGTGCTCGCCGTCAACATCGCCCTGCTGATCACGACCGGCAGCCTCACGCTGCTGGCGCAGCGCTACCTGCCGAACCGCTCCGGGGCTCCGGTTTAGCCGGAGCGGATGCGGCTGCCGGCGGCACCGCTGCGGCGCCCTCGGCCAGCGGCGCCGGCGCGACCGGCTCGGCCAGCGTCGACCAGGGTGCGGGCGGGGTCTTGCGTTCTTCGTAGATGACCTCCGTCCTCCCCATCCGGTCGGCCCAGCTGCGGCGCGATTCGCTGAAGATGACGCCGAGGAAGCCGATCCCGAAGGTGACGAAGGAGAGGCCGAGGCCGACCAGGCGCCGGAACGCGCGGCGCGGTGGCAACCGCCGCTCGTCCAGCCGGATGGCGAGGAAACGCATGCCGGGCGTCTGGCCGGCGAGGGCCCAGAAGCCGCCCAGGTAGAAGCCCACGATGATCAGCCAGGTGAGGGAGCCGACCGCGATCAGGCCGCGCGGCACGCCTTGGCCACTGCCGCCGAAGAAGGTGGCGATCAGGGTCGCCGCGCCCGCGACCACGGTGAAGAAGAGGTTGATGATGACCGCGTCGATGATGAAGGCGAGGCCCCGGGTGACGACGCCCGCGTGGTTGGTCGGCAGCGGCCGGCGGCGGCGGAAGACGATCCGGCGCGCGACGCGCTCGACCACGTTGTCGAGGTCCCGTGCCAGTTTCGCGATCTGGCGGCCGATGTCCCCGAGCAGGCCGACGCTCTGCGAGGCGATCGCCTGCCTGACCTCGGGAGCGGC
>JAFDWD010000833.1 GCA_018268695.1 Actinomycetota bacterium
AAGACTCAGTAGACGAGGGCTACGGAGAGGTAGTAGCCGACGACGACGGTGAAGAGGACGGCGTCGAGGCGGTCGAGGATGCCGCCGTGGGGGCCGAAGAGGGTGCCGGTGTCCTTTTTGCCGAGGTCGCGCTTCAACATCGACTCGAAGAGGTCGCCGACCGGGGCGATCGCGGCGACGGCGGCGCCGATGATCAGGGCGTCCGTCCCGGAGAGCCAGTTCTGGTAGAGGCCGGCGAACCAGAAGCCCATGGTGCCGATGACGAAGCCGCCGATCAGTCCCTCCACGGTCTTGTTCGGTGACAGGGACGGGGCGAATTTGTGCGAGCCGAACATGCGCCCGGTGGCATAGGCGGCGGTGTCGGTGACGAAGGTCCCGACGAGGACGTCGATCAGCAGGGCGGCACCGTGGTCGGGGAGGTCGCGGAGGAAGACGGCATGCGCCAAGGGGATGCCGATCCAGACCACGCCCAGCATCGTCACGCCCATCGAGATCGTCGAACCTTCGCGGTGGCGGGCGTCGGCGGCGAAGGCGAAGAGCACCGGGAAGGACGCGGCGAAGACCAGAAGGACGCTGTAGGAGGTGCCGAAATGGGCCGCCACGACCAGTGCGGCCACCGTCGCGTAGGCGGGGATCGCGAGCGGCCGTGTCGATCCCGCCATCTCCAGGTACTCGCGCAGGCAGAGGATCCCGATCACGACCGCCGCCAGCATGAACACGATGTTCGGGGTGACGATGATCGCGATCGCGACGGCGACCGCCGGGATCGCGACGAGGATCCGCTTCGCCGTCTCCCCACCGCCGCGTTTGCGTTTCGGTTTCTTCGGCGGCTCCGCTCCGGCGCGGCGCCGTTTGCGGCCTTTGCGACCGCGGGCCGGGCGGTCCCGGCGCCGCACCGGTGCCTGCTCGGAAGGCTCCGGCTCCGGCGGTCGTTCTTCGAACATCTCTTCTTCGAAGAAGTCGCTCATCAGCGCCCCCCGAAGCGCCGCCGGCGCTCGGTGAATTCCCCCAGCGAGCGCTCGAACGCCGCCCGGTCGAAGTCCGGCCACAGCTCCTCCGCGAAGACGAGCTCCGAGTAGGCGCACTGCCAGAGGAGGTAGTTGGAGATCCGCTGCTCGCCGCTGGTCCGGATCAGGAGGTCGGGGTCGTGCATGTCGGGCGCGTAGAGGTGCTTCCTGAAATCCTCCTCCGAGCCGCCTTCGAAGCTCCGCGCGGCATCGACGATCTCGGCCCGCCCGCCGTAGTTGAAGGCGATGAACAGGGTGATCCGATCGTTCCCGGCGGTCTTGGCTTCGGCCCACTCCATCTGCTCGACGAGCTTCGGGTCGACCCCCTCGCGGCGACCGATGAAGCGCATCCGCACGCCCTCTTCGTCGAGCTCCGGCGTCTCCCCCAGGATCCGCTCGCCGAACATCGCCATCAGGCCGCTGACCTCCTCGTCGGAGCGCGACCAGTTCTCGGTCGAGAAGGAGAACACCGTGAGCTCCTCGATCCCGAGGTCGACCGCGTCGCGCAGCCGTTCCTTCACCACGTCAGCGCCCGCCCGGTGACCCTCGATCACGGGCAGCCCACGTGCCTGGGCCCAACGGCCGTTGCCGTCGGTGATGATCGCTACGTACTTGGCGGCGCCGCTCAAAGCCCTGCGCCGCCTCAAACCTCGAGGATTTCGGCTTCCTTGCCCTTCAGCAGAGCGTCGATCTCGGCGATCGCCTCGTCGGTCTGTTTCTGCAGGGAGGCCTCGGCGCGGCGCTCGTCGTCCTCGCCGACTTCGCCC
>JAFDWD010000834.1 GCA_018268695.1 Actinomycetota bacterium
AGTGCTACGAGATCACGGGGCGGTAGACCCGCGCCGCCGACGGTGATTGATCCGAAATAGCGCTCCCTGGCCGTGGCCGGCGACGGTCGCCTGCCGGCGTCGGCTCAGGAGATTGCTACGGTCGATCCTCGTGGGAGAGGAGGCCCCTAAAACAATCCGCGTGACCATCGAGGTCGATGCCGAGCACGCAAAGACCCTGACCTACGGGGCCCGTGCGCAGTGGCTCGGCAAGCTCGCCGAGGAGAAGCTGGCCGAGGTGCTGCCACCCCGAGAGCCGTTGTCGCCAGGCCGTAACCGCTGGCAGCCGTACACCCGCGAGCGGATCGCGCAGGCGTTCCGCGAGTGGGCCGCCACCCACGACGGGAAGGCGCCCGTCCAGCGCGACTGGAGCAAGGAGCGCGATCCCGAGGGGATCTGGCCGCGCTCCGCAGGCATCAAGCAGGCGGTCGGCAAGTTCGCCGCCGAAGACGAGATCTCCATCAGCACCACGGCGCCTTGCAAGGACTCGAAGAGAGAACAGGCGCGGTACTGGTGGCACGAAGCCAAAGCCCTCTCCGAAAGCGCGGCCCTTCTCGAACACGAAGCCGACGGGGAATCGCGCGTCGTCTACAAACCGCCGCCCGCCCCGTACGGTCCCGATCCTGGGGACTACTGCGCCGACTGCTTTCACGGGAGCGGCTGCCGGGCGCCGGAGATGTCGCCCTGGCAGTACGCCGTGGAGGTGATCAGCGGCCTGACGGTCCGGAACGGCGGAGACTTCCATGCCACCCCCTCCCGACGGGACGAGTTCGGTCGCAACCGGCAGATGGTCACCGCGGGTGCCTTCGCGGCACCGGACGTGGTCCATCTCGAGCCGACCGACGAGCGCTACATCCGATAGCCGTGCCGTCGTCGCCGGGTCGACGAACAACTCGCCGGTTACTCACCTCCGAGGGCCGCGATGTGGTCTGAGAACGCGCGCTCCGGGACGAAGAGCTATTAGCCCTCATCCATGCCAGCGAGAGCCGCCCAGACCACCCGAGCGTCATTTCCGGACACCGCCTGCCGGTCCGCGACGGCCTCGTCCCACGCTACAAGTGGCAACTCGTCGACCCAGTGCCGCAGGGCGGGGAAGCTAGTCGCATCGTGCTGGACTGCGCGCCACCGACCTGCCAATCCCTCGGCCGCGATCCGAGGTACGCCAGCCATCCGAAGCAAGGCCGCCTCCTTGGACCGAACCCCGTAGAAGATCAGGGACGGCAGGTGGCCGACCTGCTCCAAGGCGCCCTCTTCGCGGAGCGTGACCCGCTGGAGGGCGCCGACCCCCCAAGGCACCTGACCAACGAGCTTCGAGTGAAGGTAGTGACTCGTCATCCGCAGCCGATCGTCGTCGTCCAGATTCAGGTGACCGAAACGCCGATTGGCGATCTCGCTGACCGTCAATCCCGACACCCAATCGGAGACGACCCCGGCGACGATCGCTGGGTTGAAGCCCTCGGCGTCGGAGTGCCCAAGCGAGAGCTCTGGGATCTGTCCTATGACGTCGATGATCTCCGTCAGTGGCTGTGGGTCGGCGCCGAACAAAGCGGCGTCGGTCCAGGCGCCGGTCTGCTCGAGCTGCAAACCGCGCTCAGCCTGGACCCTGTTGATGAAGCCCACCGACGGAAGGCTGAAGCCGGTGCCGTCGGCGAGCGCGAGCCAGCCTCGATCCACTCCGGCTATCGACTCGAAGTAGCGGCTGGTGGCGCGGACCAGATCGTCGGCGGCGCGTCGGTCCGACGACTCAAGTTGGAAATACACGAGGCTCGATCGCAGAAGGTCCTGCATCTCCGTGCCGGCGACGTCGGCCCCACCTACCCTCAGCGCGTGGGTCAGGTACTGGAGGAAGACGGCAAAGGTCTTGTTGTTGCGCACGAATCCCAACCCGAAGTCCTCGGCGTTGGCAACAGCATCGGTCAATGCATCGATCAGAGTGCTCGCCACCTGGGCAGCGCTGTCTTGCAGGAATGCCCTCGTTTCGGCCTCTTGTTTGCCCGTGGTGACCGGGAAGACGACGAGGCCCACCCGGTCTCTCATCGCACGCCCCGCCCGCCCGGCGATGTTCCAGAACTCCGAGAAGGTCATTGGCTGGCGGCCGCGGTCCGCCGGTTTGTCGAGCGTCTCGACGATGACGCTCCCGATCGGGAAGTTCACACCCTGGGCGAGGGTCGTCGTGCCACAAATGATGTCGATGTCCCCGGCGTCTATCAGCAGCTCGATCAGGTAGCGGAGGTCGTGTGAGAGACCCGCATGGTGGAAGGCGACACCCTTCTGCAGGTGCCGAGCCAACGGGTGCTCGGCACCTAACTCGGCTTGGGCAAAGTTCATCACGGACGCGGCAAAGGGTGAATGTGGGCGAATCTCTCGGACCGCGTCGATCTGGGCGGCGCGCTTCTCTGCCGGTTTGCGACCCCAGCAGAGCGCGAGTACGCCACCACGCTCGGCCAGCCTCAGCGCGGCGCTGGCCGACACTGCCTCCTTGGAAGGCCCTTTGCCTTCGCGCCCTGCAGCTATCGGGCCGGCCTCGCCGAGATTGATGTCGACCTCGGTCGTGACGTCCACGTTGTGAGCGCTTGGAATGCTTCGTAGCCGGAGTTCGCGGGGGCGGTTTCGAGGTTTCTTCCATCGTGCCAAGGCGGCGACTCGCTCGCTCGGCTTCCAGTCGATACTGATCGTCGCCTCGCTCCCCTCGCCGCCCAACCAGCGGTCGAGCTCCTCCCCGTTGGGAACAAAAGGCGTCAGCAACAGAAAGCGCGCGTCGGGACGCTCACGCCGCAACGTCGCCAGCAACAGCTCCAGTCGGGCGCCACGCGCGTCCGCTCCGAGGTTGTGGGCCTCATCGGCGACCGTCAGCGAGAGCTCCTGGACGACGGGGTGCTCGGTGCGTATCAACAGGTCAAGCTTCTCGGGGGTGACGACGAGGACGCTTACGTCCTGACGGAGCAGTTCGTCCTCACTCGGGTCGAGCTCGAACACCGGGATCGCCGCCTCGACCGGGAAGCCGAGTGGCTCGATATCTCGACGCAACCGCCGGGTGATCTGGTTGACCAACGCGCGGGTCGGGACCACATAGGCGACGGTTCGATCTGGGTAGAGCGCGAGTGCCTGCAC
>JAFDWD010000835.1 GCA_018268695.1 Actinomycetota bacterium
GAGTCGGTGCCGTTGTCGTGGCGATGCGGCAGCACGATCAGGGCGGCGAAGTCGTCGCCCGCCTCCGCCACCGCCGCCTCGACACTGGCGATGTCGTTGTAGGTGAAGCTGATCGTGTTGGCGCGCTCCTCGGGCGTCACACCCTTGTCCCAGGGGGTGAATGCCGGGGTCGAGCCGTGGTAGGCGGGCCCTGCCTTCAAGAGCTTCCGCCTGCCGGTCGCCTGGCGCGCGATCATCACCGCGACCGTGGTCGCGTCACCGCCGTTCTTCTGGAACATCGCCCAGTCGGCACCCTCGATCAGGCCGGTGAGGCGCTCCGCGAGTTCGACCGACCGGGGCGAATGACCGAAGGCGAGATCGCGTTTCGCGATCTCGTTCTGAAACGCACCGTCGACCTCGGCGTTGCCGTAGCCGAGGATCATCGGGCCCCACGAGCACATCAGGTCGAGGTAGGCGTTCCCGTCCACGTCCCAGAAGCGGCAGCCCTCGCTGCGATCGAAGAACTGTGGGTAGTTGGGCGGGTAGAGCTCCGGACGGATGTGACCGTAGGCGCCGCGGGGCAGGACCTTCGCCGCCCGCTGCCGCCATTCGGCGTCGACCTTACGCTCGAGTTCGGGTGCACCCAACTCCGGCCCCTTGCCATCCACTCCGGCCGTCTCAGCTTTCATCCTTGCTCCCTTTCCGATTTCACAGGTGCGCCCTCTTCTTCCGGGCGACCCGCCCGGGATAGATGAATATAGGAGGCATGCCCTAAGTTTGCAAGCACTCTATCCAAATTCAGGACAACTGTCCTAGTTTTTGCACGGCAATGCCGCCGCGCGCGCCCGGGCGACGTACTCGGTCAGCTTCTCCTCCGCCCAATCGCCGAGCAGGAACGGATGCCCGACGAGGAGGACATCGGCGCCGGCGGCGACGGCGCCCTCGACCATCTCGACCCCCGAGGTCACGACGCCCAGCGGCAGGTCGGTCAGTCCACGCAGCTCGGCCAGTTGGTCAAGCGACGGGTCGCCCTCGGGGTCGGCGATGAACTCGTCCCAGCCGTAGTGGACGTAGATCCCGTCGACGTCGAGCTCGAGCAGCTCCTTTGCGCGCTCGATCGGCCGACGGACCCCGCAGAGGTCGCCGACGATCTTCACCCCGTTGCCACGCGCCTGCTCGATTCCCGCCCTCATCGCGGCGTCGGACGCGGCTCCGCAGATCGACACCATGTCGATGCCCAGCTCGCCGGCGAAATGGACGTAGGGCTGGGAGCCGTCCATCACCTTCGCGTCGAGGAAGGTCGTCTGGCCGGGGAAGGCGGCGAGGAAGTCGCCGAAGGAGTTGATCCCCGCCCAGGCGATCAGTGGGGTGCCGAACTCGAGCCAGTCGACTCCGGCCCGCAGGCCCATCTTGCCCACCTCGATCGCGGTGGGAATGTCGATCACGTCGATCGACAGCTGGATGACGGGCCCCGGCGCGGCGGTGCGGTCGACGATCGGCTTGCTCACGTTAATCCTCTCTCTCTGCGGTACGCCTGACAGATGCCTGCGAAGTCGCTTCGTCTTCGGCCAGCGCCCGCTCGACGCAGGCGAGCACGACCTCGGCCCGGCTGCGCGCCAGCGGCAGGCCGACGATCGGGATGAAGAGCACGGCCAGCGGCCCGTCGAGGCTGACGGTGTGGGTCACGCGGAGGCCCCCGGCGTCGGGCTCGAACTCGTGCCCGAGGGTGAGGCACGCCCCCGGCAGCTTGAACTCCTGGGTCATGCTGCGAAGCGGTTCGACCTCGGTGAAGGTGAACTTCACCTTGCCGGTGGCCCCGGTGACGGTCCCGGTGGCGCCCACCTCGGGCGGCGAGGCGAACGAGGCCGCCTTGTTGCGCGGGTCGTCGACGAGCCAGTCGGCGGCGGTGACGTGGCGTTTCCAGACCGACTCGGCGGAGGCCGTGGTGTGGGTGGTGAAGGCGCGGGTCCAGGTCATCGCGATCAGGCCGCCGCGGCGAGCGAGGTGTGCAAGGAGGCGGCGATCTCACGGGCGACCCGCTCGCCGGAGCGGATCGCGCCCTCCATGAAGCCCGTCCAGCGTCCGGCGGTCTCCGTCCCCGCCCAGTGCAGCGAGGCCAGCGGCGTGGCGATCCCGCGCCCGCAGGCGGTCCAGGCGAACGGGGGCGCGGCGGCCACCGACCCGCCGCCGATCCACGGTTCCTCGGCCCACCGATAGTCGACGTAGTCGCTCGGCTCCAGCGCCTCGGGGCCGAACATCTCGGCGAACGACCCCAGTGCCTGGGCGCGCCGCTCGGCCGCCGGGAGCCGGTCCCAGGCGCGAGCGCAATCGGCGGCGACGAAGCCGAGCAGGAGGCCGTGCGAGGCGTCCGGCGCACCGGCATCGAGGGTCACCCGGACCGGGCCCGCGTCGGCGACGGCCTCACCGCTGAGGCCGTCCTCACGCCAGAACGGGCGGTCGTAGAGCGCGTACACCTTGCTCACCGGGCCCTGGAACCAGCGCTGCGACACCTCGCTCCAGGGGTGCGGCAGATGTGGGGAGAAGCGGATCCGCGCCCGCATCGCCGGCGACATCGCGAGGACGACGCGGCGCGCCCACAGAGGTCCCCGCCTCGTCCAGACCGTGGCCCGATCCTCGCCCCAGTCCACCTCGGTGACCGGCGCGTCAAGGATCAGGTCATCGCCGAGCGCGGCCGCGAGCCGGTGCGAGATCGTCTGCGCGCCCTCCTCCAGATGAACCTCCTGCGCCCCGCCCTCGACGGCGAGCATGCGGTCGAGCCCCCCGGTGCCGTGGAGGTAGTGGAGGACGTGCAGCATCGAGATCTCCTCCGGCTCGCAGCCCCAGGAGACCTGGGTGGCGATCCGCATCAGATCGCGGGCCCCGAGGCCGAAGCCGCCGCGGCGCATCCAACCGTCGAGGGTCAGCGCGTCGAGGTGCCGGGCCGCGGGCGCCTCCCAGGGAGAGCCGAGCGGGACCGTGAGGGCCATCCGGTCGATGCGATTGCGCAGCCGCCCGATCCCGAGCAGCGTCAGCGGGTCGAGCCGAGGCACGGTGCCCGCGTAACGGCGGCGGCGCCCGCGCCAGAAGATCACGTTGTCGCCGCGGTTGTAGGTGGGCGTCAGGGTGAGCCCGAGCTCCCCCGCGAGAGCGACGGTCCGGTCCTGGTCGAAGCCGATGAAGGTGCCGCCCCGATCGATCGTGAGGCCGCCGAGAGTCGCGTTGCCGGTGCGGCCGCCGACCTCCTCGCCGGCCTCCAGCACCACGACCTCGATCCCGGCGTGGCGCAGCTCGCGCGCCGCGACGAGCCCGGCCAACCCGCCGCCGACGATCGCCACCTCGGTCTCCGCTGCCACGGTCTCGGTCCCGCTCAGGCTGCCAGCAGCTCGAGCACGGGGGCGAAGTCGAGCGCCGCCGGCTGCTGCAGGGTGTAGTAGGAGTAGCCCCAGCGCTGGTGGCGCTCGCGCACCTTGGCGGCGATTTCCTCGGCGCTGCCGAGCAGGATGAAGGGCGTCTCCATGACGCTCTCCGGAGTGCTGCCGATCCCCTCGGCGATCGTCGCCGCCATGCTCTCCGGGTCGTCGGTGATCTGGGCCCACTTCAGCCAGCCGTGGAAGACCAGGTCGTCGTAGCGGGGCCCCGCCGCCTCGCGGATCAGGGCGAACTTCTCGTCGATCCGCTCGGCGACCGCGTCCTCGTAGCTTTTCTCCCGCTCGGCGCTGTGGGCGAGGCTGGGGTTGACACCGATGATGTCGGCGTGCCTGGCGGCGAAGCGAAGCATCCGTTTGCCGCCGCCGGCGATGAAGATCGGCGGGCCGCCGGGGGTGTAGGGCTCGGGGGTCCCGTCGAGCCCCTCGACCCGGTAGTGCTCGCCCTCGAAGTTGAACTCGCCCTCGGCGAACAGCCCCTTGAGGACGGCGACGTGCTCGATCAGCCGGTCGACCCGCACCTTCGGCGGGTCCATCGGGATGCCCGAGCCGCGGTAGTCGTTGATCTGGTAGCCGGCGCCGATGCCGACCTCGAGCCGGCCTTCGGAGAGACGGTCGATCGAGGCGAGCTCGCGGGCGAGCACCGAGGGATTGCGCATGTCGGCCGCGAACACGGCGGTCGCCACGTGCAGCTTCGTCGTCACCATCGCGGTCGTCGCCATCGCGGTGATCGGCCCGTAGCCCTCGTCGAGGTGGTCGGGGGCGAATATGGTCGAGTAGCCGAGCTGCTCGAGGTGGCGGACCGACTCGACCCAGGACATCCCCTCGAACGGGCCCATCATCTCGACACCGAACCTGAACTCGGGCTGCGCACCCATCCCCTGCTCCTCTCGTTGGCCGCCACGCGGCGTGGCCGGTCTGGACTGGCGCGCTAATCTAGGACGGCTGCCCAAGGTTGTCAAGTCCCGGGCCGTGCGGAAACGACGACAGGAGGATCTCGTGAGCGAACTCGGACTGCCGAGGTACGACCAGCTGCCCGAGGCCGAGGGCGGTGCCCGCTGCGGCTGGCACGTCTTCGGCGACGACGACCAGGTCGGGCGGATCAACCTGCAGACCGCCGACCGGGTGGCCTCCGCGGCAGGTCTGGTGCGCAGTGGCGAGGTCTTCAGCCTGAACGCGCCGATCGACGTCGTCGACCCGCCGATGTTCGGCCGGCGCGCCCCGCGGCACACGGTGATCGACGAAGGCACCGGCAACGACTTCGACGACAAGCTGGACGACTTCAATCCGCAGGCCTCCTCGCAATGGGATTCGCTGGCCCACGTCGGCTACGCGCCGGACGTCTTCTACAACGGCGCGACGACCGAGGACGTGCGCACCGGCAGGCGCAACACGATCGAGCACTGGGCGCGGCGCGGCATCGTCGGGCGCGGCATCGTGCTCGACCTCGAGCAGCTGCTGGGCGGCGCCGGATCCGGGTTCTCGCCCGGCGATACCCACCGGGTCACGGTCGCCGAGCTCGAGGCGGCGCGCGAGCGGGCGGGGATCGAGTGGCGCTCCGGGGACGTGATGATCCTGCACACGGGCTACCTCGCCTGGTACCTCCGCCAGGACCGCTCCCTCCGCGAGGAGATCGCTGCCGCCGACGGGGAGATGACCGCGGTCGGGCTCGACCGCGGGCCGGAGATGCTGGCCTACCTCTGGGACAGCGGGATCGCTGCGATCGGTGCCGACAACCCCGGCGTCGAGGCCGCTCCCTTCGACCTCACGCCGGAGGCGTGGCCTTACGGCTTTCTCCACCACTGCCTGATCGGGCAGCTCGGGATCGCGCTCGGCGAGCTGTGGTGGCTCGACGACCTGGCCCGCTCCTGCCGCGCCGACGGCCGCTTCGAGGTGCTCTTCACGGCGGCGCCGAGCCACGTCGTCGGCGGCATCGGCTCCGCCGCCAACGCGCTCGCGATCAAGTAACCGGTGGAGCGACGCCCGCGCAGCCCCGCGCGGCTGCTCCGCGACCCGAGGTTCGCCGCCCTCGCCGCCGCCTCGATCCTCGCCCGCCTGCCGATCGGGATGGGCGCCGTCGCGCTGGTCATCTTCATCCACTCGTGCACGGGCTCGTTCGGGATAGCGGGCGCCGGGGCGGGGGCGTTCACGCTCGGCTTCGGCCTCGCGGGCCCGTTTCTCGGCCGCCTCGTCGACCGCCGCGGCACCCGCGCGGTCCTGTTCCCGACCACCGTGCTCTCCGCCGCCTCGCTCGTCACCGTGGTCCTGCTGGGCGATGCCGGCGCCGGCGCCGGCCCGCTGATCGCGGCCGCGGCGCTGACCGGCGCGACGGCGCCGCCGGTCAGCGGCATCCTGCGCCGTGCCTGGCCGGCGCTGGTCGGCCCGCGGGAGATCACCGCCGCCTACCTCCTCGACGCGATCCTGGTCGAGGTGGTCTTCATCGTCGGGCCGCTGCTGACCGGGCTGCTGGCCGCCACCGTCGGACCGTCGGCACCACCGCTTCTCGCCGCCGTCCTCGGCCTGCTCGGCGCCCTCTGGTTTCAGGCCGTCCCCGAGATCGCCGGCCTCGCCCCCGAGCCGCGGCACGAGCACGAGCCGACCGGTGCCCTGGCCTCGCCGACCATCCGCCTGCTCGCCTTCGGCGGCGTCGCCGTCGGCGCCGGCTTCGGCGCACTCGACGTCGCCTTGCCGGCCTTCGGCGTCGCCCACGGCAGCGCCGGCCTCGGCGGGGTCTTCATCGCCGCACTCGGGGCCGGCTCAATCCTCGGCGCGCTGCTCTATGGCCGCGCTCCAGATCGCCTCGGCGATCTGCGCCGCTCGACCCTGAGCCTGGCGGCGATCCAGCCGCTGGTCGGAGCGCCGCTGCTCTTCTCACCCTCGGTCTGGCTCTCGGTACCGCTGGCGATGCTGGCGGGCTCCTACGCGGCGCCGACCTTCACCGTCCGCAACCGGGTCGCGACCCTTACCTTGATCGCCGGCACCGGCACCGAGACCTTCACCCTGCTGCTGATGTCGGTGATGGTCGGCCAGAGCGGCGGCTCCGCCCTGGCCGGGCCCCTCGTGGCCGGCGGCGGCTGGCGCCTCGGCGCCTCGCTGGCGGTCGCGGTCCCGCTGGCCTGCCTGCCGGTCATGGTGGCCAAGCGGGCCCTGATCCCGCGCGGCTGAGCGGGATCAGGCGACCCCGGCGCCGATGCGGATCAGCTTCTTGTTGACGAACTCGTCGGCCCCCAGGCGTCCGAGCTCGCGCCCGAAGCCGGACCGCTTCACCCCACCGAAGGGAAGCTCAGGTTCGGCGACCCCGACGAGATTGACGAAGACCATGCCGACATCGAGCCCTTCGGCGACCCGTTCGGCCTGCGCGGGGTCGTCCGTCATGACATAGGAGCCGAGGCCGAACGGGGTGTCGTTGGCGAGAGCGACCGCCGACTCCTCGGAATCGACCTTGTAGACCTGGGCGACCGGGCCAAAGAACTCTTCACGGGCGGCCTCGGCGTCGGGCGCGATGTCGGTCAGCAGCGTCGGCCGGAAGTAGTTGCCCTCCCGCGTCCCGCCGGTCACCAGAGTCGCGCCCGCGGCGACGGCACGGCGCACCTGCTCCTCCAGCCGCTCCGCCGCGGCGGCCGAGGAGAGCGGCCCGATCGCCGTCTCGGGCGACGCCGGATCGCCGGGCTCGACCGCGGCGAATGCTGCCGCCAGCTTCTCCACGAACGGCTCGTAGACCTCGTCGAGGACGATCATCCGCTTCGCCGAGTTGCAGGCCTGCCCGGCGTTGCGCAGGCGGCCGGCGACGGCGGCGGCGACGGCCGCGTCGAGGTTCTCGACCTGGAGGACGAGGAAGGGGTCGGAGCCGCCCAGCTCCAGCACGACCTTCTTCAGGTTGCGACCGGCGATCTCGGCGACCGCCGCCCCCGCCCGCTCGGAACCGGTCACCGAGACCCCCCGCACGCGCGGATCGCCGATCACCCACTCGATCTGAGCCTCGTCGGCGAAGACGTTCTCGTAGGCGCCCGCCGGAAGACCCGCGTCGACGAAGATCGACGCGATCGCCTCCGCGGATTCCGGGCACTGCGGAGCGTGCTTCAGCAGGATCGTGTTGCCGATGATCAGGTTGGGCCCGGCGAATCGGGCCACCTGGTAGTAGGGGAAGTTCCACGGCATGATCCCGAGCAGCACGCCGAGCGAGCCGCGTCGCACCACCGCGCTTCCCTCGCCCGACACCTCGATCGGCTCGTCCGCCATCAGCTCGGCGGCGCGCTCCGCGTAGTACGCGTAGATGCGCGCCACGTAGTCGACCTCGCCGAGTGCCTGCACCACCGGCTTGCCCATCTCCCGACCGATGATCGCGGCGAGCATCTCGCGGCGATCGGCATGCAGCTCGCCGACCCGCCGGACGAGCGCGGCCCGCTCGGCGAGAGGCCTCTTCGCCCAGTCGCCGTGGGCGCGGTCGGCCCGACCGATGGCCTCCCTGAGTGCGCCGTCGTCGATGAGCGGGTACTCGCGGACGATGTCTCCGGTCGACGGATCGGTCACCGCATAACGACTAGTTGCCAAGGCTTTCCTTCCTCTCGATGTCTGCGAAACGCTCGCGCAACTCCCGCTTCAACACCTTGCGGGTCGGGCCCAACGGCAGCTCGTCGACGAAGACGAAGAGCCGCGGGCGTTTGTGGCGGGCGACCCGCTCGCCGGCCCACTCGAGCAGCTCCTCCGCGGAGGGCGTGGCGGCCGGCTCGGCGACCACCACCGCGAGGATCTCTTCCCCGTGGGTGGGATGGGGGATGCCGACCACGGCGATCTGGGCGATCGCCGGATGGCGGGCGAGCACCTCCTCCACTTCGCGCGGGTAGACGTTGAAGCCGCCGCGTAGGATCAGGTCCTTCTTGCGGCCGACCACGTGGCGGAAGCCGTCGGGGTCCTTGACACCGACATCGCCGGTGCGAAACCAGCCGTCGACCATGGCCGCCGCCGTGTCCTCGGGCCGGTCGAGGTAGCCGGCGAAGATGTTGTGCCCGCGGATCACGATCTCGCCTTTCTCCTCCGGGCCGAGCAGCTCGATCCGGTCCTCGACGTCGGCGGCGGCGATCTCGACCTCGACGCCCCAGAGCGGCTGGCCGATCGAGCCCGCGCGCACCCCCAGCTCGGTGTGGTTGACGCTTGCCGTCGGCGAGGTCTCCGAGAGGCCGTAGCCCTCCTGGATGAGGCACCCGAAACGGGCCTCGAAGGCCTCCAGGACGGCGACCGGGAGCGGGGCCCCGCCGCAGATGCACATCCGCAGGGTCGGTGCCTCCTCCCCGGGACCGAGCGCCTCGAGCAGGGCCACGTACATGGTCGGGACGCCGACCATGACCTCGATCCCATGGCGGCGCATCAGGTCCAGCGCCTCGCGGGCGTCGAAGCGCCGCTGCAGGACGACGCGGGCGCCGAGCAGGAAGGCCGAGTTCAGTGCGACGGTCTGGCCGAAGGTGTGGAAGAGCGGCAGGCAGCCGAGCACGACGTCCTCGCGGCGGAAGCTGTTGGCGAGGAAAGCGTTGACGAAGCAGTTCATCACCAGGTTCAGCTGGGTGAGCACGGCTCCCTTCGGCCGTCCGGTGGTGCCGCTGGTGTAAAAGACGACGGCCGGGTCGAGCGGCTCGCGCGCGGCCGCGGCGGCGCGCGGCCGGGCCGCGGCGGCGCGGGTCGCCAGGTCCGCGGCGCTGCCGTCGCGGAGGGCGATCGCCTCGCATTCGGAGCTTGCCGCGGCGGCCCTGAGCGTGCCGCCGAACTCCGCGTCGAACAAGGCCAGGCGGGCGTCGCTGTCGCCGAGCAGGCCGGCGATCTCGTCCTCGACCAACATCGGCGGGATCGGCACGACGACCGCGCCCGTGGCGAGGATCGCGTAGTAGGCGGTGACGAAGTCGACCGAGTTCGGCGCGAGCAGCGCGACGCGGTCGCCCTCGACGACCCCCAGTCGGTCGAGCACCGCGGCGCGCCGCGCCGCCTCCTCCCAGAGCTCCGCGTAGGTCACCTCGACGTCGCCCTCGACCACGGCGACGCGCTCCGGCGTCCTCCAGGCCGATTCGCGCAGGATCGAGGAGAGTGCGAGCCGCATGTCAGGCCAGGTGGCCGCCGACCCGGCGGCGTCCGGAGAGCAGGTTGCGGGCGATCGCGCGGCGCTGGATCTCGTCGGTGCCCTCGAAGATCCGCCACAGCCGCACCTCGCGGTACCAGCGCTCGATCGGCAGCTCGCGGGTGTAGCCGACGCCGCCGTGGATCTGCATCACCCGGTCGACGACGCGGTTGGCCATCGTCGCCCCCGAGAGCTTCGCCATCGAGGACTGGTGGCGCGGGTCGCGGCCCTGGTCGACGGTCCAGGCGGCGAGCAGGACCAGCCAGCGGGCGCTCTCGAGCTCCACCTCCGAGTCGGCGATCATCGCCTGGATCATCTGGTGATCGCCGATCGGGCTGCCGAACGTCTCCCGCTGGTTGGCGTACTCGATCGCCATCCCGAGCAGCCGCTCGGCGGCGCCGATCGCCACCGAGGGGATCACGTAGCGACCGCGGCCGATCCACTCCATCGCCAGCTTGAAGCCTTCGCCGACCTCACCGAGCACGTTGGCGGCGGGCACGCGGACCTCTTCGAAGCTCATCGAGATCGGGCGGGCCGGCCCCATCGTCTCGATCGGCGCCGAGGTCCACCCCATGTCGCGGTCGACGATGAAGGCGGTGAAGCCGCCGCGGTACCCCAGGTCGGGGTCGGTGACCGCGATCACGATCGCGAAATCGGCCTCCTGCCCGCGGGTGATGAAGGTCTTCTCCCCGTGCAGGATCCAGTCGTCACCGTCGCGGCGGGCACGCATCCGGATCGCGGTCAGGTCCGAGCCCGCGTCGGGCTCGGTGACGGCGAAGCAGGAGGCACGGGTGCCCTCGATCGCCGGCAGCAGGTAGGTCTGCTGCTGGCGCTCGTCGGCCTTGTAGAGGATGACGTCGGTCTCGCCGCCGAACGCGAAGGGGACGAAGGTGCGGCCGACCTCGGTCCAGATCAGGCTCTGCGTCACCGCGGGCAGCTCGGCGCCGCCGTAACGGGCCGGGGTGCCGAGGCCCCAGAAGCCGAACTCGCGGGCCCGTGCCTGGAGCGCCCGCAGCTCCTCGTGCGGCAGGCCCGATTCCCCGCGGCGCTCACGCTGCAGCACCTCCGGCTCGAGCGGCATCACCTCCTTCTCGATGAAGGAGCGGGCGGTCGCCCGGATCGAATGCTGCTCGTCTGAAAGCGCGAAGTCCATCTGGTTCTCCGTTCCGGTGGCCGCCCCTCAGCGGGCGCCACCGTTGATTTCGATCGTCTGGCCGCTCACGTAGGCGGCGTCGTCAGAGGCGAGAAAGGCGACGACGGAGGCGACGTCGGCGGGGGTGCCGACCCGCCGCAGGGGCGTCGCCGCCGCTGCTTTCGCGCGGTGCTCCTCCGGGTCGAGGCCGAGCCGACGGGCGGTCGCGTCGGTCATCTCGGTCGCGATGTAGCCGGGAGCGACGGCGTTGGCGCGGATGCCGAACGGCCCCAGCTCGAGCGCCAGCGTCGAGGTGAGCCCGCGGATGCCGGCCTTGGCGGCGCTGTAGTTGGCCTGGCCGCGGTTGCCGAGCGCCGAGCGGCTGGAGAGGTTGACGATCGCGCCCCGCCGTGCCTCGACCATCGCCCGTTGGGCGGCCCGGGAGCAGAGAAAGGCGCTCTTCAGGTTGACGTCGATGACGGTGTCCCAGTCGTCCTCGTCGAGCTTGAAGATCAGGTTGTCGCGGGTGATCCCGGCGTTGTTGACGAGGACATCGAGCCTGCCGTGGCGATCGACGGCAGCGGCGACCACGGCATCGACGGCGTCGGCGTCGGTCACGTCGGCCGCCGCGAACTCGGCCGCCCGGCCCGTTGCGCGAAGTGCCTCGGCGGTCTCCTCACCGGCCGGGTCGCGGTCGACGAGGACCACCGTCGCTCCCTCCGCGGCGAGCCGCCCCGCGATCGCGGCCCCGATCCCGCGGGCCGCTCCGGTGACGACCGCCACCTGCGCCGCGAAACGCCCTGTCCCCTCTGTCATCCCGATCCCCTCTCTACCTAACGTTGTTAGTTAACGATCTTACTAACATTGGTAGAAGATGCCTGACGCCGCGCCGCTGACCAAAGACCGAATCGTCCAGGCGGCCCTCGATCTGATCGACCACGACGGCCTGGAAGCGACGACGATGCGCCGTCTGGCCGAGGAGCTCGGCGTGCAGGCGCCGTCCCTCTACAACCACATGCGCTCGAAGCAGGCCTTGCTCGACGCGGTTGCCGAGCACGTCTTCGAAGCGGTCGACACGTCGGCGTTTCAGCGCCTCGGTTGGCGCGAGGCCCTGGAGTCCTGGGCGTGGTCCTACTACGAGGCGCTGTCGGCCCATCCGAACCTGGTCCCGCATCTGGTCGTCGCCTTCGGTCGTCTCGACGCCGCCCTGTCGCGAGCGGACCAGGTGTACGCCGGCCTACGCCAGGCCGGCTGGTCGGCTTCGCGGGCCACCCGCATCGCCGCCGGGATGCGATACGCCGTCTACGGCGCCGCCCTCGGCTCGTTCGCGAGGGGCTTCACTCCCCGGGCGGTCACGTTTCCCCACCTGCACGAAATCGAGCGGATGCAGGCCCACTCGGAGCGGGTCGATCGCGGCGCCCTGCGACTGCTGATCGAGAACTATCTCGACGGACTCGAATCGATCGCGCCGCCCGCTCGCGGCACCGGCGACTGAGCCCGCCGCCGTGAATCGCCCCGGGACGATCACGTCCCGGGGCGATGGGAGAGGTCAGCTGGCGCTGATGCTGGCGCTGGCGTACATCGGGACCGTGTTGATCAGGCTGACGCCCTGTGACTCGATGCTGACGACGATCACGCCGCGCGTCTGGGCGGTCACCGGGATCGACAGGCCGGTGGTGATCCCGCTCGAGACCGAGCCGATCGCGACCACGCCGGTGAGTGGCGGGGCCGCCGTGGCGACGGCTCCCGGGACCGGCGTGAAGATGTTGTCGGGAGTCGACGAGGTGTAGAGCTGAGCCTGGACCGTCACGGTCGTGCCGACCAGGGCCTGCGCCACCGTGGTGCTCGTGTAGACGGTGATCGAATTGATCGTCTGGTCGACCGGGAACGTCTGCGCGGGGACGGTCTGTCCGGGCCCACCGGTCAGGTCCAACACGCCACCCGTCAACTGGGCCATGCCGGCCTGGTCGCCCTGGAGCGGCAGCACCGCCGCCATGCCCGGGAGGCCGCCGGCGATCGTCGTCGGCGCCACCGGTTCAGCGGAGCTGGCCGCGTAGACGATGCTCGTGCCCGCCGGACCCGGAGCGCCTTCTTTGCCTTCTTTGCCTTCTTTGCCTTCTTTCCCTTCTTTGCCTTCAGGTCCGGGAGGCCCGGCGGGGCCTTCTTTTCCTTCCGGGCCGGTCGCACCGCCGCCGGTCCCCGCGGGGCCCTGCTTGCCTTCAGCACCGGTGGGGCCTGCTTTGCCGTCGGCCCCGGCGGGCCCGGCCTTGCCTTCGGCACCGGTCGCACCCTTCGGGCCGGTGGCGCCCTTGGGGCCGGTCGCGCCCCGCGGCCCCTTGGGGCCTCCTCCGGAATCGGCCCAGGAGATCTTGCGCTGGCCACCGGGACAGGTGGCGTCGGCCGAAGTCAGGTTGAGCGTCTTGTGGCTGCCCGCCACGCAGGCGTAGAAGCGCTGAGGCGACGACGACCCGGTGGCGGCGAAGACCGAGACGGTCGATCCGATGACTACTGCGATCACAACGGCGACGAACAACGAGCGGCGTCGCCAGAGAATCCTCGGGCCTGTGTCCATGCCCTCTCTCCTTCGCTGAAGTTGCCGGCCTCGACTGCCGGACGAGTGGTATCCGCCTCGACAGCGTCGGCTGATTCCTTTAGCGCCGGGTGCGCTCGTGGACCCACATCTGTGGCGCGCGGCGGCGACTTCTCCTATGGTCGGCTGAGGATGAAGGCGATCGCGCGCAGATCGGTTCTCGCGCCGGCCCTGATCGCGATGGCGACGGCGCTCGTCGCGGCACCGGCCACGGCCGCCCCCCTGCGACTGGGGGGCGCCGTGCTGCGACCCTGCCACGAAGGACCCGGCTACTGCGGGAGCCTGGCGCGGCCCCTCGATCCCGGCATGCCCGCCGGCCCGCGGATCCGGATCGGCTACAAGTGGTTTCCGGCGACCGATCCCGGAGCGCGGGCGAAGGGCACGATCGTCGCCGTCGAGGGCGGCCCGGGCTACCCGTCGACCGGATCGCTGAGCAACTACACCGGCATCTTCGGCGCCGTCCGCGGGCGCTTCAACCTGCTGCTGGTCGACAACCGCGGGACCGGCAGCTCGGCGCTGATCCGCTGCCGCGGCCTCGATCGCTTCCCGCCGCGCAAGCGGGCATCGGGGCTCGCGTTCAGCCGTCGGGTCGGCGCCTGCGGGCGTTCCCTGAACCAGCGCTACCGGACCCCCTCCGGGAACCCGGTCCACGCCTCCGATCTCTTCGGCACCGCCTACGCGGTCGAAGACCTCCACGCCGTCCTGCGGACGCTGGACCGCAAGCACGTCGAGCTCTACGGCGACTCCTACGGATCCTGGTTCGCCCAGGCCTACGCGGCCCGCCATCCCGACGACCTCTCGGCGGTGATCCTCGACTCCACCTACCCGGTCCGCGGGCTCGACCCGTACTACGCGTCCTCGGGCCTGGTCGCGCGAGCGGCGATGGACGCCGTCTGTGCCCGCAGCCTCGCCTGTCGGAGCGCCGCGCCGACCGGCACCCCGGTCGCCCGGCTCGCGGCGCTCCTCGACCAGGTCCGCCTCCGGCCCATCCGCGGCCGGGCCCCCGGCTCGCCGCCGCAGACGATCGGCCCAGTGCAGCTCGTCAACCTGGTGCAGAACGCCGGCTCGGAGGCCTACATCTGGCGGGAGCTCGACGCTTCGGTCCGGGCCGCGCTCGGCGGGGACGACGTGCCGCTGCTCCGCCTCTCCGCCTATGGGACGACCAACGGCGGCTACGCGGATCCCGGTTACTTCTCCGACGGCGCCTACATGGCGGTCAGCTGCACCGACTACCCACAGCTCTTCTCGCTCACGGCCCCGTTCGCGCGGCGCCGTTCGCAGTTCGCCGCCTCCGTCGCGGCGGCCCCGTCGGGTGCCTTCGCCCCGTTCACCGCCCCCGAGTGGGTCCGGATGTCGGCCTACTCGGAGCCCTACGACGCCTGCCTGAACTGGCCGCGTCCCACCAGGCTCGCCCCGGTCTTGCCGAAGCGGGTGCGCCCGTTGCCGGCCCGGGTGCCGGTGCTCGTCGTCGGCGGGGACCTCGACGACCTCACCCCGCTGCACGACGTCCGGCACTTCGCCCCCGGGCTCGGCGCCCGCGTGCGGATCGTCGACCTGCGCAACACCGTCCACGTCACCTCCGAGGGCGAAACGACCCTGAACGTCGGCGCCCTCTGCGTCCGGCGGATCATCGACCGGTTCGTCGTCGACCCCGCCGCCCTGGAGCGCCTCGACACCCGCTGCGCGGCGCGCATCCCGCCGGTCCAGACCCCAGGCGCCTATCCGACCACCCTGGCGGCGGCGCACCCCGCGAGCATCCGCGGCGGCCCCGTCCGTTCACCCCGTGTGCGCCGGATGGTGACCGTCGCCGCCGGCGCCCTCGCCGACGCGACGATCCGCGCGGCGACCCTCCACGAAGACCACGGCGCGGGGCTGCGCGGGGGCTCTTGGACCCGCCCCGACGGCCGCTTCTACCTCCGCGACGTGCGCTTCACCGAAGACACCTCGGTCAGCGGCCACGGGAGCTACCGCTTCGTCGACGGTGCGACGAGGGGTCGGCTGCGAGTGCGGGACGGCGACCAGAGCGTGACCGTCGCCGTCGCCTGGAACCAACGCTCGGCGCGGGCCCACGCGACGGTCGGCGCTACCCGGTTCGTCTTGCCGGCCCCGTAGGGGCGGCCTGCTCGAGCACCTGGACGGCGTCGAGCCACGGCAGGGCTCCAGGCTCGCCCGCATGTTCGAGGCGACGCTGGGCGAACTGGACCCCGGCGACGGCGAACCACCAGGCGAGCTCTTCGTCGATGGGCTCCGAGCCGGCGGCCTCGCCGAGGTAGCCGGAGGTGACGGCTTCGGCCCGCGCCTCCTGCTCGACCGCGACGTAGCCTTCCGGGCCGCCGCCGAGCAGCGCGATGAACCGCGCCCGCCCGAGGTCGAGCCCGCGCGGTGACACCGCCGCGTCCTCCCAGTCGATGATCGTCCCGGCGACGCCGTCGTCGAGGAAGTTGCCGGGCCCCGGATCGCCGTGGCTCAGCGTCAACGGCGACTCGGCGTAGACGGAGGGAACCGCGGGGAGCGAGGCGCCGAGGTCGCGCCCGAGTGCCCGGTCGAGCTGCTCGACGCGCCGCTCGTGCAGGTGCAGGAAGTCCCCATGGTCGAGCGTCGGGAGGTCGCTTCCCTCCCACGGCACCTTCGAGAGGCGGCCGAGGGCGCCGCCGAGGCGCTCCCAACCGGCGGTCGAGGTCGGCGGCGCGCCGACGACCCGCTCGGTCACCAGACACAGGGCTCCCGCGTGCTCGCCCGGCTCCACCACCTCTCCCGCGACCAACAGCCGCGGCGCCGGCCCTCCCTGCGCCGCGATCCATTCGAGGGCGCGGCGTTCGCGCTCCAGAGCCCCCGAGATCAGCTCGATCTTCGCCGCGACCGCGCGGCCCGAGGACCTCTCGACCCCGAGGAGGACGCGATGCTTGATTCCCTGCGGAGCGCTGGTCGTGTCCCGGACCGTGGTGCCGTCGGCCAGGCGGAGGTTCACGCTCAGCCCTCGGACACGCGGATCGAGAAGGCGGCGTCGAACGTCTCACCCGGCGGGACGGAGACGAGCTCGGGGCCGCCGGCGAGGAGGGCGTTCGTGGGGGCGGTCATCGGCTCGATCGCGACCGCGTCGGTGTCGGCGGGAGCGAAGATCTGGGTGAAGGGATAGCCGCTGTCCATCCGCAGCTCGAGGCGTCGGTCGGGGCCGACGAGGGAGAAGGCGGTGCCCGGCGGAGGCGCGAGGAAGGCGTCGTCGTAGGTCCGGTCGGCGAGCGGCGCCGTCTCGATCGCGGCGGGCTCGCGCTCGCCGGTCGGCAGGCCGCGGTCGTCGAGGAGGATGCGCTCGGCGACCGGCGCGTCGAGGATCCATTCGGCCCGCGGCGCTTCGGGCAGCCGCAGGTAGGGATGGAAGCCGAAGGCGATCGGCACCGCGACGTCGCCGGTGGCGGTGACGCTGGTCGCGATCTCCAGCGAGTCCTCGACCAGCGTGGCTTCGATCTCCACCAGGTGCGGGAAGGGGAACGCGTCGAGCAGGTGCGGGTAGGCGCCGAAGTCGAAGCTCGCCGCGAGCACCCCGCCGTCGTCCAGCTCGGCGTGGCGGCCGACCCGCCAGCCCGGCGCCGCCGAGAGCAGGCCGTGCATCGGCAGGCCGTTGTCGTCGCGCTTCACCGGGAGGTCGGGCAGGGTGAGGTCGACGGCGCGCCCGTCCACCTCGATGCGATCGCCGGCGAGCCGGTTCGCCCACGGGTGGAGGAAGGGGATGCCCATCGTCGAGTAGTGGTCGACGTAGGCGCGCAGGCCGTTGCGCTGCCCGAGCAGCTCCTCGCCGCGGTGCCGCAGCGAGCAGCAGATCATCCCCGCCTCGGGGACGAAGACCGCCTCGAGCGCGGTGGCTTCGAGGGTCAGCGCGGCGAACCCCTCCTCGATGCGTTCGCCGATCATGGCCGGCATTCTCACCTACCTGGTGGAACTCGGCGTCTACACCTTCGCGGAGCTGACCCCCGAGGTCGAGGGCGGGCCGGTGGTCGGCGCCGATCGTCGCCTGCGCGACCTGATCGAGGAGATCGAGCTGGCCGACCAGGTCGGGCTTGACGTCTTCGGCGTCGGCGAGCACCACCGTCCCGACTTCGCCGTCTCCTCGCCGGCGGTGGCGCTGGCCGCGGCGGCGGAGCGCACCGAGCGCATCCGCCTCACCAGTGCGGTCTCGGTGATCAGCTCCGACGACCCCGTCCGCGTCTTCCAGGATTTCGCCACGCTCGACCTCCTCTCCGGCGGGCGCGCCGAGATCATGGCCGGTCGCGGCTCTTTCATCGAGTCCTTCCCGCTCTTCGGCTACGACCTCGAGGACTACGACGAGCTCTTCGCCGAGAAGCTGGAGGTGCTGCTCGCGGTCCGCGCCTCCACCGAAGTCACCTGGGACGGCCGGCTGCGCCCGTCGATCGACCGCCGCGGCGTCTATCCGCGCCCGCTCCAGGACCCGCTGCCGGTCTGGGTCGCGGTCGGCGGCTCACCGGAGTCGGCGATCCGCACCGGTCGCCTCGGCCTACCGATGGCGCTGGCGATCATCGGCGGCGAACCGGCCCGCTTCAAGCCGTTCGCCGAACTGCACGCGGCCGCGGCGGCCGACGCGGGCGCGCCCCCTCCCGCCCTCAGCATCAACTCCCACGGCTTCGTCGCGCCCACCTCCCAGGCCGCCGCCGACACCGCCTTCCCGGCCTTCGCCCGGATGATGGACCGCATCGGCCGCGAGCGCGGCTGGCCCCCGATGACCCGCGCCGCCTTCGAGGCGAGCCGCCGCCCGGAGGGCGCCACCCTGGTCGGCTCCCCCGCCGAGGTCGCCGAGAAGATCCTCCACCAGCACGCGATCTTCGATCACGACCGCTTCCTGATCCAGTTCAGCGTCGGCACCCTCCCCCACGCCGACGTGATGCGCTCGATCGAGCTCTTCGGC
>JAFDWD010000836.1 GCA_018268695.1 Actinomycetota bacterium
CCGGTGAGGCGGATGTGGACGCCCTCGGTGAGCAGCGAGCTGAAGGCGAGCCCCTCGGCCTGGCCGTAGTCGATGCCGCCTTCGGCGAGCGCGTCGGTGCGGCGGCCCAGCGGGCGACGGAGCTTGCGGTGGACGTTGAAGCCGTCCGGCACCCGCAGCAGTTCCTCGTTCAGCTTGATCAGCTGGTCGGCGCCCAGGGCGGTGTCGACCGGCGGGCTCGCGGTGCGGTCGAGTTCGCCGGTGCCGGTGGCGACGGTCGGGTCCTCGTAATCGCCCGCCTCCATCCGCTCGCGCAGGTCTTTGAGCGCCTTCTGCAGGAGCGCTTTGCGTTCTTCGCCCTCCCGCTGGACGATCTCGGCGGTGGTCGCACCCTCCTCGATCAGCTTCTCCGCGTAGAGCTCGGAGACCGGCTTGTGGTCCTTGATCTTCGCCGCGACCGCGGGCTGCGTGTAGGCGGGCTCGTCGGTCTCGTTGTGGCCGTAGCGCCGGTAGCCGATGACGTCGATGACGACATCGCGGTGCCAGCGCTCGCGGTAGGCCATCGCCAGGCGCACCGCCGCGACGCACGCCTCCACATCGTCGGCGTTGACGTGGATGATCGGCACGTTGAATCCCTTGGCCAGGTCGCCGGCGTAGGGGGTCGAGCGCGCATCCTCGGGATCGGTGGTGAAGCCCACCTGGTTGTCCTGGATGATGTGGACGGTGCCGCCGGTCGAGTAGCCGCGCAGGCCCTGCAGGTTCAGCGTTTCGGCGACGACGCCCTGGGCGGGGAAAGCCGCGTCGCCGTGCAGAAGGATCGGGACCGCGGACATCGTGTCCTGGGTCAGCGTGGCGCCGTCGACCTTGTTCTGCAGGAAGCGGGCACCACCGGTGACGACCGGGTCGACGAACTCGAGGTGGCTCGGGTTGGGGTAGAGCCGGACCGAGGTCTTCTCGCCGGAGAAGCTTTCGTAGACCCCGCGGTGGCCGTAGTGGTATTTGACGTCGCCGGTGCCGCCGTGCGGGATCGCGGCGACCGCCTTCACGGCGCTCAGTTTCTTCGACCCCTCGAACTCGGCCAGGATCGATTCGAAGGGGCGGCCGAGGTTGTGTGCGAGGACGCTGAGGCGGCCGCGGTGCGCCATGCCGAAGACGACGTCGTCGGCGCCGGCGCGGTGGGCGAGGGTGACGGCCTCGTCGAGCATCGGCACGATCACGTCGAGGCCCTCGATCGAGAAGACCTTGGCGCCGAGGTACGTTTTCCCGAGGAAGCGCTCGAAGGTGAAGACGTCGATCAGCCGGTGCAGGAGGCGCTCTTTCTCCTCGGGTGAGAGCGGCTGGCGGTGCGCGCCGGTCTCGATCATCTCCCGCATCCAGATCCGCTGCTGGTGCGAGGCGATGTGCTCGAACTGGTAGCCGATCGTCGAGCAGTAGGCGTCGCGCATCCGCGGCAGCGCCTCGAGCAGCGTTTCGCCGGGGACGCCGATCCGCAGGATCGAGGCGGGGATCCGCGTCATCAGCTCCGGGGTCAGGTTCAGGTTCTCCGGCTCCAGGCCGGGGTCGCCCTTCGGCTCGGTCCCGAGCGGGTCGAGCCGCGACGCGAGGTGGCCCTGGGTCCGGTAGGCCTTCAGCAGCGAGGTCGCGGCCTGGACCGCCTGCAGCAGCTCCTCGTCGACCTGGCCGGGGACGCCCGACACTTCGGCGGCCGGGGCGGCGGTGGTGAGCGGCGCCGGGGAGGCGGAGGCGGGGTGGGCGTTGGTGATCGGCGCGGCGTCGATGCCGAGGTCGGCGGCGACCTTCTCGTAGAACTCGTCCTCGCCCTGCAGCAGCTGCTCGACGCGGCGCAGGAACTCGCCCGACTCGGCGCCCTGGATGACGCGGTGGTCATAGGTGGAGGTCAGCGTCATGATTTTCGAGACGCCGAGCTGCTTGATCCGTTCCGGCGAGGCGTGCGACCACTCCGGCGGGTAGGCGATCGAGCCGGTGGCGATGATCGCGCTCTGGCCCGAGAGCAGCCGCGGCACCGAGGCGACGGTGCCGATCCCGCCCGGGTTGGTGAGGCTGATGTTGGTGCCGATGAAGTCGTCCGCGGTCAGCTTGTTCTCGCGGGTCTTCGCGATCAGCTCCTCGTAGCGCGAGTGGAAGC
>JAFDWD010000837.1 GCA_018268695.1 Actinomycetota bacterium
AAGCGGGCACCAAAGGCTGAGGTCCGGCGTTGTTCATCTCCCTGGAGGGAGTGGACGGCTCCGGCAAGAGCACCCAGGCTCGACTGCTGGTCGAGGCGCTGGGTGAGGGGACCGTCGCGATCCGCGAGCCCGGGGGCACCGCCGCCGCCGAGCGGATCCGCACGCTGCTCGCCGATCCGGCGACCGAGCTGGAGCCGCTGGCCGAGCTGCTGCTCTTCCTCGCCGCGCGTGCCGACCTGACCGAGCGGGTGATCCGTCCGGCGCTCGAGGCGGGCCGCGACGTCGTCTCCGACCGCTTCTCCGATTCGAGCGTCGCCTACCAGGGCGCCGCGCGAGGTCTCGGGGTGGGTGAGGTCATCGGCCTCTGCGACACCTCCACCGACGGCCTCTGGCCGGACCTGACGCTGCTCTTGAAGGTCGATCCTGAGGTCGGCCTGGGACGGGCCGAGAGCGACGACCGCTTCGAGGCGGAGGGGATCGAGCTACAACGGACGGTGGCGCGGGCCTACGACGAGATCGCGATGATCGCGTCAGACCGGGTGGTGGTGATCGACGCGACCGGGACCGTCGAGGAGGTCCACGCCCGCATCCTCGCCGCGGTCGAGGCCCGTCGTGCCTAGCGTGGTGCTCGAGGAGGCGACCGAGCACCAGGGGCGGGCGCGGGTCGCGCTCAACGCGGCGATCGAGTCCGGGCCGTCCCACGCCTACCTCTTCCGCGGGCCGCGGGGGTCCGGCAAGCGGGTCGCGGCGCGGGCCTTCGCCGCCGAGATCGTCGCCGCCGGTGCGCCCGACCCCGACGACGCCCGTCGCCGCGCGCTGCTCGACCCCTCGCCGCATCCCGACCTCGTCTGGCTCGCTCCACGCGGCGCCCAGCACCTGGTCGACGAGGTGCGCGAGCGGGTGATCCGCGCCGCCGCCTATCGCCCTTTCGAAGGCGAGCACCGGGTCTTCGTCATCGATGCCGCCGAGGCGATGCGGGACGAGAGCCAGAACGCGTTGCTGAAGACGCTGGAGGAGCCGCCGCCCTTCGTCCACCTGATCCTGCTGAGCTCCGAGCCCGAGGGCCTGCTGGAGACGATCGCCTCGCGCTGCCAGCCGGTCGACTTCGCGCCGCTGCCGGCGGAGGTGCTGGAAGCCCAGCTTGGCGCGACCGAAGAGGCGGCCGGTGCGTCGACGGAAGAGGTCGCCGCCGCCGCGCGGCTCGCCGCGGGCGATCTCGAGCGCGCCCGCCTGCTGCTCTCGCCCGTCGGTCGTCAGTTGCGTGCCGAGGCGGAGGCCTGCGTCGCCGCGGCTCTCGCCGACGAGCTCTCGGGCGCGCCTTGGCAGCGTCTCCTCGCCCGTGCCACGGCGACCGGAGAGGACGCCGAAGGCGCCGCTCGCGAAGCGCTCGAAGAGGAATCTCAGGTGGGCATCAAACGCACCGCGAAAGACATCGCCGACGGCGCGAAACGGGCGGGCCGGCGCCGCCGCACCGAGATCCTCGACCTCGGCCTCGAGCTGACCGCCCTCTGGCTCCGCGACCTGGCGGCCCTCGCCGCGGGCGCCGAGGAGGTCGTCTTCGCCCGCGACCGCCTCGAGGTCCTGCGGGCACAGGCCGCGAAGCTCGACCCGGCGTGGGCCCGGGCCGGAGCCGCGGCCGTCCAGGACACGAGGCGCGGCCTGGACCTGAACGTCTCCGAGGAGCTGGCGCTGGAAGCGCTGTTCTACCGGTTGGCGCGCACTGCCTGAGGGTCCACTGGCTGTTCTTTATGGACCCCACAGCGCCATAAAGAACAGCTGGGGGACTGCGTCCCTCAGCTCGTCTCCGAGCCGTCTCCGCCTACCCGCTTTTCCAGCTCTTCTCGCTCTGCCTGCTCCTTTGCCCGCTCGATCGCCCGCTCCTGGGCGAGCCGGGTGATCTGGGCGGCCTGGCGGGACATGATCACGCTGAAGTTGAGCGCCAGGCCGAGCAGGAGGAGGAGGACGATGGAGAAGAGGGCGACGTTGGTGTCGCGGACGCCCATCACGTCGGCGACCAGCTTGAGGAGGCCGGGGAAGGCGGCGCCCGCCAGCATCGCCAGGCCGGCGACGAACCAGACGACGCTGTAGCGCTCCTGCAGGCGGTCGCGGCGGATCAGGTCGAGGATCCAGACCATGAAGAGGATCGCCAGGACGGCGGCGATGATCCGCGTCTGGGCGGTGAGGCTGACGTGATCGGCCTGGGCGGCGAGGGGGGCGAGGAGCGCACTCATCGCTCCGCCTCGGCGTGGCGCGGCTTGAACAGGCCGACGAGGATGACGACCAGGCCCTTGAAGATGAAGAAGGCCGATCGCAGCGGGGTGAGGAAGGAGCTGCCGCCGGTCCGCTCGAGCATCCGCACCGGCACCTCCTCGACCCGCAGGCCCTCGCGGAC
The DNA here is from genome assembly GCA_018268695.1 of Actinomycetota bacterium. The sequence goes on from JAFDWD010000837.1 coordinate 2,393, forward strand.
GGCGAGCTGCAGCGACTCGATCTCGGCGAAGTCCGGCGAGTAGTTCTCGCTGAACAGCTTCATCACCCGGCGGTTGGCGGCGCGCATGCCACTGGTGGTATCCGTGAAGCGCTGGCGGGTCGCCAGGGTGAGCATGAAGCGGAAGACGTTGATCCCGATCCGCCGCGACCAGGTCGCTTTGTAGTCCTCGCCCTCCGGCTCGGCACCGGGGAGTGGCTCGGGCTGGGCGGCGTAGCGGGAGCCGATCACGAGGTCGGCGCGGTCCTCCCGCACCTCGGTCAGCAGGCGCGCGACCTCCGAGGCCGGGTGCTGGCCGTCGGCGTCCAGGTGGGCGCAGAAGTCGTA
>JAFDWD010000838.1 GCA_018268695.1 Actinomycetota bacterium
AGGCGGCCGAAGAAGGCGGCGAAAGCCTCTTCTGGGACGGCATCCACCTGACCCCGAAGGGCGCCGGCGTCTACGCCCGCCTGGTCAGCGAAGTCGTCCACGAAAAGGTCCCCTTCCCGCACGGGGGTTGATGGCTGCTGCCAGTATCCCGGCGATGCTGGCCTCCCCTCACCCGCCCGCCGAGTGCGACCTGGTGGTCGTCGGCGGCGGGGTCCTGGGACAGGCGGTCGCCCGCGAGCTGCTGTCCCGTCGCCCGGGGGCGCGTCTCGCCGTGCTCGATGCCGAGCCGCGGATCGGAGTCCACCAGACCGGCCGCTCCAGCGGCGTGATCCACTCCGGCATCTACTACGAGCCGGGCTCGCTGAAGGCTCGCCTCTGCGTCGAAGGCTCCCGCGCCCTCTACGACTACTGCGACGCGAAGGGCATCCCCTACGACCGCTCGGGGAAGCTGATCGTCGCGGTCGAGGACGACGAACTCGGGCGGCTCGACGAGCTCGAACGCCGCGGGGTCGCCAATTCCGTGGTCGGCCTGCGGCGGCTCGCCGGAGACGAGATCGGAGCGATCGAGCCCTACGCCCGCGGCGTGGCCGCCCTCCATTCGCCGGGGACCGGGGTCGTCGACTTCGTCGCCGTGGCGAGCGCCTACTCCGAGGACGTGGCCGCCGCCGGCGGCACCCTCCACCTCGGCACCGCGGTCCGCCGCGCCCGCCCGCTCGCCGACCGCCTCCTGGTCGAGCACTCGCGAGGCACCACGATCGCCCGCCAGGCGGTCTTCTGCGCCGGCCTCTGGTCGGACCGCCTCGCCGTCGCCTGCGGCGCGCCCGCCGACCCCCGCATCGTCCCCTTCCGCGGCGGCTACCTGAAGCTCGGGCCGGCCGAGGCGAAGCTGATCCGCGCCAACGTCTATCCGGTCCCCGACCCCGACCTGCCGTTCCTCGGCGCCCACCTGACCCGCAACTTCGCGGGCGAGGTGCTGATCGGCCCGAGCGCCCTGATGGCGCCCGCCCGCGACGCCTACGAGCTGCGCGACGCGCGCCGCCGCGACCTCGGCGAGACCCTGCGCTGGCCGGGCACCTGGAAGATGATCGCCCACCACTGGCGCGCGGGCCTGATCGAGATCCGGAACGCCGCCAGCCCCGCCTCCTTCGTCGCCGAAGCGGCCCGCATGGTGCCGGCGCTCAAGGGCGCCAAGGCCCTCCCGGGCCCTGCCGGCATCCGCGCCCAGGCCCTCGGCCGCGACGGCAAGCTGGTCGACGACTTCGTCGTCCACCGCACCGAGCACGCCGTCCACGTCCGCAACGCCCCCTCACCGGCGGCAACGTCGAGCCTGACGTTGGCGAAGCTGATCGCCGACGAATTGGAGGTGGGCTAGGGACGGGGCAAGGGACGCAAGGCGGGGCGGCAAGCACGGCCGTCTCGTCCACG
>JAFDWD010000839.1 GCA_018268695.1 Actinomycetota bacterium
CGGTCTCGGATGCCCAATTCATCCGTGAGGCTCTCGAGTGCACCGCCGTGCGGGTCGCCGCCGAACTCGCCGACGTCGAGTCGATGGCCCAGATCGAGGAAAACCTGCGGGCGCAGGAACGGGCGATCGAGCGCGTCGACATCGACTCCTGGCAGCTGCTCGACGACACCTTCCATCGCAATCTCTGCGATCTCAGCGGCCACCCGGCCGTCTGGCCGGTCAACGAGCGGGCGAAGTCCCATCTCAACCGCCTGCGTCGGCTCAGCCTGCGCATGCCCGACTACCTGTCGACGATGGTCGACGACCACCGGGCGATCGCCGACGCGGTCGGCGGACACGACCCCGATGCCGCCGAGCTCGCCCTGCGTGAGCACCTGCGGGCTGTCCTGCGTGAGGTCCCGCGCATCCGTGAACAACACCCCGACTACTTCGAGGAGCCCTAGATGGCCGTTATCGACCGCACCGACGCCCCGCTCGACCTCGACGTCGACGACCTCTTCGGCCAGTACCGCACGATGTTCCTGATCCGCCGCTTCGAGGAAGCGGCGGAGCGCCAGTACAAGGCGGCGCGCATCGGCGGCTACTGTCACCTCTCCTCGGGGCAGGAGGCGGCGACGGTCGGCGCGGTCTCGGCGCTGCAGCCCGACGACCTGCTCGTCACCGGGTATCGCTGCCACGGCTTCGCGCTCGCCCGCGGGGTCCCGGCCGAGGCGGTGATGGCCGAGCTCTTCGGCCGCGCCCACGGCTGCGCGCACGGGCGGGGCGGCTCGATGCACCTGCTCGACGTCTCGCGCGGTTACTACGGCGGCTGGGGGATCGTCGGCGGTCAGCTGCCGATCGCGACCGGGATGGCGCTCTCGCTGGTCCGCCAAGGCAAGGAGCAGGCGGTCCTCTGCGAGCTCGGCGACGGCGCCGTGAACATGGGCGCCTGGCACGAGTCCCTGAACCTGGCGGCGGTCTGGAACCTGCCGGTCGTCTTCATGGTCGTCAACAACAAGTACGGGATGGGGACGAGCGTCGAGCGCGCCTCGGCCGAGCCCGACGTCTTCAAGCGCGCCGCCGCCTACCGGATCGAGGGCGAGCGGGTGGACGGCGACGACCTCGAGGAGGTCGAGTGGACGACGACGCGGCTCCTCCGGGCGGCGCGCGAGGAACGCAAGCCGGCCGTGCTCGAGGCGATGACCTACCGCTTCCGCGGCCACTCGGTCGCCGACGCCGGGCTCGCCTACCGGACCAAGGAGGAGATCGAGGAGCGCAAGGGCCAGGACCCGCTGGCGCGGACCCGCGATTCGCTCGTCGCGCGTGGGGCGCCGCTCGAGGGCATCGAGGCACTGGAGGCCGAAGTCGAAGCCGAGGTCGAGGCCTCGATCGCCTTCGCCGAGGCCGACGAGGCGCCGCCGGTCGACCGCCTCGCGGCGGGCATGTACGCCGCGGGATCCGAGGAGCAGTTCGAGCGCATGCGCCCGGGCAGCCCCGCCGGTGAGGAGGAGCTGGTCTTCGCCGGAGGGCTCGGAGCATGAGCGCCGCGGGCGTCGCCGAGCAGCCCGCCGTCGCGGGGGGCGTTGAGACGATGACCTACCGCGAGGCGCTCCGCCTCGCGATGCGCCAGGAGATGGAGCGCGACGAGCGCGTCTTCGTCATGGGCGAGGAGGTCGGGCTCTTCGACGGCTCCTACAAGGTGACCGCCGGGCTGATGGACGATTTCGGCCCCGACCGGGTGCGCGACACGCCGATCTCCGAGGAGGGTTTCGTCGGCGCCGGCGTCGGCGCGGCGATGCTCGGCGAGCGGCCGATCGTCGAGATCATGACCCTGAACTTCCTGCTCGTCGCGATGGACCAGGTGGTGAACCACGCGGCGAAGATCGGCGCGATGTTCGGCGGCGAGGTCCGCTGCCCGCTGGTGATCCGCACG